>JADFQN010000014.1 GCA_022561755.1 Bacteroidota bacterium
GTTGTTGCTGCACTTACCTCGTACGGGAAGCTCCTCTGGCTCCTGCCCGGTGGCGCAGTCCGTGATTCAGATCCTGCTGATTATGGCGTTGAGGAACAGACGCCGGTCGCTAGTTCTCCCGCGCTGGTGGACCTCGACCGTGACGGATTCTTGGACGCGGTTTTTATGATCGGATCTACGCTGGTCGCCTTCACGCAAAACGGCGCAATGGTTGATGGCTTCCCGATACGCGATCCTGTTTTGGGCGAAGGATATGGAGGAGCTTTGCCGCCGCGCCCGCTAGTTGCCGCTCTCACCGACAGCGGCAGTCCAAGTGTACTTGTGGCGACCAGCTCCGGTAGCCTTGCAGCCTTTGATGTGGGGCGTAGAGGAGCACTGGTGCCAGGTTTTCCCCTTCCAGTTTCTCGCTCGATCTACACTACACCTAGGCTGGCGGGAAGTAGCCTCTATGCTGTTGGGGGTGGCTTCCAGGAGCCGGAGCGACTCACCGGCTGGCGTCTTGACAACCTTGGCGACGTCGTCTGGGGCGGCCTATACGGGAATGTGCAAAACACCAGCTTCGTCAGCCTTGAGCCTGTTGCCGGAGGCGAAACTTCCGCCTCACTCCTCGACGAAGCCGAGACGTACAACTGGCCCAACCCCATCCGCGAAGGTCGCACATTTCTGCGCTTCCGCACTGGAGAGGACGCCGAGGTATCTATTATGATTGTCGACCTCGCCGGAGCACTCGTGGACGAACTGGACGCAGGCTCCGTGCGAGGCGGTGTCCCGACCGAGCTAGAATGGCGTACCGACGCGCCGAGCGGCGTTTACTTTGCCCGCGTCACGGCAACGACGGCCTCCGGCCGCGAGGAATCTCGACTCATCCGTA
Organism: Bacteroidota bacterium; assembly: GCA_022561755.1. GTDB lineage: Bacteria > Bacteroidota > Rhodothermia > Rhodothermales > Rubricoccaceae > JAHEJB01. The sequence continues at coordinate 872 of JADFQN010000014.1, forward strand.
TGGCCATCATTCGATGAAAAAGGCAAAAGGGAAAAGGGCTATGAAGTGTAAAGGTAAAAGGGTGAAGGGTAAAGGAAGGGCTCTAGCATCAGGTCGAGCGTGCCTCAATCTGCAGGCTGCTTTTACCCTTTACCCTTTACCCTTTATCCTTTGCTTACCCTTTACCCTTCTTGCAACACCCGCGGCGGCGCAAGCCTGGCCATCCCAGATGGACTTCGTCCGGCCGGGGCTCGATTGGTACACCATCGAGACGGAGCACTTCAACGTTCACTTCCACGCCGATTCGTCGGGGGAAGGCGCGAGCCGCAGCGCTCAGGTGGTGGCGCGGATTGCCGAGGAGGTCTACGAGCCCATCACGTCGCTCTACGAGTACGAGCCCGACGGCCGCGTTGCCATCATCATGAAGGATTACGAGGACTACTCGAACGGCGCGGCGTACTTCTTCGATAACAAAATCGAAATCTGGGCGCCCGCCCTCGAATCGACGCTGCGCGGCGCGAACGGCTGGTTGCGGAACGTGATTGCGCACGAGTTCACGCACATCGTGCAGGTGCAGAAAACGATGATGGGCAGCCGCCGCATGCCGTTCTACTACTTCCAGTACCTCGACTACGAGGAGGTGCGCCGCCCCGACGTTCTTTATGGCTACCCCAGGGCCATCCTCTCGTACCCCGTGCCAGTGCTGAACAACCCGGCGTGGCTGGCCGAGGGCACGGCGCAGTACCAGCGGGAAGGCCTCGGATACGATAGCTGGGACACGCACCGCGACATGATCCTCCGCACCCAACTGTTGGCGGGCGAGGGCTTCTCGCTCGACCAGATGGGCACGTTCGCGTCGAAGACCTCCATCCAGCGCGAGCAGGTGTACAACCACGGGTTCGCGTTCACCCACTTCCTCGCCAACACGTACGGCGAGGATGTCTTGCGCGAGGTCTCTGAGCAACTGGCGCGCCTCAGCAACTGGAACGTGGAGCGCGCGCTCTCGGACGCCCTGAACGAACCCGCCGACGAGGTCTTCGGCCGCTGGCAAAACGACCTCACGGTGGAGTACGAAGCACGCACGACCGGCATCCGCGCAAACCTAGTTGAGGGTGAGTTGGTGGAGGAGGAAGGCTTCACGAACCTGTATCCCGCGTATTCGCCGGACGGCACGCGTCTCGCCTACCTTTCAAATAAGGGGCGGGATTACAACATTCTCTCACTCTACGTTCGCGATCTGGTTAGTGGGGAGGAAAGCGCCTTCCGCATCGACGGGCTGGAAACGGAGTACGGAGGCTACACATGCGCTCTCGGCAAACCGCTCATCGGCGGGGTGAGCGGGCGGTTTGCCTGGATGCCTGATGGCCGCTCCATCATCTACGCAAAGATCTCCGGTAACAACCGGGGGCGTCGTTTCTCCGACCTCTACCGTCTTGATATAGAGGAAGAGGAGTCCGAACGCCTTACGCACGACCGCCGAGCCGCCGAGCCGGCCGTAAGCCCGGACGGCTCGCAACTCGTGTTTGTTAAGCAAGGCGACGGCTCGACGAATCTCTACCTGATGGACCTCACGGCGCATGATCCGGAGGCCACGATCCAATCCCTCACCACCTACGCCGACGGCACCCAAGTGAGCGACCCGGCCTGGCATCCTGATGGCGGGTGGATCTACTTCGGCAGGAGCCGCGAACGGGAGCGGGGCCTCTACCGCGTCCGGCCTGGAGGAGGAGTGGCCGAAACGGTTCTCGACGATCCGGGCGTAGACGAACGCAGTCCAGTATTCATGTCGGACGGTACACTCGTTTTCGCGTCGGACGTATCGGGGATCTACAACCTGTACAGTAGAGCGGAGGAAGGCGAGCTGGAAGCCCTCACCAATGTCCTCGGCGGCGCTTTCATGCCCACGGTCAGCACATCCGGCGACGTGACCTACGCCCGTTTCCAGCACGACGGCTACAAAATTGCGACGCTGATCTCACCGGCCGCCGCCGATGTGATGCCGTACACACCGCCTCCCATCACTCTGAAACCGGAAGGATCGGCGGCGCAGTTTGCCGCGCTCAACGATTCCGACGACACGGATCTAAGCCCGCTAGGCACAGACATGATGAGGCGGGTGCGAGAAGAGCGCCGGGTACCACTGACGGCAGGAGATGGCGGCGAGGAACTCGGAACGCTCAAGAGGTATGGCAATTCGTTCACGTCGTTCTCCGTCTTCCCGGTGGTGCGCGTGGATCGCTACTCGTCGCCGCGCCGCAACGCCGTGGATGCCGAACAGGGGCGGCTTGGGCGCGAACTGGCGAACACGAAGGTTGGTTTCTACGCAACGTCCCGTGAGATTCTGGACGGCCTTTCATTCCTCACGGGCATACTGGTTGCCCCGGCTTCCCGGTCAGCCGAGGACGTGGCCGACTTCTTCGATCCCTCGCGGCTGAATGCGCTGGACCGCGACCTCTTCCTCCAGATCGACTATCGCAAAGGGCTGCCGATGTTTCCGCGAAGCTGGTCGCCACAGATATCACTGGAGTTGTACAACCTGACGCGCGGCGTGGAGGACGGCCTTTCGTTCGAGGAAAGCCCCTGCACCGCCTGCCTGCCCGATACCACGTACACCGATCTCTCGTACTCGCTATTCGAGGTGGATATCTTCGCGAGGAGCAAGGTGAACCGGAACCTGGCGCTGGAGCTGGGCTACCGCTACAGCCCGTACAGCGTGACGACCGAGACCTTCTTCTCGCCCGAGTTCGGCGCTTCCATCCCCGCCTCGTCGGACACGTACTTCCTCGGGAGGGCCGTTATGGCGAACGCATACATCGAGTTCCTCCGCCGGAGCCGATCGTCGGATGTGATTCCGGAGGGCCTCCGGCTGGCCCTCGGCTACGAGTACGAGCCCAGCGAGCTGCTCGACCGGTTCGATGTGGAGGACGGCCGCCTGGTTCCTGTCTACGAGCAGTTTAACTTCCACCGGTTCTCTCTCGATGCCCGTTACAGCCGGCTGTTGCCGGGTCGTTTTTTGGGAGGAGCGCACGGACTGTCTTTCCGCGTGAAGGGCTCCACCATCATCGGCGACGAAGTCGATTCGTTCTTCAACGACTACGTGGGCGGGCTCATCGGCGCGCGGGGCTACCCGTTCTACGCGCTGGGCGGCAATGAGACGCTCTGGCTGCAAGCCGCCTACACCTTCGCGCTCCTTCCGAACCTGAACCGGCAAGTCGGCTTCCTGTACTTCGACAAACTCTACGCGCGGGTTTATGCCGACGCGGCCTCGGCGTGGACAGGCTCGGTGTCGGACATCGGTTCCTTCCGAAAAGACATCGGCGCAGAGCTGCGGCTGGGCTTGTCGTCGTTCTACCTCTTCCCGACGGCGTTCTTCGCCTCGGCCACGTATGCCCTCGACTCGTTCGACCTCACACTCGACGACGGCTTCCTCACTCCCGAAGGCCAAAACTTCGTGACGTACGGCGACGAGTTTCAGTTTCACTTCGGCGCTCTCTTTGAATTCGATCTTTAGTTCGGGCGTGTTAACAGTCAATCGCGTCGGGCGATTTCGGGTCGTTCTGGACCGTTTCGTCGTTGCGCTCCTCGTCCGATGCCTCTGCATCGCACTCGTCACGCGCCTAGAATCGGCCTCTGACCGACCTCGAACTCACCTCAACTCGCTAACTGTTAACACACCCTGGTCTCAGAGATGCATGGTATGAGAACGCTTCTGGTTTTGTTGATGGCCGCGATGCCCCCCGCCTTCGCGGGGACGGGCGCCACGTCGGCTTTTGCGGCTACGCTGGAGAAGGACAAAGGGAAATCAGCGCCACAACTGGTTGAGGAGCCTACGCCGCCGTCACCGAAGCCAGGCGTGGCAGAGCCAGAGGAGATCCTGCCCCGTTGCGTGCTCGCTGCCCGAAACGTGTTGGCTGCAGAAGAAAACGCGGATGCAGACACAGGCCGGTCCGCGCGGACGAGAGATAAAACCGGGCCCATTCTGACGGGCGACCTCCACACGGACCTGCTATCGCCCAGCTTGGTTTCCGGTGAGAATAGCGGTGGCGTATTCGGAAGCGGTGGGCGCAGGAATCCCGCCCTTGCCTTCGGGATGTCCGCCGTAGTTCCGGGCCTCGGCCAGGCGTACAACAAAAGCTGGATCCGCGCGGCGGTAGCGGGCGCGCTCGAGATCGGGCTGTGGACGGGTTACTTCACGTGGCGGGGACAGGGCCTCGACGGACGAGACGCCTACCAGGCATTCGCTCACCGAGACTGGAGCCCTTATCGGTACGGCGCGTGGCTCAATGAGTACCCAGGCTACGGCGGCTCGGATCTCGACATCGTCAGTATTGAAGACGTGGACTTTATGAACCCCGGTGGCTGGACGGCCGACCAGGAGCAGCGCGTGGCTGCGTTTTTCGAGGATCTCCGTACCGCCGAACGCGCCTCCCGCTACAACAACGCAGACGGCACGGGCACGGGGGCTACGTTTTCGCACGTCCTCCCCAACCACGGCGACCAGCAGTACTTCGAACTCATCGGGAAGTACTTCCAGTTTGGGGCGGGCTGGAGCGACTGGTGCGCCGGCCGCGACCCGAACGACGCCAGTTGCTTCTCGATTGAAGGGTTCGAGCAGCGGGATGCGTTCGCCCAGAAGACCTCGCTTTTTTTCGACTATGCCGAGGACCACGCGGATGCGAACACGCTGCTTCGTCGAGCCTCGCGGACCACGAGCATCATTGTGGCCAACCATGCGCTGGCAGCGTTGGATGCCTTACTTACCTCCCGCTTCCACAACCGGGGACTGGAGATCAACTCGAGTGTCTCGCTGCGCCAGGGGCCCGACGGCGTCGTCTCGCCGGTGGCGAACGTTCGATTCACGTTCTAGATAGATAGACCGTATTACGCAATGCGTATTGCGTAAGAGCAGCCAGTACCACGCAATACGGAATACGTACTACGCAATTCGAACCACGCAGCACGGCACACGCAATACGCGACACCCTTCCGTAGCTTCACCAAGCCACACTCCGCACCCATCCATGCCCTGGTACCGAAAACTCCACTGGCAAATCATCCTCGGGCTCACGTTCGGCATCGCTTACGGCATCCTGGCCGCGAGCAACGGCTGGGGCGGGTTCGTCGACGACTGGATAGCGCCGTTCGGAACCATCTTCATCAACGGCCTGCGCCTGATTGCGGTGCCGCTGGTGCTGGCCTCGCTGGTGATGGGCGTGGCGAGCCTCAGCGACCTCCGCAAGCTCTCGCGGATCGGTGGAAAGACCATCGGCATCTACCTGGTTACGACGGCGGTGGCGATCACCATCGGGCTCGTCATCGTGAATGTGATGCAGCCGGGCGAGTTCATCCCGCCCGAACTCCGCGACCAACTCATGTCCACGTACGCCGACGACGCCGCCGGGCGCGAAGTAGCCGCGGGCGCCGCCTCCGACCGTGGGCCGCTCCAGTTTATGGTGGATATGGTGCCCTCCAATTTCTTCGCCGCGGCCTCCAACAACCGGAACATGCTCCAGGTGGTGATGGTGGCTCTGTTTTTGGGTATTGGGCTCATCCAGTTGACGAAGGAAAAAGCACAACCGCTGCTGGATTTTTTCGGGAGCCTCAACGACGTCATCATTCGCCTGGTGGATGTCATTATGATGCTGGCGCCGGTAGGCGTGTTCGCGCTGATAGCCGCGACGATTACCTCGGTGACTGGAGACGACCCGAGCCAGGTCATTGGCCTGTTGAGCGGGCTTGGGGTGTATTGCATTGCCGTTCTGCTTGGGCTCACCATTCAAACGGTGTTGGTCTATCCCACCATCCTGAAGCTCTTCAGCCCAATGGGCCTCAAGACCTTCTTCTCGGGCATCGGGCCTGCGCAACTTGTGGCGTTCTCCACGTCCTCGAGCGGCGCCACGCTGCCGGTAACCATGGAGCGTTGCGAGGAGAAGCTTGGCGTTAGTGAGGAGGTATCCTCGTTCGTGCTGCCTCTCGGAGCTACCATCAACATGGACGGCACGGCCATGTACCAGGCCATCGCGGCGGTGTTTATCGCGCAGGCGCTCGATCTTGGCCTCGGCTTCGGCGCCCAACTCACGATCATTCTCACGGCGTTGCTGGCGTCCATCGGCACGGCCGCTGTGCCGGGTGCGGGCATCATCATGCTGGTCATTATCCTGGAGGCCATCGGCGTGCCCACAGCCGGTATCGCCCTTATTCTTGGTGTTGACCGCATCCTGGACATGTGCCGCACGGTCACCAACGTCACCGGAGACGCTACCGTGGCCACGGTCATCGCGGCCTCGGAGGGCCAACTCAGCATACCGAACCTCAGCGAAGCCGGCGATCACATTCGCATGACTGCACCCAGCTAATCCGACATCCCTCGATCCCGCCGAATGGCGGGGCGGAGATAGGGGGTGAGGCAGCTTGATGCATCTGACCACTCCGACATTCCGCCTCTCACTTCTCGCCGTATCCAGCCAGTCCACCCCCTGTTTCTTCGCTTCAGAAACTGTCCCCCTTGCCAAGGGGGACAAATCGAGGGAGCCTGCGACCGCGATTAGGGGGTGAACGGCTACGATAGCAAGTTGCTGCCGTACGAGTATGCAACTTCTAGCCAAGCTGACATCCCCCGCCCTCACTACGTTCGGGCATCCCCTTCGAAGGGGGACTTAAAAAATTTCTCTCATTCAAGATCACGTAATCACGTGCTCACGTAATCACCCTCACCACATGACCTTTCCGTGGATCCGCACTCATCCGTTAATCACTGTATGTCTGGAACTCTGAGAATGAGAAACAGCCTCTTCCTTTTTGTTATGACGTGTGCGGTGGCGTCGCCCGTGTGGGCGCAGACGCATGTTGAGCACGACACGGCCTGGGTGGCGTCGTTCGCCGAGGAGTTGGCCGAGCCCGCGTACGGAGCCATGCTGCTCACGTCGGAGGACGGACGGACCTTGATGGACGAAGGCCGGGCGCTGATGCTTGCCTTCCGGCTCGACGAAGCCGAGGCTGCCTTCCGCAGCCTCGACGCGCTGGAGCCCGAGAGCCCGGCCGCCGCCTACCATCTCACGACCATTGCTCTCTGGCACGCCTTGATGACGGAGCGCGAGCCGTGGTACGGCCGCTTCTTCTCCCGCGCCGACTCCCTCGACGACCGCCTCGACGACCTCCCGGATTCGGCCTGGAAGAAGCACTTTGAAGCCGAGTTGTCGATGCAACGCGCCGTAGTCTATGCCAAGCAGGAGCGCTTTATGAAGGCTGGGCTGGCTATGCGAGGAGCGTACAACCGCTACGAAGACAACGTCCGCGACTACCCCGACTTCTGGGAATCGTACAAAGGGATGGGGCTCTGCCACGTTGCCGTTGGAACCGTTCCCAGGGCGTACAGGTGGATCATGAGCATCCTCGGGTTCAGCGGAACGGTGCAGCAGGGGATGGAGGAGATTGAACTTGCCCTCACGAACAGTACGTACAACCGCGAGGAGTCCGCGCTGCTGCTGGCCATTGTGGATGCCATCATGAACGAGCGGCGCGACGGGGCGCTCAGGCACGTGGCGGCGTTCTACGAAGCGTACCCGGAAAGCCCGATGCCCGCCTACGTGTACGGCTTCCTCCTGATGAACGCGCGGCGCGCCGTTGATGCGGAAGCCGTGATTCGCGAAGGGCTTCACCGTCAGGAGCCGGAAGCGGTAGCAGACATTCCCTACTTTGACTATTACCTGGCCGACGCACTTTTCAAACAAAACCGGTTCGAGGAGGCCGCGCCGATATTCGAGCGGTACGTGCGAAGCTACCGTGGGCAAGCCCTCGTTGCGCAGGGAACTCTGAAAGCAGGTCTTTCGCGCGAGATGCTCGGCGACCGCGACCGCGCCCTCGATCACTACGAGCGGATTCGATCCGACAGAGACGTGGACGCCGACAAGTCGGCGATACGATGGGCGGAGCAACTGATGGACCACCCGATGTCCGATGACGAGCGGACGCTGCTTCTCGGCCAGAATCTGTACGACGGAGGCAGCTACGAAGAGGCCATCGCCATCCTGCAACCCGTGCTCACCGACCATGCCGCTGCAGAAAAACACCGCGCCGAAGCAGCGTATCGATCCGCCCGCGCTTTTCAGTCACTTCGGAACTGGGACGAAGCGCTCCGCCATTACACGTTCGCCCTCGATAACCCCGGCGATGTTCTGGCGAAGTGGGGGCCGTGGAGCCAGTACCACATCGGCGAGGTGTACGAGGAGCAGGGCAACCGCGACGAGGCCCGCCGCGCCTACCGCGCCGCGATCGCCTACGAAGAAGACTTCGACTACCACAAGGCGCTGGAACAACGGGCCAGGACGGCGCTGGGGCGGCTGTAAAGCCCTATTGGACGCCATGTGCTTGGCCGATTACCCGGCGTTGTCTATGTTGTGATTTCAGCCCTGGCCCCACCAGCCCTTTCCTGGATAATTCTATCCCCGGTCCCATGCTCGTAATCAAACGTTACCCCGTTCTCGCTGCGGTTCTTCTGGCCACTCTCATCGCCTCACCGGTTATGGCCCAAGGAGCAGAAATGCTCGTGATGGACGCGCCGGTCACGGTTTGCGAACTCCCCGTCGATCACCCGGACATGAGCCGGGCTGACAAATTTACGAATCGCATCCGCGCCAACTACGACCCGAATGCGTTTGGCACGGCGACATTCGATGTGACGTACACCGGGTTTTCACAAGAGGCCGAGGATGCGTTTCAGTTTGCCGTGGATATTTGGGAGCAGCATATCGAATCGACGGTTCCCATTAAGGTTTCAGCGAACTGGACTCCTCTGGGGGCGAACATTCTTGGTTCGGCGGGTGCGAACCTTGTGCACGCAAACTTCGCCGGGGCACCCCTTACGAGCACATGGTATGGTTCTGCACTAGCGGACGCATTAGCGGGTTTAGATCTTGACCCGCCAGGCAGTGACATCAACGCCAACTTCAACAGCACCCTCGCGAACTGGTACTTCGGCACAGACGGCAACCCGCCTGCCGGTGAGTTCGATCTGGTGACGGTCGTGCTCCACGAACTGGGGCATGGCCTCGGATTCTTTGGGTCGATGAACGTTGATGACGGCGATGCAGGCAACGGGGAAGAATGTAACGGCGTAAACGGCGAAGGTTGTTGGGGCTTGGAGGGGGTGGACTTTGCTGTGATTTTTGACCGCTTTGCAGAGGACGGGCCTGGCGTGTCGTTAATCGACACGGATGCGTATCCCAATCCGTCGGGTACTCTGGCCATGGCACTTCAGAGCGACGACGTTCATTTTGATGGCGCCCTGGTAGGGGCTACACTAGGCAACCGTGGTCCGCTCTACGCGCCCAATCCTTGGAACCCAGGGTCGTCGTACTCGCATTGGGACGAAGACAGTTTTATGGCGGGCGACGAGAATGCCCTCATGACGCCGTTTATCAGCTCGGGTGAGTCGAACCATTCGCCGGGCCCGGCCACCTGCGCGCATTTTAACGACATCGGATGGACGCTGGGAACGGAATGTGCCATGCTGGTTGCCAACGAGCCGCAGGCTACCATCGCAGAAGGCGTAACGCTAGGCAGCGCCTACCCCAACCCGTTCACGAACGAGGTAACCCTCACACTGCGGGTAGACGAGCCCCAGCACGTGCGCGCCACGCTGTACGATCTGCTCGGACGGCGTATTGCGGTTTTGCATGACGGCCTGGTTGGAGCCGGAAGCCCACTGAACATTTCTGTGAGTGGTGCCTCTTTGCAGCCGGCGGTCTACTTCGTTCGGGTAGAGGGGGAGCAGTTCGTGACCACGCGGCGGGTAGTGAGAGTGCAGTAGCACCTCCGGGTATACAGCGGGAGAGGTGAGATTGTGGCCTGATCGGCGATGCAGCAGTCGACCTTGTCCGCTCAGGGGGGAGCGCGTAGGTTCCGCGGCATCTCCCCGATCGCCATGCGCCTTCCCGCCTCACTGGTTCTGATGGCCCTGCTGCCTGTTCTCGCAGCGAACGACGCCTACGCTCAACAACGACAGATCGAGTACAGCGATGCCCCTGTTATCGTGTGCGAGCTTGCGGCGCAGGATGGGTACACAATTCGTCTTGCCGGGAGCGAGGCGGTATTCTCACCCCCTGTATCTTTTGCGCGAGGTGGTACAATCTTCGAGGTGACGTACAACGGTTTCCCGGCGGAGGCGGAAGCAGCATTTCAGGCCGCCGTGGACATCTGGGAGCAGCACATTGCGTCTCCCACGCCAATCCGCATCAACGCCAACTGGATACCGCTGGGCACGAACCTGCTGGGCTCTGCAGGCCCGTTTCTGATCCGCAACTTCGACGCGGCGCCCATCCCCAATACGTGGTACCCGGCTCCGCTGGCCGACGCAATCTCAGGCGCCGATCTCGACCCCGCCAACCCGGACATCGAGGCCACGTTCAGCAGCGCATTCCCCAACTGGTACTTCGGCACCGACGGGAATCCGGCCCCCGAGGAGTACGACCTGACGACCATCGTCCTCCACGAGATCGGGCACGGCCTCGGATTTATCGGCTCGTTCAGAGTAGAAGGGGGGTTGGGCACGGTCGGCGTCCCCTCAGACCCTGGGCTGCCGTTTGTGTACGACCGGTTTGCCGAGGACGGCCTCGGGCGGCCGTTGCTGGACACCGCAACGTACCCGCTCAACTCCACGGTGCTCGCCGACGCCCTCCAGAGCGCCGCCTACATGGGCGGGGGGACGGTAGAAGCCACGCACGGAACGTCTGTGCTGCTCTACAGCCCTTCCGAGTGGAACGAGGGCTCGTCCTATTCTCACCTCGACGAAGAGGCGTTTCCCCAAGGCGACGAGGACGGTTTGATGACGCCGTTCTTACTTCGAGCCGAGGTGGTGCGAAGCCCCGGCCCGATTGCATGCGCCATCATGCAGGATATCGGGTGGACGTTAGCGTCATCCTGCTCCGCCTTGGTGGAGGAGCCGGGCCCGACTCCGGATCTGCCGAACGGATTTGCTCTGAGCATCGCCGGAGCCAATCCGTTTGTGTCGGAAACGGAACTGAGGGTTTCTGTGGAGCAGCCCCAGGCCATTCAGATTCTTCTCCTTGATCGCGTGGGCCGCGTCGTGATGCGGCAGGAACGGTTTGTCCAAGGAGGCTCCGCTGTGTCCGTTCGCATCGATGGCGGCGCGCTGCCAGCCGGCGTTTATTTCGTGCATATTGTGGGGGATACGTTTTCTGCCACGCAGGCGCTGACGAAGTTGCGGTAAGCTTTGTTGTACGCCCGAGAGGGCAACGCGAAGCGTTGCGGCGTGGATTGCGCGGAGAGCGGGCGCAATGCCAACCAGCAGAGATCAAACAAAAAGACCTGATCCAGGCATGGACCAAGTATTCTCCAGTACGCCCGAGAGGACAATCGCGAAGCGTTTGCAGCGAGGCCAGCGGGGGGAGCGCGTGGCTCACAAACCGGGAGAGGCTAAACAAAAAGACCTGGCCGAAATAGGCCAGGTCTCTGTGTACGCCCGAGAGGATTCGAACCTCCGGCCTCCAGAACCGGAATCTGGCGCTCTATCCAGCTGAGCTACGGGCGCATCGTGCGAGAAAGATAGGTAGGCTTCAGAAGGCGCACAACGAAACGGTTCTACTACGTAGTGCGTATTGCGTAAAGTGTGGGCGATACCGACCTCACGTAATCACGTTATCACGTAATCACTCTTGCCCGTCCGCATCGCCTCCATAGAACCCGGATCGCTCGCCGAAGAACTTGGCTGGCAGCCCGGCGACCAGATCGTAGCCGTGAACGGCGAGGTTGTGGAGGATGAACTCGATTTCCGCTTCAAGACGGCCGAAGAAACGTTGGAGCTGCGCGTCCGCCGCAACGGAAACCTGGAGGTGCAGTACGTCACCAAGGACATCGACGACACTTTTGGGGCGGAGTTGGAGGAGTTTCGCATCAAAACGTGCGGCGACGACTGCCTGTTCTGCTTCGTGGATCAGAACCCGGTCGGCCTCCGCGAGACGCTCTATTTCCGCGACGGCGACTTCCGGATGTCGTTTCTCTACGGCAACTACATCACGGTCACCAACCTGCGCGAGCGCAACCTGAAGCGCATCGTGGAGCAGCGGCTGAGCCCGATGTACATCTCCGTCCACTGTACGGACGATGCCATTCGGCGCGAGATGATGGGGCACCGTACGCAGGACGACCGCCTAATCGAGAAACTCAGATTCTTCCACGACAACGGCATCGAGATGCACGCGCAGATCGTGCTCGTGCCCAACTTCAACGATGGTGGCGCCCTCGTCAAAACCGTCCTCGACCTCTACGAATTGCACGATCAACTTTTCTCAATCTCCATCGTGCCGGTGGGGCTTACGCGCCATCGCCGGGAGCTCACCACGCTGCGCACGGTTTCGTCCGTCGAGGCGCGCCAACTGGCGCGCATGGTGCGGCGCTGGCAGCCGTTCTTCCGCGAGCGCATCGGGCGCGGCTTCCTCTACCTGTCCGACGAGGTGTACCTGCTTGCTGGGCTCGATTTCCCACAAGAGGACGACTATGACGGCTACCCGCTCATGGAAAACGGCGTCGGCATGAGTCGCGACTTCCTGAACGAGTTCGATTACCAGCGCGAACGGCTCCCCGCGTTGCTACTCGAGCCGCGTACACTGACCATTGCCACCGGCACGCTGGCTGCGCCAATGATTGAAGAGCGCATTGCGCCGGTGCTACGCGAGGTGGAAAACCTGGAGGTAGAGGTCGTTGCTTGCGAAAACACGTTGTTCGGCGACTCCGTAACCGTGTCGGGCCTCCTCAACTTCAAGAGCTTCCTCCACGCGCTCGAGCCACGGATTGGTGAAATAGGCGACCTCGTCCTGCTTCCGCCAGACAGCATCAACTTCGAAGGGTTGTTTCTCGACAACAAGCCGGGCATGAGCACGCCGGAGGAGTTGAGTGAGGCCCTCGGCGGCGTTCCTGTCGAGGTCTTTGGTGGGGATTGGGTGGAGGCGATTGAGTGCCTGGCGGGTTAGTCGCGGATTGGGGGTTCTCGCAATGCCGTGGCACACCCTCCGCCTCGCAAGCTCGGCACCTCCCTCAATGAGGGAGGAATTCTAAAACCGCCCCCTTTATAAGGGCAATAATATACTTGACACACCACGCTGTTTTGGGTATCTTGGGTGTACAACGAAGAAAAACAAACCAATGCCCAACGTCGATAAAGCACCCGAAACCCTCCTTGAAGCAGTCCTGTACTTCGCGGACGAGGAAGTAGCACTCGCCTTCGTAGCCAACCTCCGCTGGCCGGAAGGCGAACAGACTTGCCCGAAGTGTGGGAGCGTCAACAGCCACTACTTCCTGAAGACCCGTAAGGTGTGGAAGTGCAAGGACTGCAAGAAGCAGTTCAGCGTCAAAGTCGGAACCATCTTCGAGGACTCCGCTATTCCGCTCTCCAAGTGGCTCCCTTCCTTGTGGATGCTTGTCAACTGCAAAAACGGCATTAGCTCCTACGAGCTTGGCCGCGCGATTGGTGTGACTCAGAAGTCCGCGTGGTTCATGCTCCACCGCATAAGACTTGCCATGCAGTCGGATTCGTTCAGCAAGATGGGCGGCGACGTAGAGGTAGACGAGACTTACATCGGAGGGAAAGCGCGTTTCATGCACAAGGCCAAGAAGGAGCGCGTGATCCAAGGCGAGACCGGCTGGAAGGGCAAGACTCCGGTTATGGGCATCTTGGAGCGCGGCGACGACGAGAAGCCTTCTCAGGTCCGTACTCAGGTCGTCTCGGGCAACAGCGGCGAGATCCTCGATCCTATCGTGCGCGAAAACGTAGAGAAGGGAGCCAACGTGTTCACCGACGCTCTGGGTGCCTACGCCAAACTTCGTGATGAGTACAAACACGAAGTCATCGACCACGCCGTAGCCTACGCCGAAGGGAAGGTCCACACGAACGGGCTGGAGAACTTCTGGAGCCTTTTGAAGCGGTCCATCAAAGGGACCTACGTGAGCATTGAGCCGTTCCACCTTTTCCGTTACCTTGACGAACAGTCGTTTCGGTACAACAACCGGAAGGACACCGACCGGGGACGGTTCCTCAACGCTGCCATGTCGATCCTTGGCAAGCGCCTCACCTACTCCGAATTGATCGGCAGTCAACTGTCTAAGATATGAGCGAGAAGAATTGGCCAAACCACACCTCAGAAGAGGAAAAAAGAAAGAGGAAGAGGAAGAAGCAGGTGGATGGAAAGGAGGGGTTAGAGCGGTTAGCTGAGTTCACGCGGCGAATACTGAAAGCCGGAAAGGCGAGACATCAGGGAGGATAGGCCATGCAGGATTCTTGGCATCGCGTGCGCTTAAAGTTCAGGCCGGACGGCGGGCGAGAGGTTGCCTCATTATCATCCGAGGCGGCTGCGATAGCCAGGGCGATCTTTTCGCCAGCGAATCTTCCGACGACAGAAATTGCTTGGTATGTGAGAAATGACGAGGAGGGCAATCCCATCGTTTACTTTACTCCGGGCGCTCGCCGCGTAGCTGAGGCATTGCCTGAGAAGTGGAATGTGGAAACCTGCGAAGCACCGTCCACAGCTCCACCTCTCCTTTTTCTTGCTGGAGTTCAAGGACCTCCGCATCCGGCTCCTGATGGCTCTCAATAGCGCGGTCCATCGCCGCTACCGCTTCCTCGACGGTCTCGCTCCTTGCTACCTGCGCACGAAGGTTCAGAAGTAACGGCAAGACAAGATTGATCTGGACGAGCACCTGTTCCGCGAGGATGTATGTTTTACCCAATGTGCGTTGATGTTCCATAGCGCGCGCCTAAAGATCGAAAGGGCCAATGAGCACATCGCGGAGCTTGAAGAGCGAATCGGCACGTACCTGGACACTGGGGGTCCTTCCGTTCAGCTTGACAAGAATGCGGACGGCAATACGCTCTATATCACTTCCGCTCCGCTTCCCCATGACCTCGGCCCGATCATGGGCGACATATTCCATAATCTCAAGTCCTCCCTCGATGTTATGTGGAACGAACTCATACGTCACTTCGGAGGGCGGCCATCCGAGTATTCTCGTTTCCCTTTTCACGGGAACTGGGATGGTCTTAAAGCGGCCCTGAATCACGGACCAATAGAGTCCGTCAGCCAAGACATTCGAGACTTCATCCTCGACTCTGTACAGTCGTACGACGGTGGGAATGACTTTCTGTATGCCATCCACCACCTGAACATCCAAGACAAGCATATTGCGCTTACGCCCGTCGTTAGCCTCGTCAGCGTCGATGGCATCACATTCCAAAATCCCGAAACAGCAGTTACCGATGTCATCAATGCGCCCGTTGGCCTCATCACGTTGCCGAGCAAAAAATATCACCGTGTAAAGATCACGCGGGGGCCGCAAGGATTCGAGGTAGCAGACCACGGCGATCCGGTTTTCGATGTAGTGTTCGGGGAGGGTAATATCCTGTCGGAAAAGCCCATTGTCCCAACGGTAAAACGTCTCTCTCAGGCCGTTCTTAGCACTGTCGAAAACATCGCGCAGCTTTGCCAAGCCCTCGGGGCTTAGCTGGTATACCGGCCCGTCGTATTGTAAATCAGTCATTTACCCCTTGGTGCGTCAAGTATATTACTGCCTTTATAAGGGGGCTCCCCGCCGCAGGCGGGGTGGGGGTTCTTATCAGGTTGGTGAGATGCTTCGAGCAGGCAACGAACTGGACTCCCCGCTGTATTGCGGCAAACCCTCCGCCGTGGCCGGGATCGGCTACGCGAATCCTCGCACTTGTTGGGGCAAACCCTCCGCCCTCGCTTCGCTCGGGAACCTCCCTTGAAAAGGGAAGGAGTTATTCGACTAAAACCGAAACGCCTCCATGCCTGGGTAGATGGCCGCGTTGCCGAGTTGCTCCTCGATGCGGAGGAGCTGGTTGTACTTGGCCGTCCGGTCGCTTCGGGAGGCCGAGCCGGTCTTGATCTGGCCGCCGCCCGTGGCCACGGCGAGGTCGGCGATCGTGGTGTCTTCCGTCTCGCCCGAGCGGTGCGACAGCACCGTAGCATAGGCGTAGCGATGGGCTAGCTCCACGGCCTCAAGTGTCTCCGTGAGCGTGCCGATCTGATTGAGCTTGACGAGGAGCGCGTTCGCCACGTCCATGTCAATGCCGCGCTGGAGCCGCGTCGTGTTCGTCACAAAGAGGTCGTCTCCCACAAGCTGTACGCGGTCGCCAAGGCGTTCGGTGAGCATCGCCCAGCCGTCCCAATCGTTCTCGTCCATTGCGTCTTCGAGGGAGATGATCGGGTACTCTTCCACCCATCCTTCCCAAAACTCGACCATCTCCTCGCTCGTCAGCTTGCGGTGCGGGTCCGATTTGTAGAAGACGTAGCGGCCGTCCTGGTACATCTCGCTGGCCGCCGGGTCGAGGGCGATGTAGAGATCCTCTCCGGCGGTGTAACCCGCGCGCTCGATGGCCTCCAGGATGACCTCGACCGCCTCTTCGTTGCTTCCGAGGTTCGGAGCGAATCCACCTTCGTCTCCCACGGTCGTAGAGTAGCCCTTTTCCTGGAGCACTTTTTTGAGGTGGTGGAACGTCTCCACGCCCATCTGGAGGCCCTCCGAGAACGATTCTGCACCGGTCGGCATCACCATGAACTCCTGCAGGTCCACGCTGTTGTCGGCGTGCCGGCCGCCGTTGATGATGTTCATCATCGGGACCGGCAACCGGCGCGCATTCGGGCCGCCGAGGTAGGCATAGAGGGGGAGCCCTGCCGACATAGCTGCAGCCTTTGCTACAGCCAGAGAAACACCCAGTATCGCGTTAGCCCCGAGGCGGCCTTTGTTATCGGTGCCGTCCAGTTCCACCATCGTCTGGTCGATGCGCACCTGCTTGAACACGCTGAGGCCCTCCAGTTCGGGTGCAATCTCGGTTCTCACGTTCTCAACCGCCTTCAGCACGCCCTTGCCGAGGTAGGCAGTCTCGTCGCCGTCGCGGAGTTCCACCGCCTCGTGCTCGCCGGTAGATGCCCCACTCGGCACGGCCGCGCGGCCCAGGATTCCCTCGTCGGTCAGTACATCCACCTCAACCGTGGGGTTGCCCCGACTATCAAGGATCTGGCGGGCGGAGATGTTGACGATGAGAGACATGAAGAGAGAGGGTCAGTTTTTCTGCGGTGGCAAGTTCGTACCGGGAGCGATGCCGCGGAAGGGAGAATGGGAGAAGGGCCTCGGTATAGGAACCCCTCCCTTGCAAAGGGAGATGGCCGAGCGAAGCGAGGTCGGAGGGTTTGGCGCGATACAACGAGGAATCCATTTCGTCGCATGCTCCGAGCTCGCATGTCGCAAATCCCCACCCCGCCTGCGGCTGGGAGCCCCTTAAAAAGGGGGCGGCGGCGTGTGGAGGGCGCTCAAATGGGGAGAAGCCGTTCCCTGCGTCGGAAACGGCTTCTGATGTTGGCGATGGTTGTGTCAACGAACGGTCGTGGTACACGAGCCATAGCCCGTGCTCGACGAAACACGTTGGCCGGGACGCCATCCGGGGTTAAAGAAATACTCCTGCTGGGAGGGTGCGGCACGGTTATATCTTGCGGCAGCACTGCGGGCCCGGCCCGCTATGGCGGGATCGCCGGTGGCGGCTGCGCGGTTAAACATGTCGGCGAGGCACCAGTAGGCGGCGCGCGCTTGAATGCCTCCTCCGCGCACGGTTCCGGCCACGATGGACGCCCGCAGGTAGAGGCTCTTGCCGTGCCCGCCGTCGTACTGGAGGGCCTGCCCCGCGAAGCGGTAGGCCGCGCCCCGGTTACTCGCGTAGGCTCCGGCTGCCGCCCGGTAGGCGCAGTCGCGTTTCTGCGAATTGGACGTAGCCAGCGCGATACCTTCGTTCACGTGGCCTTGCGCCGTCTCGATCTGCCCGTTCCGAGCTGCTCGGCTACCGAGAGCGCACAGCAGCTCCGTAGTCGGGTTCTCGTCGGCGTAGAGGGGGAGTAGCTCGTCGATGTAGTCGTCGCGGTCTTCTTGCTGGGCGATGGCTATGGCCATGCGGAGGTTCTCGGAGTCACGCTCTCCGCCGCGGATATCGGCCATGAGTTCCTCAAGGCGATCCGTCCAGGACATGAAGGCGGGCGCTGAGGCCGACGCGTACGCCCGTTCGAGGTAGGTAGCGTCGTCGGCCTGTGCGATGAGATCTTGCAGCAGTTCAACGACTTCATCCTGTTCGCCACCGCGTTCCATCGCTTTCTGTGCAAGCCTGTTGAGGTACGCGTCGTTGAGAAACTCGGGGTTTTCGCGAAAGGCCTCCAGATAGAGGTCGTAGACCCCGTCCTGCTGGTCAGGATATTGATCGGCATAGGTTTCGTAGAAACGCCCCTCGTCCAGCAGGTAACGTGCTTTATTTACCGACAGCCCGGCTGCTGCCAAGGCGTCCTGGGCTTCAGCGTGAATGGCGCGCGTGGAGTCGAAGTAGGACTGGTGCAGCATTTCGTCGTCGCCGGCCATGGCGGCAAGCTGCTCGTAGATATCCGCCAGGCGCCAGTACGTCCGGTCGTCGGGCTCAGCCCCTGTGTATAGGGCATCGTTGTCACGTACCCAGCGCAGGTATAGCAGAGCTCCGCAATAATCGCCGTTCTGATAGTTTGACGTACCGACGCTGTAGTTCGCGCTCACTGTTTCGGTGAGGTAGAAATTGACATCCGGGCAGATGGGCGAGACGGTGGCGCTGTCGTGAACGGCAACGTACTCCGACGGAGCATCCGGCGTGCCGTCGGAAGAATCGGACGTGGAGGCAGGCGCAGAACAAGCCATCACGAGCATCCAAGCCGCGAGGCCGAGACCGGAAGCAAGAGAGCTGAAGCGAATACGAAGAAGAGACATGGCAAGAGGGGATCGGTGCGGGGATGAACCCTAGACTACGACACGAGAAGTTATCGCGCGGTCCTCAAACTAAAAAAGGCCACGCCCTTTCTTGAGCGCGGCCGCAGAAAGACGAAAAATGGATTAGCGTGCGGTCGTTGTACACGAACCATAACCCGTGTTGCCCGTGACGCGTGTTCCAGGCGGGCACCGGTCGTTAAAGAAACATTCTTCCCTAGAAGGCCCAGCCCCGGAATACACAGATGCTTGTTGGCGTGCGTTTGCTGCGGTGGGGCCTCCTGCGGCTGCGGCACGGCTGAACATATCGGCAACGCACCACGCGCCAATCCGCCCTTCAATAGAGCTTCTATTCAACGATCTGGCTACGACGGAAGCACGCAGATACAGTGCAGGTCCGAAGTTGGAATCGTACTGGAGCGCGTTGCCCGCCAGCGTGTAAGCCGTCCCTCGGTTGCCTCGGCTGTACATACGGTTGGCGAGGCTGTACCACAAGTCTCGCTTCTGCGTGCTGGACTCTGACATGGCGATAGCGCGTTCAATGTATCTGGTGCATTCTTCTATATTTCCTCGTGCACATTCGCGACCGCCCATGGCGGCAAGCAGGTCAGGGGACGGGTCGAACTCAACGATTATTGGAAGCAGTTCATCAGCCAGTGCATCGGGGTCTATCTCGGGGTACTTAGCCGTAATGAGGCTGTCCATGTGCGAAGCCATCACGAACAGTACTTTCGTTTCCTCTTCGTCCAGGGCGCCGTTTCGGAAGCCCACGTGCAGGTCGGCGAAGTATTCGATGGGCTCAATCCGGAAGGACTCGCTTACGCCTTCGAGATACGTTGGGTCGTCTGAGTACGCGATCAGTTCGTCTACCAGATCGCGGGCTTCACGAGGGTCCATTTCCTCTACGGCCGCCTTCTCTGCCGCCACACGGCCTATGTAGCTGAGGTAGTAGTCATCCGTCGAGTCCGGCTCCATCCGGAAGGCGTCCAGGTAGATGTTGTACACCTCAGGCTGGTTCTCAGGGTAGATCGCAGCGTGGGTTTCATAGAACCGCCCCCGCGCAAGTGTTCGCTCGTGCGTGTTGTACTCGAAACCGTTCTCATCCATCACCTGGAACATCTGCTCCCGGGCAACAAAAGAAGAGTCTAAATACGTGCGCTTCACCGCTGCATCGTCAGCCATCCCCGCGAGCCCCTCGTAAATGGCGGCAAGGCGGCGGTAGTTGCGTTCGTCCGGCTCAGCGGCTGTGTACAGCGGGTCGTTCGCCAGTACCCAGCGGAGATAGGGCAGCGCGGCGCACCAATCCTCGTTCTTGTAGTTCTCGTAGCCCATGCTGTAGTTCGTCCGCACGTTGTCCATCAGATACACCTGCGTGTCGGCGCAGAGTTGTGGCTGGGCGCTGGAGGTGTGTGCGGCGCCCAGAGCGAAGAAGAGCAGCGACGCGAGCGCAGACGTGCGGATCGCCAACAAAACAAGTGCGCGGGGCATGAGGAGAAGGGCGGAGTGGCGACCGAAAGGACTAGGAGGCTGTCTGGCTAAGGGGATTGTAGCGAGGCGAGTGAGGAATCGAGTACATTTTCTCGATCTTTTGTGGCGCGTAGCGGAGCTCTGTAACGAAAAAGATCGGAGAAATGGGCCGATTTGTCGCCGCCGCAGTAGATCCGTCCTCAGTCAGACAGGCTCCTAGCCGGCTTCGAAAGCTAACCGATGCGCCGGCGGACGAACCAGCGCTCGCCAAAGTTGATGGTAGCGGTTCCGCGGATAAACACATCGCGGACCAGCATGCCATCTGTGGAGCCTCGCGTTCCGACTTCAAGGCCGAGGTCGAAGCGTGCTGCGGGAACGACGGTCGGAAGGCTGACACCAGCGGTAACGGCGAACGTGTTAAGGTTGGTGTCGAACGGTGCATAGAAGGAGCGCTCTGCGTAGGCGCCGAAGCGGTAGGCCGTCCGGGCAAAATATCCGGCCGTACGTTGCCTGCCTCCCGGTATAACCTGAAAACCACCGCCCGCACGCAGGCGATCTTTCAGACTGTTGATGCCGGAAACCGGATCGAATCCGCCGAAGGCGAAGTCGCTCTCGAAGGAGCCCCAAGGCTCGTAGAGTACGTCTGCCGCGAAGCTCCAGTGCTCGCTTCCCGTGTAAGCCATGCCGAACCGGGCAGACAGCGGGAGCGTCACGCTTCCATCCAAAGAAGTGGCAACGGTGTCGCGGTCGAGGCTCACGCCGAGCGTTTGCACAAAGTTGCCCGAAAGCTTAGCCGGGAGCGTAACGGAGGCGCCGACGTGGATGGCATCACCCTCGCCAAATACATTGCTTTTCGATACAATCGCGCCTACGGTTCCGGTAATGCCGGAAAGGCGGGTTGAGCGGGCGGTTCGCGTCTCCAGGTATTCGTCGTTCTCCGGAAACTCGGTGCGCTGGAGGTACTCGATAGTTCCGAAGAACATCTCTGCACTAGCGCCCACGCTGATAGCCGGGCTAAGGCGCACACCCAGCCCTGCTGTGAACTGGTGGAGCCCGCCGTTGCCTTCGAAGTTGTGACGGAAAGCAACCGGCGTATCGCCCTCGTCGGGTTCGATCTCGCCTTCCTCTATGGCGCGGTAGTCCACGCGCGAATACGGCCGGAAAGCCAGCGTCATCCCCACCTTCCGGCTGGAGAGCGGAATGCTAAACTGTATACCGCGAACACCTCCGCCGGAAGCACGGCTGGTTGCATCGGCGGCATCCGTTGTCTCAATGCCACGCACCTGGGCTGCAGCAGAAAACCCTACGAAGGACAGATCGGCCCACTGGGCAGGGTTGGCCAAATTGGCATACAGCGAGGAGCGCATTGCCGTGCCGGCGCCACCCATGGCGTCGGTCATCGACGACGTGAGGCCGAGGCGCTCGCCCACGCCGAAGCGCGAGTAGGGCGAGCCGAAGTTGTTCGTGCTCTGCGCCGATATCGGTTCCGCAAGGAAGAAGGCGGCGAATAGAATCCCAGTGAGGACGGGTCGCATGCAAAGGAAGCTGTTTAGGGAAGACGCATCTTCGGGTGAACAGGCCCTAGCTTAGTTACGGTACCAGGGTAAGCGCCACGCGGGGCCTGGTATCTGCCTCGTTTTCGGCGGGCTCCGGCCCGATGATGAACGGTATGGCATCCAGTGACGCAGACGAAGAGAGCACCGAGATCTCGAAGCGCTCAAAGATCGATCTCTCCAGCAGCGCTTCCTGGATTACAGCAGTAAGTGTGGCCGACGTGAACGAGTACGAGTTCGTTGTCTCGTCGAGGCCGGCATTGAGGATGGCTACGCGCTCACCGGCTTCCGTGCGCCCGAAGAGGACGATGGTCTCCGGGAGGGAGCGAGCAAACCCTGGTTCATCGAACACCGACGGGTCCACGGACAGGCGGACGATTGCACTCGCAAGAGGCAGGCGTTCGATGTCGCTGAAGGGAAAGGTTAGCGCGAGTGTTTCTCCCGCGCCGTCGCGCAGCACAACCCTGTCGGCCGGCGGAGGTGCTGCGGAACCACGCTCGATGTGCGAGAAAACCTCAAAGAGCGGATAGTCAACGGTGTCCTGCGCGGTCATTACGCGGAGGGAACTCTGCATCGTGTTGAACCCCATGACGGCGCCCGGCACCACGCCGTCCGGAAGGCGAAGCTGAAAACCGTCGAGCGAAGCCGCGAGCGTGTCGCTGCGAAGTATGGCGTCGTATTCGGTGACCCAGCTCACAGGCAGATCAAGTGCAACCACCGTATCCATGGCAACTACCGTGGCTTCAACAAGCAACGCACCAGCATCGAATGTCGTGTCGGCAGGTGCGCCAATAGGCGACCATTCGCTGTCCATTCGGTGGAGTTCGAGTGGGACCGAGACCATCGAATCCCCATAAACGTAATCGCGGACCAGGCGAAGTGTTGCCGAGATAATCGTGCGGTCGCGGAAGCCGTCGGGAATCGCGTCCGGCGTGAAGAAGTCGAGGTAGGCAAACGCGGAGGCGTCGCCCAGCAGTGCATCCGTGGTGGCGCCAACAAGTATGCGGCTCTGTGTAGGCGTGACGCTGTTGGCGAAGCCGCCGGTGATGTCCGCCTCGTCGTCCAGCATTACCGAGTCGGCTGCGAGGACGCTGACCCTAGGATCGGCTCCTTCTTCGCCGATGACATCCAGGCCGACGCCGGAAGGGTCCTGACAGGCCCCAAGAAACAGGAAAGGAAGAATGAAGAGAACGCCGGAAACGGTTAGCGCAGAACGAGGACGCAAAGCAGTAGGGGACATGTATAGAAAAGAGAGGGCGCTGGGCGAGCAGATCGTGAACGGCCTGCCGATACGATTTCGTGCGCAGGGGACTTCAATTGGCCCCGATATCCAAAACGTGGGATCCAAGAAACGAGGCTTCAGCTTACGCAGAAACCCCGTCGGGCCGGGCGGGGTTTTGCCACGAATCGCGCGAAGATTCGGGCGAAACGACGCCGAGTGTGCTCAAGCGGCGAGTTCGCGTTGCTCTGCGAGGGAGTTGTATAGTTCCATAGCTCGCGCAACGATCTCTTCTTCTTCGCCGATCAGACTGGTTCCCTCGGGGCCGCCTTCAAAGTCGTCCACGTAGGCAACCGCGTCGGCCGTCTCCATGCCGATTTGCTGCAGCGTCTTGCCAGCCAGATCAGAGGGTAGGCCGAAGGTTTTGGCTTCCTTGGCGGACAGAACGATCTTCGTGTCGATCGTATCGGGCGTGTAGACGCACTTGGTATCGGTGAACAGTGCATCCTCGTCGGCGGCGCGTACCAGCGTGGGTACGAGGGCTGAAATCCAGCCTGTTGCGTGGATGACATCCGGGCTCCACCCAAGCTTGTGGGCTGTTGAAAGGGCAGCCTGGGCGTAGAAGAGTGCCCGAGCCGGGTTGTCCTCGAACACCTTCCCGTCTTTTCTATCCTTGTGCAGGCCCTTTCGCTTGAAGTACAGCAGCGAGTCCATGAAGTACACCTGAAGGCGAATGCCGGGGATCGAAGCCACCTTCACCTTGAGGATATCCTGATCCTCCCCGACGTTGATCTCAGCGCCGGAAAGGCGAATCACCTCGTGCAGCCGGTTGCGGCGCTCTGACACCACGCCGTATCGGGGCATCATGATCCGTACCTCATAATTGCCGGTTTCCGACTCCTGGATAGCGTTGGGAACGAGGCGGATGAGGTGGGCTGCTGCCGTGGTTTCGGAGAAGGGAGAGACTTCGCCGGCGATGTACAGGACTTTCATCGGTACGTTCAGGGCCTTAAAATTGTAGGGGCAGAATGGTGCGCGATGCCTTCAGACGACAACCGCGCCCGAGGTTATGGCAAACCAGGGCACGGTCTAGTAGGCGGCAAATATACGAAAATCGGCTCCTCAGGCCAAGTTGCGCGGCACAGCGGCAGAGGTTGGCGTCGCCCGAGAGCTTGCACGCGCACCGTATCAGGCCTGCTTCGTATAATGGAGATAAGGCAGCCTACCTCATCCATCACGCGAGCAGACGTGTGTTATCGACTGTCTTCCATTTCACCTACACATCACCGTGACTAAAGCTCAAATAGTTGGCCGCATAGCCGGTGCGACCGGACTGACCAAAGTGGAGGCGGAAGCGGTCGTGGATGGGTTCATGCTCACCGTTATCGAGGCTGTGAAAGCGGGCGAGATGGTGGAGCTGCGCGGCTTCGGGACGTTTCGCGCCAGAGAACGTGCGCCCCGCAACGCCCGCAATCCGCAGACGAACGAGAAGATGATCGTCCCGCGCCGCTTCGTTCCCGTGTTCAAGCCGGCAGCCGAGTTTCGCCGTGCGGTGAATGAGGCGCGAATAAAGGCGGAGCCCTGAAACGCAACGGCGTCGGTGGAATACGTGGGGTTCACTGATTGACTCACGCTGATTCCTCCGGATGAAACAGACTACCGCTTGCCCTTCGTGTGGCGCAAAACTGACCGCCGGTGCGGATCGGTGCGACCTCTGTGGAACCTCGCTGTTCGAACCGGTCGAACCCGACGAAATGGAGGGTCCGGAGGTCTTTTTGGAAGAACGCATTATGGCTGAGTCCGCCGGTGTCGGCCCTACGGCTACGTCTATCGAACCTGTGCCGTGCGAGACGTGTGGGCACGTGAACCCAGCTCGTTCGCAGTTCTGCAACCAGTGCGGGACGTTTCTGAGCAGTGTACCTCCCGCTCCCAGCGTGTCTCCAGGCCAAGAATCGGCAGTCGTTTCCCAGGTGGTCCATGCGGACGTGGAAGTAGAGCGGCCTCCATCGGATGTAGGGCGGAGAGCCCTCGGAATGGTTGGTTTGGGCATCGCGGCCGTTGTCATTTTGTACGGATTGACGGTGATCAGTAATCGGGTCCGAACGCCCGCGGCTTCACCGGAAGCCCAGGCGTCCGCCGCGGCGCCGGCGGGTTCTGCAGAGTTGCCGGATTCGCTTCAGGCGATGGCAGACGCATTAGAGGCTGAGGGAACAGGCTCAGGGTGGACACAGCTCGGGCATCTTTATTTCGGCGTGGCGATGCAATCCGACGAGACTGCCCGATCCGAACTTGCCAGCCGGGCCGTGGACGCGTTCGATCTCAGCCTGGAGATTGAAGAGAACCCGGACGTGCGCACCAGCCTCGCGGAGGCCGCTCAGTTCGATCCGCGCAACCCGATGCGTGCCGTCCAGGAGTTGCAAGCCGTACTTGGTACCACACCGGACCACGTAGCCGCGAATTACCTCCTTGGCGCATTGCGGTCTCGGATCGGCCGGTTGGATGGCGCTGCGGAGTCGTTCCAGCGCGTGATCGACCTGACGCCGGAGGACGATCCTATCCACCAGCGCGCGGCCGAAGACCTCGCGGCCGTCCTACGAACGATGGCCTCGGCGCCCTCTGGTCTGTGATGCGCCGGCTCCTTCTCCTACGAGGCTGTTGAATTACCTACTCTGTAGCCGAGACGAGCGCATCTCGGTTGAGATCAAGGCGCGAGATCGTAGTCGAATCGGTGATTCGGCGAGCATCTCGCAACGAAGAGATTGGCCGAGAGGTGCCGTTGCAGGCCGGATGAGGTATTTCAACAGCCTCCTAGGCGCGCTTTTCGGAATATTGATGCTGCCGGGCATTGGATGTACCTCCGAGGACACTGAACACGCCGAACTCATTGTCTTTGCCGCAGCCTCGCTAACGGATGTTTCGGAGGCGCTGGGCGAGGCGTTTGAGGAGCAGCATCCGACGGTTGAAGTAGTCGTGAGCATGGGCGCGTCCTCCACGCTGGCGCGCCAGATTGCGCGGGGCGCTCCCGCCGATCTGTTCCTCTCGGCGAGCCCCGAGTGGACGGCGTACCTGACGGAGCAAGGCCGGTTAGCCGATGACCCAATCACGCTCGCGGGCAACCGCCTCGTGGTTTTGGGGAGGGAAGGAGCACCGGCGATTTCCTCTCCGCGCGATCTCTTACGGTTTGCCCGCATCGCCATCGCCGATCCGAGCCACGTTCCGGCGGGGCAGTATTCGCGCGAGGCGCTCCATGCGGCCGGGTTGTGGGAGGAGGTGCAGTCCAAGCTCATCCCCACGCTGGACGTCCGCGCCGCCGTTGCTGCACTCGATCAGGGCGCGGTGGAGGCCGCCATCGTCTACGCCACGGATGCGCTCGTTGCGCCGCACCTTCCCGCCATCCTGGTCTGGCCGGAGAACGTGCAGCCGTCCATCGAGATTTCAGGGGCACGGATGACCGGAACCGGTTCGGAGGCTGCCGCCTTTCTTTCGTTTCTTGCCGAACCCGAACAACGGGCAACTTGGATCGAGTTCGGTTTTGATATGCCCGCGCATGAGCAAGAGCCCGCGCACGAACAGAAGGAAGCACCATGAGCGCGGCTGACTGGTCGGCCGTAGTGCTTTCGTTGCAGGTGGCGGCGATTGCGACGGCAATCAGCTTGCCGTTCGGGACGGTGCTTGCCTTCGTTCTGGCCAAGAAGCGCTTCGTCGGACGGTTCCTGGTCGAGAACCTGCTCCAGTTCCCGCTCGTGCTTCCGCCGGTGCTCACGGGCTACGTTCTGTTGATCGTCCTTCCACATACCATTGTGTTTACGTGGGGCGCGGCCGTGCTGGCCTCGGCCGTCGTCGGCTTCCCACTCCTCGCCCAAACCGCACGTGTAGCATTCGAGGGGGTGGACCCTGAGTTGGAAGCTGCGGCGCGCGTGGATGGAGCCAGGCCGTGGGATGTCTTCCGGCGGATCACCTTGCCCCTTGCCGCACGAGGGGTAGCAGCCGGAGCGGTTCTTCACTTTGCGCGAGCGCTCGGCGAGTTCGGGGCCACCATCGTCGTTGCCGGCAACATCCCCGGCCGCACCCAAACAGTGCCGCTGGCCCTTTTCTCACGATTGAACCAGGCGGGAGGGGAGGCGCCCGCGCTTCGCCTCGCGCTTGTAGCGGTTGGGTTGGCGGCGTTGAGTCTGGTGGTCTACGCGCTGCTTGTGCGTCGGCTGCCGAAGGCGTAGCGCGTGCTTTTTTCAGGCGTAGTTTCCTTTTGGTCAGAACCAGTGCGGATGCCGGTGTGGCGCTTCTCTTTGATTGCGGTACTTCTCTTGGGCGGATGCAGTGCGTCCCAACGTCTCGCGGCGCCGCCCGCCGAGCCCGTCGTTACCGGCCCGGCCCGGGCTGAGCCCATTCGAGAGCCGGCACCACCTGAAGTAAGCAAGGACGAGTTCTGGTCCGCGCTTCCTCCCGGCATCGTGGAGGGGCGGTCGCTCTTTCCGGCCACAGATGTAACCGAGTGGACCCTGGCCAACGGTGTGCGCGTCGTTCTACGGCCCTCGCTGTCGGAGCCTCGGCGCGTGTATCTCGTTGCTTATGCGGTCGGTAGGCTGGCAGAAGTCACAGATTTGCGGGCAGTCTCCGCCGTTCTCGCCGCGCGTGCGGCAGGTGTGGGAATGAATCCGGGAGGCGTCCGTATAGGATCGTACCTCACCGGAGATCTGGCCGTCGTGGTAGGTGACGCTTCCACCGAATTGCTTGGCGGATTGCTCGAACGGGCTACCGAGCAGATGACGAGACCTGAATGGGCCGGGGTGAACCCGACACTCGATCCACAAGACGCGCTCTCGCTCTTGCTAAGCGGGCACCCTGAGACGACGCTCGGCGGTTCGTTCAATCCCGGCGAGGCCGCAGCGTTCTACGAGGCCCATTTCGGTGATCCACGACTGTTCACGTACATCCTTGCGGGGGATGTTCTACCCTCCGAAGTCGAAAGGCAGGCCGCCAATACATTGACGTCCGTACGCGCCTCGATGCAAGCCGTGCTTGGCGTATCGGAAAGCACCCGGCCGGCCCCGACGCTTGCTCGCGCCGCGGTCTGGACGATGCCTGAATATAGTACACAGGCGTCGTTCCATCTGGGATTTCGCGCGTCCCTCCACGCGAGCTACGACAATCTGGCGGGGCTGAAAATCCTCGCCGATCTCCTCAAGCAACGTGTCGAAACCACAACCGGAAGGGACGTAGACGTTGCCGTTACAATGGATTTCGACCACGACGTTGCAGAGCTTCGGATGACAGCGAACGGCCCCGGCACTGACGACGGAGACTTTCGAGCGATGGTATTCGATGCGATCCGAATGCTACGGGCGAGCGAGCCCACCGCACGCCTCCTCGTCTCAGCGCGGGCTTCTGTGGTTGCTGAGCACGAGCAGGCCATTCAAACCAATTCCGGATGGCTCAGGTGGCTGGTGCGCCTCTTTCGGTACCACCACGACACACGCGAGGCGCTCCGCTTCGGCCAGCGGATTCGCGGTGTCTCGGCGGTACGCGTTCACGACCTCGCGCGGTCCATCATCGATCCGGATCGCTACGCGCTCGTAATCCAGCGCAGCGAATGAGTTAGGAGTCTGTTGAAGTACCTCGTCTGGCCTGCGAAGGAGCACGTAATTCAATAGACCCGCAGGGAATTGTGAGTCTGAAGCACCAAGTTCCAAACTCCAAATCACAAAGAGTGCTTATTAGGCCGCTTGGAATTTGGTATTTGGTATTTGGAACTTGGGACGCTGGTAAATTACCTGCAGCAACCTGCCCGTCCCGCTGGCTTGCGGGATTGCAGGGAGCACTTTTTCAACAGCCTCCTCAGTACCTTCGTGGTGTCGAAACTCGCATGACGTTCTATGAGCAAGCCCATCCTTACAGAAGCAGACCAGGAACGCATCCGCGAGGCCGTTGACCGCGCCGAAACCCAGACGGCCGGTGAGATCGTCCCTTACATCATCAACCGCAGCGGGCACTACGAGATTGCTTTCTGGCGCGGCGGCGCGCTCGGTGCGCTGATCGCTGGGGCGATCGGGCTGCTCATCGCGTGGCTGTATAGTGGCTGGGGGCTCGGCTGGCTGTATTCGGCATGGGGGATGGCGTTGGTGATGTCGCTTGGCGGCGTACTTGCTGCGTTGCTGGTTGGCGGGATTCCCTCTTTGCGTCGGTGGATGGCCGGGCCCGGCCGCGTGGCCCAGCGTGTGCATCGACGGGCGGAGGCCGCGTTCCTCGAGGAGGAAGTTTTCCAGACGCGCGACCGCACGGGCATCCTGCTTTTTGTGTCGTTATTCGAGCACCGGATCGAGGTGATCGGCGACGCGGGCATCAACACGGCTGTAGCGCAGGAGGATTGGGAGGAGGTGGTCCATCGCATCCGCACCGGAATCAAGCAAGGGCAGTTTGCGGATGGCCTCGTCGACGCTATCAAGATGTGCGGCGAACTGCTGCACCGCAGCGGTGTCGGCATCCGCGACGACGACGAGGACGAACTCTCCGACGACGTACGCATCCGCAATGAGTAAACGATGCGCGTCGCCTTCATCCTCTGTTTCCTTCTTCTGCGGCTTCCGGCACTCGCGCAACCGGACGTGCCCGCGGAAGGGCGTTGGGTCACCGATCTGGCCGGTTTGCTGGATGAGAGCACGGAGCAGATCATCACCGAACTGCTCGTCACTCATCAGGACTCAACCAGAAATCAGGTTGTGGTGGTCACGGTTCCGTCGCTCCAGGGCGACGCCATCGAAGCATACGCACGGCGCATATTCAACACGTGGGGAGCGGGGCAAGAGGGCCGCAACAACGGGGTGCTGCTGCTCATCGCCCGCGACGACCGCGAACTGCGGATCGAAGTGGGGTTGGGACTGGAAGGCATGCTGACGGATTCCGAGGCCGGACGGATCATCCGAAACGTCATCGTTCCACAATTCCGCAACGGCAATTTCGGGGCAGGCATTCTCGCAGGTACGACAGCCATCATCGCCAAGTTGGAGGCGGCACCGGGTGAAAAACCCATCGGTGCTACGGCCCCGCTCTCCTTTTCCCGCCGACGATTCAGCAGCGGCTCGATCTTCGCCTTCTTCGTCTCGCTTGTGGCTCTGTTCGTTGCGTTCTGGCTGGGCCGGGGCTGGGTCACCAAGACAGGCGGTTTTTCTCAATCGAGGCGGATTGTAAGCTTAATCCTTCGGTCTATACTCGCGGCGCCGGCCCTCGGACTGTTCCTCTTTCTCATCGTTCCGGTGATGAAGCAATGGACGGGCTTTGGCCGCTACGAGTGGTGGCCCGGTATGACATGGGGCATTCTGAGCTGGCCAGTCCTGGTTCTTTTGATAGACTGGCGCGTAGCCGCTTCGCCGCTTTGGCAGCGTTTTCGGAAAACGCAGGCCTACGTCGAGGCAGAGAAAGCGAAGGCGCTGAAGTCCGGCAACAAGGTGTTCATCCAGTCGTTTGGGCGGTCGTTCTGGTTTGATGGCCGCGCGCCGGTTTCGTCAGGATCGTCGTACCGAAGTGGTTCGTCGTTCAGCAGTTCATCGTCGTTCAGCTCGTCGAGCAGCTTCAGCGGAGGAGGTGGATTCTCGGGCGGCGGCGGAGCGTCGGGTGGCTGGTAATGAGGAAAGTGAAGGATGAAAAGAGAAAAGGGTAATTGCGTGAGAGATAGCCCTAGGAGCCTGTAGAAGTCGGCCAAAAATGGGCTGCCTGCCTTTACCTTTTTGCCTTCTCACTTTCCCCTTTTCCCTTTAGCCTTTTGCATTCACGCTTTTCCCAACACGCTTTTCCCTTTGCACGACGAGATGTGTCGGCAAGGCGCAACAACTTCATCCTTTTCCCTTCTCACTTTCCCCTTTTCACCTTCGTCCTCGTCCTGTTGTTCAGCGTCAGCGCCTCCGCGCAGGGAGTACCGACGCTAATCGGGCGCGTCGTGGACAACGCGGAGATCCTCTCGCCACAGACGGAGACCACGATCACCCTCCTTCTTGAGATCCACGAGGCGGAGACATCCAACCAGGTGGCCGTGCTCACGATCCCCACGCTGGGCGGCGAATCCGTCGAATCCTATGCCAACCGCGTGTTCAGAACGTGGGGCCTTGGGCGGGTGGATGTGAATAACGGCGTGCTCCTGCTCATCGCAAAAAACGACCGCGAGTTACGCATCGAGGTGGGCTACGGGCTTGAGGGCAGCCTTACCGACGCCGAGGCCGGCCGGATCATCCGCAACGTGATCGTGCCCTTGTTCCGCGCCGAAGACTTCGAGGGCGGCACGCTGGCCGGGGTCACGGCCATCATCGGAACCATCGAGGGCACGTACATACACCCGAAGGATGGTGGAGGCGATGGCGACGAATTTCCCTGGTGGATAGGGCTCATCTTCCTTTTTAGCCACGGCCTCCTTCCGATGTTTGTCGGGATCCGCGCTCTCGTAACTCCGCCCGTTGGCCGTTACTTCACCTTTGTCTTCACACTGTTCTTCATCGCGCCGATGGTGTTCATCTTCGGCGGCTTGGTGTTTGGGGAGGCTGGTATGAGGGCCGGCGTGGGCTTCATGGCACTTTATCTCCTCGGCTACATCCTTGCCGACATCTACATGCGCCGTACGCCCAAGTGGCAGGATATCAGGAAGCAGGTCCGCGCTGCCCAGAAGAAAGGCGAGATCGCAAAGATCGACGCGGGCTGGATCTCTTTCTCCGCAGGCGGCTCGTCCTCCTCGGGCGGCGGCGGAGGGTTCAGCGGCAGCGGCGGATCGTCAGGCGGAGGCGGCGCGTCCGGGAGTTGGTAGGCCGTAAAGGGAAAAGTGAGAAGGGAAAAGGGAAAAGTGTAAAGACCAGCAGCCCTGTGTTGGCCGACTTCTACCGGCTCTAGCTAGATGTCAACGAGTACCGGCTGAGATTACCGGTCCAGCATCCGCACTTTTCCCTTCTAACTTTTCCCTTTCTATCAGCATTCCCCCAGCGGCTGAACCCGCAGCACGATGCCGTCCGTGTCCTCGAAGAGGAGGGAGTCGCCGCTGACGCGGTAGGGATGCTCGTGCGTGTCGAGACGGGCGCGAAGCAGTTGCCACGAGCGGAGCGGGAGGCTGAAGCCGAGTTGGCTCACGTTCGTCGAAGCCGGTTTGCTCGCATCAGCCTCGACGAGTTCGAGCACATCGCGGTCCTCGGCATCAACCAGAATAGCGTGTAGGCGGCTGGGCTGTGTTGGGTCGAGCTCAACGGTGCGCAGCGAGAGGCCAAGCGTGGAAACGTAGAAGTCCAGCGCCTTCTCGAACTGAGAGGTGCTCACGCAAACGTGGTTGAGCCAAATCGTGGACGACGGCCGGCGGAGGGCACGCTCGGCGAGGTACTCGTGGGAGATTTTCCGGCGGGAGAGGGAGGGGAGGAAGGCCATGAACGGAAGGGAGTTTGCAGGGAAGCGGCGGAAGGGGGGTGAGCCGCGAGATAACAATGAAATGGGAAGAGTTTTTCAACCGCCCGCTTCGTGATTTGATTGATATCGAGTTAAAGGCTATGCAAGAAATTGCAGATGACCTCGGTCTTTAACCAGCTTGCATGGTTACGTTGCAATCGTTTGTTACATTTATGTTACGATCGTAACATAAATGTAACGGAGTCGGTTATTTCCCAAAATCCACCTCGTGGGGAAAAACAAAAGTGACCTGCCCATAGTAGGACAAGTCACTTGATTCAAGATCATGAGCAGCCAAGCACGGACCCATAAACTGGCGCTAGCCGCTTACAGAATCGGAAACTCAGCTCGGATTAAATATCTTTTGTACTTAATCCCCCCTGCGGCCGGCTTCGCCGGTAGGCAGATTAATATTAGTATATTCTTATATCAAAAACTTGTCAACCCCCCGCCCCGCGGCACAAAAATAAAACCGGCCACTCCCCTGTAGAGTGGCCGGCAGTGCAGGCGGGAGGATTTGGACCTCCGACCTTCCGATTATCAGTCGGATGCTCTGCCAGACTGAGCTACGCCTGCGAAGTAACCAACAACAAAATACCACACATTCCCAAAAATAAATAGTTTCCCCCTTCGGC
>JADFQN010000119.1 GCA_022561755.1 Bacteroidota bacterium
AGCCCGAAACGTACCGTGTCGATCGCCGATCCCGAAAACGGTTCGCGGGCGGCTCTGGCCGGCTGCTGGGTCGATCGCACGGTGGCTCCTTGGGAAAGGCTCTTGGTTGCTACGGAGCCTCGAAAACAACCTCATCTTTTTCATCGGCGATCACGAACCCCGCGGAGCCATCCGCGCTCACGTCCCACGTCGGCTTGCCTCCGAGCGAGCGGTGAACCCCTCCAATTCCACCCGTAACGAGTACACGAATACCAGCTCGATGGGCCAGATGCATCGTGGCGGCTACGGTGGTGGCGCCATCCAATCCGTTTGCGAGTACAACCGGTAAATCTCGGAGACTGGCCTTCCGGACTCCCTTGGCCGTGGCTAGATGATGGATCTGTTCTCCATTCAGGCCCACCAAGACCCTGCCGCCAATCAACCCAATGGTTTGCGGTTCGGCGCCTTCTGCCCGAACGATCTCCTCAAGCCCCAGCGCGGCCCGTTCGTTTTCGGGGTACGGCAGCCCGTGCGAGATGACGGAAGACTCAAGGGCGACAGTGGGCATGCGAGGGTGTTGGGGAAGACGATCTCACAACCTACGGCCTACTCTGAATCAGGGGTCGATGTAGATGACGCCCCCTGCCATGAAGTTCGTGCTGATGATGGCGTTGGCGTCGAAGTGGATGATCACGCGAAGGTCGAGTTGGATGTCCTCTGCAATCAAGCGTGCGTGGTTGGGTTGATCGAGCGGCTCAACGAGATACTGGGTACCATCGTCTTCCATCCAGTCGCCCGTGCCTGACTGTCCGGTGATTTTCCAGATGTCCACCTCTCCAAAAGAGCCATTGCCGCCTCCGAACATGCCTGGAGTGGCCACCCATTCCTGCGAGAACGAAGCCAGCTCAATGCCGCGAGCAACAATCATGTCCTGGCGGTTTTTGGCTGCGCCCTCGGCGAAAGCGAAGATCCCTGCCATTACCGCTAATGCGACGATTACGACAGAAAGGAGGAGGAGTATAAGAGTGCGGTGGGCCATTGGGCTCGTGTATACAACAGGGTGACGGCCTACCCCTTGCGCACCCTATGCCTCTTCCCGAGTGTGATGTTCGAGATACCGGCTAGGAAAGATCATGCTCCAGTTCGAGGTGCTGTATCAATTCTGTACAAATGTGAGACAGAGGGCGATGTCGTAAGTCGCAACCAAATCGCGTATACTTGGGCGAGACAGTACTTCTACCCACCAAATCCTGCAAGCAAACCGATGAACCCACCTTTAGCAACTCTCATGCTTGGCACGCTGCTGATCTTCGCCATGAGCGGCTGCGGGCAAAGCCCGGAAGAACGCGCGGTACAGGATTTCGAAGATGCCGCAGAGGAACTCGAAGACGCCTTCGGCGAAGGCGCCGAGGACTTCGCCGACGCGATGGGCGCGTTTGGTGAAGCACTAGGCGGCGCAATGGGTGCAGATGGCGACGGTGAGGATTACGAGCCCGTTGAGCGTCAGGCGCTTCGAGACGTTATGCCCGAATCCGTGAACGGTATGGATCGTACGAGCATCGAGAGCGCTCGTGAAGGTTTTGGCGGAATCACGACGACACGTGCGAACGCCGAATATCAAGGTGGGGAAGGCCGGTTTGAGTTGACCGTCACCGACCTGGCCGGCATGCCGTTCGCTGGAATAGCAGCCATGGGTTGGGCAGGAGTAGAGATAGATCGCGAGACCGACACCGAGATCGAACGGACGTTTGAGTTTGAAGGAAACCGTGCGATGGAGAAATATGACTCATCCACCAATTCAGGAGAGATATCATTAATGGCCCACGGATTCCACATTGAAGGGCGTGGTTATAACATGAGCCGCGATCAGATCCACGACGCCATGGGGGACGCTCCCATCAGCGAACTGGGCAGACTCCGCTAGTCCATCTACCTGAAGAACCCGCGAAAGGAGGGATGCTGCGTGCGGCGTCCCTCCTTTTTTGCGAACATCCACTGGATCGCCCCGTTCAGAAACCCCTTTTTTCAATCCCTTCACCTATGCCTGGATCGACGTCGGCTACTGTAGATGACATCCGAGAAGCCCTGCTCGCAGCCGAGCGGGTGGTGCTGACCAGCCACATCCGCCCGGATGGGGATGCGATTGGTTCCGAAATCGCTGTTGCCCTTTTCCTGAAAGCACTCGGGAAGGAGGTGCTCGCCGTTAATTCAGATGCGGAGCCGCGCCGGCTTGGGTGGCTGATTGACGACCACGCGGACGGCCTCTTAGAGAAATTTGAGGAGGGCAAGCTCTCACAGATCGAAGCCCTCGCCAACGCTGATATCGTTATGGTGCTGGATGTGGGCGCCGCGCACCGGCTCGGCAAACTAGCTGATCGGGTGATGGGGGCGTCGGCGAAGAAACTGCTCCTCGACCATCACCCCGACGCGGAAGGGTGGTTCGATCTGGCCTGTGTACGCACGGAGATGGCTTCTACCGGCGAGTTGGTGTACGAACTCATTGCCGGGCACGACCCCGAACTCATCGACGAGCACATCGCTACGGCGCTCTACGCGGCGATTATGACGGATACCGGGTCGTTCCGCTACGGCGCTACCCGGCCCAGCACACACCGCGTGGTTGCCGACCTCCTGGAGCGTGGCGGGATCTCGCCCGAGCCCATCCACATCAACCTCTTCGACCAGCGTTCGCGCGAGAGCCTCCGCCTGCTGGCCCGCGCGCTGGAGACCATCACGACGCACTACGACGGCCGCCTTGCCACGATGGTCATCACGCAAGACATTCTGCGCGAGACCGGCGCGTACTTCGACGAAACCGAGGACCTCATCCACTACGCGCTGGGGCTGAAGGGCGTGGTTACGGCGCTCATTTTCCTGGAAACGCTGAGCGGTATCAAGGTGTCTTTCCGCTCTAAAGGCGATTGTCCGATCAACGACTGGGCGGCGCAGTTTGGCGGTGGCGGACACGCGAACGCAGCCGGCGCGTACGTCCGCGGGATTGCCCTGAACCGCGTCATTAAGGACGTGATCGACAAAGCGCCGCTCCACGTCATGGCGGACGCCGCCGCCGAGAGCACGGACGACGACATCTCGCAGGCCGACCTCGCCCTCCTTTCGGCCTTCAAAGGCAAACTCGACTAGGATTTGTTCAAATTCCAAATCCCACGTTCCAAGTTCGATATCCGAAATCCCAAGTCCCCAATCCCAAACCCCAAGCTCCAAATCCACAGTAGGCTTGCCTCCAACCGTCCTCGCGCGCTAACTGTTAACACACCCTATTCTCCTTCATGCACATCGAACGCATTCCGAACCTGGACGCGGCAACAGGCGCCGACCTCACCCTTCTCCTTTTAGAAAGCGAGCAGGTAGAAAACGAGCAGGTAGAAAGTGAGCAGCCG
This sequence comes from Bacteroidota bacterium, assembly GCA_022561755.1. Classification (GTDB taxonomy): domain Bacteria; phylum Bacteroidota; class Rhodothermia; order Rhodothermales; family Rubricoccaceae; genus JAHEJB01. Next base: position 3,378 of record JADFQN010000119.1, read on the forward strand.
CCGGATAGTTGGCAAAAGCGGTTTGGGGATGCAGTTGATCGGGCAGCAGAAGACGCGCGAACGACCAAGAAGGCGGCGATGTTTTATGCGGCGGATGGTGCGCGCGTGTGTGTTGTAGTTGCGAGCGAGGAAGATGACGAGGCCCGCCGCATCGCCGCAGCGAAGGGCGCGGCCGAGGCGCTGGTGCTGAAAGCGGAGACGGTCGCGATTGCAGCCGACAACGAAGAGACTATTGGAGCCTGCGTGGAGGGCTTCGTTTTGGGCGCCTACCGGTATCTCCGCTACAAGACGGAAGAGGACGCGCAGTGGCCCGGCCCCACGAAACTGATGGTCGTTGCGGATGAAGGCGCCGATTCCGCCATTCGAACAGCCCGAATCCACGCCGAGACCACCAACCTGGCTCGGGATCTCGTCAACCGCTCGCCCGACGAAACGACGCCGCAAGGCCTCGGAATGCTGGCGAAGGAAGCCGGCGAAGCCGTCGGGCTGCGCGTGGAGGTTTGGGATAAACCACGGATTGAGGCCGAAGGCATGGGCGGCCTCCTCGCCGTCAACCGGGGCAGCGTGCAGCCGCCCGCGTTTATCGTGATAGAGCACAAGCCGAAGGGCGCCGTGAACGCACAGCCGGTCGTGCTCGTGGGCAAGGCCGTCACGTTCGATACCGGCGGGCTGTCGCTCAAGCCCACGAAGGACTCGATGGACCACATGAAGATGGACATGGCCGGCGGGGCCGTCGTAATTGGTGCGATGGTAGCGCTGGCGCGGCTCGGACTGCCGCTGCACGTCATCGCGCTGATTCCGTCCACCGACAACCGGCCGGGGCAGGACGCCTACGTTCCGGGCGATGTGGTCCGGATGCATTCGGGCGCGACGGTTGAAGTCCTCAACACGGACGCGGAGGGCCGCATGGTTCTCGCAGATGCCCTCTCGTATGCTCGCCGCTTCGATCCGCAGCTTGTCGTGGACGTGGCGACGCTCACGGGTGCGCAGGTCGTTGCACTCGGCTTGCGGGTGGCCGCCGTCATCACGAAGGAGGGCGAGGGCGCCGACGAGCGCATCGCGCTGTTCCAAAAAGCAGGTCGAGCCACAGGCGATCTCGTTGCTCCGCTCCCACTGTTCGACTTTTACAAAGAGCAACTCGAAAGCGACGTGGCCGACCTGAAAAACGTTGGCGGCGGCGGGGCGGGGACGATTACCGCCGCCAAGTTCCTCGAGCACTTTACCAAGGATGTACACGATACAGACGATACGGGCTACCCGTGGGTGCATCTGGACATCGCCGGACCTGCGTACGGCGACACTGAGCGCGGCTACCATCCGAAGGGCGCTACGGGTTTCGGCGTTCGGCTCCTTGCCTCCGTGTTGACCGACCTTGCGAAGGTCTAGTAACAGTTAGCCTTTTGAGATCGGTTCGAGGATTTGGGACTTAGGATTTCGGATTTCGGATTTCGGAATTGATCTTGGGAATTGATCTTGGGATTTGGAGTCTGGGATTTGGAATTTGGGATTTGAACCTTGGGATTTGGACCTTGGGATTTGGATCTTGGGATTTGGACCTTGGGATTTGGAATTTGAGCTTCGTGCTTTGGGCTTTGGGATTTCGGCCTTGGACCCGGGCGTTCGAATTCGATACTTGTGATTTGGAACTTGGAATTTGGTACTTGGAGCTTGGGATCTGGAACTTGGGATTTGGAACAGACCCAAATTCCATTGCCTGATTGGCGGCGCGGGAGTACACTACGGCGCGTCCCCACCCGCACTCCCATGAAATCCTGCTTTTTCCCGCTCCTCATAGGGCTCATGCTGACCGCGTGCGGCTCGGAATCCGGTTCTTCTGAGACCGGCGGCGATACCTCCTCAGATCCGAACGGCGTCACCTCGCGGACAGATTCGCTCCAGGCCATCACCCAGCAGCGCGGCGAGCCGGGCATTCCGGGTTCCGATATCCCGGAGCAGTTCTGGGCGATGGAAGACGGGGCCTGCTATGCGTACGGGCAGCGCATCGTCCGCGTGGCGCGAAGCGGCGCGGGTGAAGTTGTCGCCGTGTTTTCGGGAAGCGGCCGGGGGCAATGCGACGCCTCACTTGCGCAGGCCGTGTTTTCTACCGGCACGGACGGCGACACGGAGACTTTCTTCGGCATCGTCGGCGATCTTCTTCTGCTTGAGCGAACGACGGATGAGGAGCATCTTATTCGCATTGTCGATCTCGCGTCGGGCTCGGTGGTGTACGAAACACCGTACGAGGAGCCCGTGGAAATTCGTGACGGCGGGTTGCTCTACGGTGAGCCGGCTGAGGAGTTTGAGAGCCAGGAAGACCTGAACGCGGTAGGTGTGGATTGCCCGGAGTCGGGCGTGTGGTTTGAGGACAGCCTGGCCGTAGGCGTCAGCATCCGCTCGCGGTTCGATCTCACTTCACGCGAAGCCACGCTCACCGACGACGTAACCTGTATCCCGCTCCTGTAATGGAGGCGCAGAGACGACCGTACATCGCTCTTTCAGTGGGCGATCCGAACGGCATAGGGCCGGAGGTGGCGCTGAAGGCTCTTCAATCGCGGGAGTTACGAAAGCACGCCCGGTGCGTCGTAGTGGGGCCGGTTTTGGTGATGGAGGACTGGGCCGAGCGCCTCGGCCTGCGTGATGCGCTCAATGGAGTAAAGGTGGTGGATGTTGTGTTGGATGATCCTTCCGAGATCGAGCCCGGGCAAATCCGCGCTGGCGCAGGCCGGCTGGCGATGGAGAGTGTGGCACGCGCGTGCGATCTGTGTCTCTCCGGCGAAGCCGACGCCATGGTCACCGCGCCCATCTCCAAAGAGGCCATCAAACTCGGCGGGTATGATTTTCCAGGGCACACCGAGTTCCTGGCGGAGCGAACCGGCGCGGGCCGTTTTGCGATGATGCTCGTTTCGGGCAGCCTTCGCGTGGCACTCCTCACCATCCACGAATCGATTGCACGCGTTGCTGGGCTGATCACGAACGAACGTATCACAGAAACCCTGCAAACAGTTTCAGACAGCCTTGTTAGCGATTTTGGGATTGCGAAGCCGCGCATCGCAGTACTGGGTCTGAATCCGCATGCGGGAGATGGCGGGGTGATCGGCCGCGAGGAAATCGACATCATCCAGCCTGCGCTGGAGGCTGCCCGAGCAAACGGCCTCGACATATCTGGCCCGTTTCCGGCAGATGGCTTCTTTGGCCGGCGAGGAGACCGGGAGTTCGATGCCGTGCTGGCCATGTACCACGACCAGGGCCTCGCGCCGTTCAAGGCGCTGGCTATGGGCGCAGGCGTCAATGTGACGTGCGGATTGCCCATTGTCCGCACCTCACCCGATCACGGAACGGCCTTCGCGATTGCCGGGCAGGGCGTGGCGTCTGCCGATTCGATGAAGCAAGCCATCCTGCTCGCGGCAGACATTGCGGAGAAGAGAAAGGCAACGAATTCGTGAGTTTACCAGGCCTGTTCTGAATCCCAAGTTCCAAATCTCAAGTTCCAAATCCCAAATCCCAAGGTCTAAATTCCAAGATCGATATCCGCAATTCGTAATCCGCAATCCGACCTCCCCAATCCGACCTCCCCAATCCGAAATCCGATATCCCAAATCCGATATCCGACCTCCCCAATCCGAAATCCCCGATCCCCGCACCGCCTCGCCCTACACCCTCCTCGCCGAGGGCTACGATGCCGTCATGGCGCACGTGGATTACGTGATGTGGGCGGAGTACGTCTTCGAACTCCTCCAGCAGCACCATCCGGCAGCGAACGACATCCTTGAACTGGGATGTGGAACCGGTTCGTTGGCTCTTGTCCTTCAACCTCTCGGGGGTTACAGCTATCATGCCTCAGATTTCTCCCAAGAGATGCTGGCGGTAGCTCGCCGAAAAACTCGGCAGGCGCGCATTCCAATCTCGTTCGAGCAAATGGACTTTCGGGCCGTGCCGCCCAAGCCGCAATACGACGCCATCCTCCTCCTGTATGACGGCATCAACTACATCACCGAGCCCACGGAAATTGCGGCAGTTCTAGAGGGCGCCTACCGTGCATTGCGGCCCGGCGGTGTATTCATCTTCGACCACAGCACGCCCGCCAATTCGCTCCTGCACTCCGACGGGTTTGATGATGCGGGGCAAGGCGGCGCCTTCCGGTTCCTCCGCACCAGCCGATACGATGCGGATACGCAGCTTCACACGACGCTTTTTCGGCTCGGCGTCGACGGCAAAACGCATACGGAGAGGCACGTCCAGCGTGCGTACACCCAGGATGAGATAAGGGCTCTGATAGGAGCATCCGCGTTCTCGCTTGAAGCCGGCTACGACGGATTCACGTTCGAGCCGGCCGGCGAAGACAGCGAACGCATCCACCATGTGTTGCGGAGACCCGAGGAGGCTGTTGAATTGCATGCACTGCCGCAGGCCGGATGACTTAGCTCAACAGCCTCCCAAGTACCAATCTTCAAGTATCAAATTCCAAGCGGTCTCACGAGGCACCTTTTGTGATTTGGAGTTTGGAACTTGGTACTTGGAATTCACAATTCCCTGCGAGTCTGTCGAATTACGTGCACTGCCGCAGGCCGGATGACGTAGTTCAACGGACACCTAGCGTGGTTAGCTTCCCGCGCCCCCTTAAATTCGGACCCGCATACCCTAGTGGAAGGCACGCTCGTCGAGCTTCGCAACGTAGCCGTTTCGTACCCCGGCCATTCCGGCGAGCGCCTCGAGGTGGCCGACGACCTGAGCCTCTCGCTCGGCAAAGGAGAGATGGCCTACCTCATCGGCCCGACCGGAAGCGGCAAGAGCACGGTATTGAAGCTGCTCTACATGGATATCAAGCCCGATTTTGGCTTCGTCCGGATTGGGCACTACCAGTCGGATCGCATTGCCGACAAGGAGATACCGTTTTTGCGGCGGTCGTTGGGCGTGGTCTTTCAGGATTTTCAGTTGCTGCCGGACCGGAGTGCGTTTGATAACATCGCCTTCGCGCTCTACGCGACGGGCAAACGCGGCCGTGTCGTGAAGGAGCGGGTGATGCAGGCGCTGACACGGGTCGGCCTCAGCCACCGGGCGCATGCAAAGCCGCATGAATTGTCGGGCGGCGAGCAGCAGCGCGCCTGCATCGCGCGGGCCATCGTCAACGAACCCGTGTTGCTGCTTGCCGACGAGCCCACCGGCAACCTCGACCCCCGCGTGGCCGATGAGATCCAGAAGCTCTTGATAAAGCTCTACAAAGAGGGCACGGCCGTTCTTATGGCCACCCACGATTACAGGATCGTCAAGAAGTTTCCGGCGCGCACGCTCGCCCTCGTCAAAGGGCGGCTGGTGGAGGTGGATCCGGAGACGCTGTGAGCGAGGTCGTCCTCGCGACGCCCCGCCTCATCCTCCGTCCATTCCGCCCGGAAGATGCTGAGGACTTCCATCGCAACGTGATGGCCGACGAGGAGGTGATGTGGTTTCTGCTGGGCGTGAAATCGTTTGAGGAGACGCAGGCCTTTCTCGAATCCCGAGATCGAATCCCGCAAGAAGGCAAGCCGGGACTCTGGGCTATCACCTTGAAAGACGATCCGGCGGAAGAGGTAGTAGGCTACGTCGGGTTTCTCGCGCAGACGTTGGAAGAGCAGCCGGTCGAAGAGATCAGCTATCGACTGGCCAGCCGTCTCTGGGGGCAGGGAATGGCTACGGAGGCGGCCCGCGCTACCCGCGACTGGTTCTTCAAGCACACGACGCTGGAGTCTTTCGTCGGCTTCATTCTTCCCGAAAACACTGCTTCGTCCGCCGTGGCCGAGAGGATCGGAATGCGGTATTGGAAGGATGCCATCGTCAAGGGATTTGGCGTGGCGGTGTACCGGATGGTGAGGGAACACTGGGCGGGGAGTTTATTCGCCGGCCACTGTTGTTCACCCTAGATTTTTGATTGCTTAAATGCTGGACGTTAGCTGGCGTAGTTTCCATTCTCTGCGATCTCGAGCAGATTGCCGGCCGGGTCCTTAAAGCAGATCACTTCCTGTGCACAGGTCTTGAGGATCAAATCCTTCACGTCGGCCGACACCTTCTCCGGTTACTCTTCGCCACCTAATGCAGCAGGTACGCCACCGATCCGCCTCTGGCGGCACAAATGGCAGTGACCCACCTAGAGTTCAGCGTGCGGGTTAGCCGTCGATGTACGCAGCGTTAGCGTATGCATCGTAGTCGATAGCCATGTAGTTCATCCACGGCACATAGGAGTTGATTCTTGATATCAGTTTTAGCAACGGGACCCCAAACAGCCTAGGATCAGTAATTCTCGTTGGGAAAATTGTACCTGGCTGGATTTCATCACCGGCCGCAGTTCGGCCGCCGCCGGCCATGTATTCTAGGACAAGCGCCTTATTAACGATTACGAAATCGACGATACGGTGTGTCTCCACATCGTTCTCCTTCTGAAATGCTACAGTATTATCGACAAGGATCTTTGAGTCCACTGAATCCCAAGCGAATACGGCGGTAAGCGGCCAGTGTTGGCGAAACCGTTCGAATAGCCCACTGCGGACGATGGACCCTTGATCTAACTTCATCGTAGAAGCGTCGTATTCGGGAATTGTTTGGAGGTTCTTTAAGGCATCGTCTAGCTTGGACGCGTCAAGTTTGGATTTAACAGATATCGTAGCCGCCACGCTTTCCACAAGTATATAAGATTTCTTATTATGCTCAAATTTAGGGAAGAGGTCATTCTTGACTATAACATCGATTTGTCCAGATGTTTCGCCAGTTTTGGTTATTATTGAACCACCCTGTATTGCTCGTAGACGATCGGGAAGGTGGTTGTTCAGGAAGTCGATAACAATATGCTCCCTGTTGTCTCCTATGTCTGGGTTGTGAGACGTTCGACCGGCTAACTCGAATTGTGACTGAAGGTGTTCTGCGAGCCCGTTAAAATAGTTTCGGAGTGGGTGCATTGT
>JADFQN010000015.1 GCA_022561755.1 Bacteroidota bacterium
GAGAAGTGATGGCGGACGGGTTCCAGGAAGAGGCCGGCCGGCTGGGAGCGTTGGTTTCATTGTCTCAGCGCATCGGGGCGGAGGACTGGCAGCGTCTGCCCAGTGTGGTAGGGGTTGACGAGATGAGTCGCATCGAAGCGGTCTACTTCCCCGTAACCGGCGCGGAAGGCGGGGAGCACGCTGCACAGGCGCTTCGAGGGATGGAAGCGATGGGCCTGGAAGGCGTGGTAGGCGCGCTCGGAAATACCGAGTGGGAGACGTTGGATGCCTCGCGTGGTCGTGCAAGCCGCCTGGGAACGTACTTCACACTGGATTTCTACATCGACGACGAGGCCTCCATCGGCTTCGTGGCGCGCTACCGCGAACTGGCCGGAATCCAGGCCGATAGGCTGGCCTTGATTGGCTACGACACGGCTCAGGTCGTCCTGAATCAGATCAACAACGGCGTGGAAGGTTCGTTGGCGGACAAGATCCGCAATGCGCCCCAACTCCGTGGGCTAGCCCACAAAATCGAGTTTGCAGGAGGTCAGGTAAACCAGGCGTTGTTCATCATGGCGTACCGCAACGGCGAAGCAGTATTCGTAGAGTAGCAGTGAGTCTGTTTGAAGGTTTCAGGTTGACGGTTTCAGGTTGAGGATTCGGGTTGAAGGTTGCCCCCGCCACCTGCCTCCTACCTCCAGACGCCCGACCCCTGACTCCTGACTCCTGCCACCTTACCTCTGCCTCCTGACCCCCGCCAACTGACCCCGCCAACTGACCCCTGCCTCCTGGACGCAATTTGGAATCCCGTAGAAGACGGTTTGAGAGAGGCGCTTGCGTTCGGAAGCGTGTGTATCCTCCGGCAATAAGCCGACGCACGTTGCCGTTCTGTTCCGCGTCCTGATGTCAAACAGTCTCTATGGTCCATCGCATTTCTTTCCTCGTAGTGCTGCTCGTAGCCTGCCTCGTCGGCTCGGGTTGTACAGGAAGTGCAGGCGCCTCCGCAGATTCGCCGCAGGAGGCCTACCAGCAGGGGATGCAGTATTTCGAGCAGGGCAAGTACGACCGGGCCGCCGAGTACCTCAAGGTGGTGTTCGATTTTGGGCGGACCAACGAGTTCGCCGACGAAGCCCAGATTTACCTCGCCCAGGCCTATTTCGAGGACGGGCAATACCTGCTGGCCGGTACCGAGTTCACGCGGTTCATCGACCTCTACCCTACCGATCCACGAGCGGAGGAAGCCGAGGTCGGTCGTATTCGGACGTACTACGAAGTCAGCCCCGCGTACAACCTCGACCAAACGGACAGCGAGCGAGCCATCGCCTACATTCGGTTGTTCATGACGCGCTACCCAAACAGCGTGTTCATGGATGATATCGTGGCTATGCTGGAGGAACTGCGTGAGAAACTCGCCCGCAAGCAGTTCCAAACGGGCCGTTTGTACGAACGCCGCAAACTTTTTGAGGCGGCTATCATTTCGTACGAAGAGGTGCTGGATGAATACTCCACATCGCCTTTCGCCGACGACGCACTACTCGGCGTTTTCCGGGCGCAGGTCGGCTATGCAGAAAACAGTGTCCTTGCCCGCCAGGCCGACCGCTTTCAGGCCGCCCTCGATACGTACGACCGCATGCTTCAGCTTTTCCCGAGTAGCCCGCTTCTGAGCGAAGCCGAGCGCTACTACGACCGCGCGTTCTCTGGCCGGCGTAGCGTATTGGGCGAACAAGCCAGCCGCTAACGTGTGATAGGGTGGAGGTACGATGGTCACGACTCCACCCACGCTGATTGTATTCGGCGGCTCGTTCAATCCGCCGCACAATGCGCACGTGGCGGTAGCCGAGGCCGCGTTGCATAGCGTCGAGAACAGCCGGGTGTTGTGGACGCCCGCTGCTACGCCGCCGCACAAGCAGGACGATGTGGACCTGGCATCAGCCGAGCACCGCCTGGCCATGGTTCGCCTTGCCACCGCAGGCAACGGCCGGTTTGAGGTTTCGGATCTGGAGATTCGGCGCGGCGACGTCTCCTACACCGTCGATACGCTACGTGCGCTGAAGGAAGAGCGCCCCGAGGCAGAACTGGCTGTGCTCATCGGTGAAGACAGCCTGGCTGATTTCCCGAGGTGGCGTGAGCCGAAGGCTATCCTCGAGATGGCCCGACTTCTGGTATACGAGAGACCGGGGGCCCCAAGAGGATCCGTCCCGGAGTGGATAGGAGAGCGAACGATGTTTCTTGATGCGCCGCCCCTCGACCTGTCGAGCACGATGCTGCGCGAACGGATCCGTGCGGGTCGTAGTTGGCGATATCTGATTTCAGACAGCGTGCCGGCATACATCGACCGCTATATGTTGTACAGGTAGCGAATACTTTGCGGGGTCGCGTGACGTGAGTTTCGCTCACCCGTTTAGTATCCTCGCGCATGGCCACTTCCATCCGCGAAAAGATTGCCGGCCTCATCATTCTCCGGCTCGGCTCCAACATGGTTCCGCCGCGCAGTGCGGAGGAGGATGCGCAGGCGGTAAAGGCGTTGCTCGACCGGCATCCGTTTGGTGGCCTCATCCTGTTTAACGGGCGGTGGCCGGAGACGTGGCAGACGCTCACGGATCTCCAACGGAGGAGTGGCCACGGCCTGCTGGTGATGACCGATATGGAGCGCGGGCTTGGGCAGCAGGTGGCCGGGGCGACGGTCTTTCCGCACCTCCGCGCGTTCGGGGAACTGGGTAACGGGGGTGAGACCGCCGTGCGCGAGTTCACCCGAATCGGGGCGCAGGAGGCCCTTGCCTGTGGCGTTCACGTGGCGTTTGCACCCGTAGCCGATGTGAGCCGGAATCCGCAGAACCCCATCATCTCTACGCGAGCATTCGGGGAGGACGCGCAGACGGTGGAGCGGCTGGTCCGCACTTACATCGAAGCCGCGCGCGAGACGGGCCTGCTCACCACGGCCAAGCACTTTCCCGGCCACGGCAACACGCACGAGGATTCCCACCTGGTGACGCCTGTGGTGCGTGATTCCTTCGAGGAACTCAGCACGCACGACCTCCCGCCGTTCCGGGCAGCGGTCGATGCGGGCGTCGACCTCATAATGACGGCGCACGTCAGCTATCCGGCGCTGGATGCCGCTGGGAGCCCCGCCACGCGCTCGCACCCGATTCTCCACGACCTGCTCCGCAACTGGCTGGGTTTCGACGGCGCCGTCATCACCGACAGCCTGCATATGGGCGGCATCCACGACGCCGACCGCACCGAGGCCGACGTGGCGGTGGACATGCTCAACGCCGGCGTGGACCTTTTTCTCGATCTCCGCGATCCCGAAGCCGTGGTGGAGGGCGTCGCTCGCGCGGTGGGGGAGGGCCGTTTGGATGAAGCCACGGTCGACAGGTCGCTGGCGCGCGCCGAGCGCCTGCGGAAACGCCTCCGCGCCCGTTTCGGTGAGAACGTGTTCGTCGATCCGTCTCTGGCCTTTTCTCCCGATGTGGTAGGTTCGGAGGAACACCAAGCCGTGGCTCGACGGATCGCCCGGAGCGCCGTCAAGATCGTGGAAGGCACTGTGCCGGGAATAGATACCGGCGTAGGGCTTCTGGCTGTCCTCATCGAACCAGCGACAACAGACGCAGCAGCGGAGGCATCTTTCGAGAACGCACTGGCCGAGCATTTCCCGGACGCCGAGTTCCGGCGCGTTGGAGTCGGTGCCGCGTCTTCCGGGGTCATCCGCAGCGCCGTACAAACCGCAGAACGTTTGCTCGTGGCCGTCGTAGCAAAGCCTGCCGCGTGGCACAGTTTCGGGCTTTCGGATGAACAGCGGGCGTTCGTCCAGGATCTCATCCACCAAAAACCAACGGTGCTCGCGGCGCTCGGCGATCCGTGTGCCCTCGATAGTTTTGCGGGCGCCGAAGCTCAACTCTGCACCTACTCCGACGCGCCCGTATCCAGGCAGGCGCTTATCGAATTTCTCGCCTCTGCTACTTCCTGAGAGGCTGTAATAATACGTGCTCCGTCATTGAGGTGCGTTGATGTCAGTCGAGAACCCTTAATCTAAGTAGGCCTCCAGGCAATCCGCTCGACCTCCCCCAGCCCAGTTCCCCTCGCTTATTCCTCCGCCGCAACGCTTCGCGTTGCCCTGTCCAGGAGGGGAGCTTGATGATCAGCAATTCAACGGCCTCCTCAAATCCCCGAACACATGTCCGTCACGTATTCCGAAATGCTTCCGCTGGGAACGCAGGCCCCTGCTTTCGATCTCCCCGTAGCGAACCCATCGGTGGATGATGTACGCGATGAAGCCTCCCGCTCGCTGAAAGATTATCCAGAAGCCAAGGCGTTCGTCGTTGTCTTTACGTGCAACCACTGTCCGTACGTGATTGCCGTGGAGGATCGAATGATTGCCTTGGCGGGCGATTTCGAGCCACGTGGCGTCCAGTTCCTGGCCATCTGCTCGAACAACGCCGAGACCCACCCGGCCGATTCGTTCAAGAACATGACCATTCGGGCGGAGGAGAAATCCTACCCGTTCCCGTACCTGCACGATGAGTCGCAGGAGGTGGCGAGAGCCTACGCCGCTGCCTGCACGCCTGATTTCTACTTGTTCGGCGGCGACCGCCGCCTCGTCTATCGAGGTCGGCTGGACGACGGTACGCCAGGCAGAGAACCCACAACCACCGACCTCCGTGACGCCCTGAACGAGTTCCTGGAATCCGACGCCATCACGATGAAGCAAATCCCGTCGATGGGCTGCAACATCAAGTGGAGGGACGCGGAGTACCACACCGTTTCCGTCGCCGAGAACCAGTAGCCTCAAGTTTTGGACGTGTCCTCGTCATGAAACGACCTCTCCACCAGCTCGTTTTACCGTTTGGGCTCGTTCTCGCCGCCGCAACGTTCGCGTACTGGACGGTGCTTGGCTACCTCCTATTCAATTCATGGACGCCCGAAGGACTCTTCCGTGCCGTATTTGTACTCGGAGCCGTCCTGTTGCTCTCCGCCGTCCTCCGCCTTGTGCGCTGGATGGCCGAACGAAGCGACCTCTGAGCCTCCCTTTTGCGTGCCGCCCGTTGTAGCTTTCGCCAGATAGTTCTTTTATGAGCCTGTCGGACTCCTGCAATCATTAAACCCTTCCCCATGACTGATCCATCGATTTCTACCCCTGAAGTGGGCGAGGACGCGCCGCTTTCTGCGTACGAAAAACCTGGAGTCGCGGACATCGATCCAAGGTGCATACCCCAAAACCTGGATGGCTCGCCTCCCGCCGGCGACGAGATTGTGACGCCGGAGTACTCGGACGAGGACAACGCTAACTGGACTTTCCTCTTCAACCGACAGATGAGCATGTTGCCGGGCCGCGCGGGCGCAGCGTTCATGACAGGCGTTGAGACCCTCGGAATGACTCCTGATGGCATCCCGGCGCTTCCCGGTCTTTCGCGGCATATGAAGCAGGCCACCGGATGGCAGATTGCGCGCATCCCCGGCCTGCTGCACGAGCGCGATTTCTTTGGTCTTCTCGCGAAGCGGTTATTCCCCAGCACGGATTACATCCGCGGAAAGGAAGAACTCGACTATACACCGGCGCCGGACTGTTTCCACGACATGTTTGGGCACATGCCGATGCTAACCCAGCCCGCCTATGCAGATTTCTACCACATGTTCGGGAAGGCTGCGCTGGACGCAAAAGGGCAGGACCGCGTGAGTCTGGAGCGCCTGCATTGGTTCACCGTCGAGTTCGGATTGATCCAGCAGGAGGAAGGGATGCGCATTTTCGGAGCCGGCGTGCTCTCGTCGAAGGAAGAAGTACAGCACGCACTCTCCGGCAAGGTGGAGAAGAAGCCGTTCGACATTGAGGCCATCATTAACCAGGACTACGAAGTGTGGCACCTCCAGCCCATCCTGTACGTGCTCGATTCGTTCGAGCAATTGGTTGATGGATTTAAGAACTGGGCCGTCGGCCGGGGATTGCTTCCTGGCTGATTGAGGCTTATAATTCAGCGTTTCCGCTCGGTAGCCTGTGCTATCGGGCGGTCTTTTTTGAAGGCACGGGCACTACGAACCCTTCTTTCACTTTTTTTCCACAGTATCGCAATACGACTTGCACGCAAGCAGCGTGTTCAATACACTCCAGCTTGCTCCATCGCCCAGTATTCATGTCCACTTCCGCAACATCCGATCCAGCTACCGACTCGGCAACCGATCAACTTGAGCGTGTGGTGATCGAGATTGCCGGCCACGTTCAGGCGGTTGGCTTTCGGTATTACGCGTGCGTGGCTGCGCGAAAGCACAGCGTAGTGGGATGGGTACGCAACGACGCCGAGGGCACCGTATCTGTGATGGCCGAGGGGCCACGTGAGCGTTTGGAGGCCTTTGTTGAGGTGCTGAGTAAAGGCCCCGCCGCGGCTGATGTGGAAGATGTGGACGTTCGCTGGGAGTCCGCCTCAGGCCGTTTCAGCAGGTTTACTGTTGAGCAGTACTAGAGGAGCCTGTTGAAAAACTCCACCTACCTTCCCGCCATACGGCGGGATTGCCCGATCTCTGCGTTGCGAAATACTCAAAGCATCACCGATTCGCCCGCGATTTCGCGCCTTTGATCTCGGCCAGGATTCGCGCGCCTCGCTGATGGCGTAGTATTTCAACACCCTTCTTGGAGTCTGTCGGTTCAGGATTGGTTGCGGAGCACTTCTTCAACAGGCTCCTAGGGCTCTTAGTCGAGCTACACATCCCCGCCCTTCATGTACCGCTCGCTGATTGCCATGGAGAGTTTGCGGGGCACAAACCGTGACGAGAGCGCCTGAACACGGTTGTAGGCGCCGCTGATTGCCGTGCGTTTGTTGTGGCTGAGGGCATCCAATCCGAGTGCTGCAACCTTTTCGGCTGTTTCCACGGGTCCGCCAACAACCTTCTCCATGTCGGCAGCCGCTGCGAAGCCCGTCTCCGTGGGGCCGGGCGAGAGGCACGAAACGTGGACGCCGGTTCCCTTGAGTTCGGCGTGGAGGGCCTCGGAGAACGACAGCACGAAGGCCTTGGTGGCAGCGTAAACGCTGAAATACGGGATGGGCATGAAGCCCGCAACGCTGGCCACGTTCAGCACGCCGCCGGAGCCGCGCTCGATCATGCCCGGGAGGCAGAGGCGCGTCAGGGACGTTAGCGAGGCCGCGTTGAGCGTGATCATCTGCTCGTAGGCTTCTACCGGGAAGTTGACGAACGCACCCCCTTTTCCGAAACCGGCGTTGTTGATGAGCACGTCCACTCGATGCCCCGCTCCAGCGATGTTGTCGTACAACTTCTGTGCAGAACCGTTGTGGCTGAGGTCGTGGGCGAACACATCCGCACGTGAGCCTTGCTTTCGGCACTCCTCAGCCAGTGCGTTCAGCTTGTCCTCCGAGCGCGCGACGAGAATCAGATGCGAACCAACCGGCGCCAATTGGCGGGCCATGGCTTCGCCGATACCGCTGGAGGCGCCGGTAATCAGAATGGATCGGTCGCGGAAGAAGTCCATTGTGGCCTATGAGGCTGTTGAAATACGTCATCCTGCCTTCCCGCCATGCGGCGGGACTCTCGGCTGATCCCTTTGTCGCCCCGCAGTACTGCGGGGTGCCTTGATCTCAATCGAGATGCGTTCGTCTCGGCGACAGAGCACGTAATTCAACAGCCTCCTATGATGTTGGGGTGGGGTTGCGGATATTGAACCCCCGAACCATGCGATGCCAAGTAGCGGCCCCGTTTTCATCAACAATCGGCACGACCCGGCACATGACGCGCAACGCTTTGCTTGAGTCCTTCGTCGCCCGGCTGGAAGACGCGCACATCGAAGACGCCCGGCGAAACGCCGAATGGATTATTGAAAATGTTCTCGGCCTCTCGAAAGCGGTCCTCTACGCCCACGCCGACGTATCGGTAACGGGGCCTGAGCGTGAGCACGGGGAAGACCTCCTCCTTCGCCGACTTCGCCGCGAACCCATCCAGTATGTATTGGAGCGGGCAGATTTCTTTGGGCTTAGCCTGCGCGTAACTCCCGCGGTTTTGATACCGCGCCCGGAAACTGAAGAGGTGGTGGCAGAAGCGCTTCGCAGGATGGAAGAGCTGGAAGCCCCGTGGGTGCTCGATGCGGGAACGGGCAGCGGCGCCATCGCGCTGGCTATCAAGCACAAGCGGCCGGATGCTGAAGTGTTCGCGTGCGACATCTCGGAGGCTGCATTGGCCGTTGCAGCCGAGAATGCTGAGCGTCTCAAGCTGGAGGTCTCCTTTATTCATGCGGATGTGCTCGATCCGGCGTTCGCCCACGATGTGTCGCCGGTGTTCGATATCGTGGTCTCCAACCCACCCTACGTCCCCGACAGTGAGCGAGGAACCCTTCAGCCGGAAGTGGGAGCCTATGAGCCCGGCATGGCCCTGTTCGTCCCTGACGACGATCCGCTCCGCTTCTACCGGTCATTCGCGGGGCATGCCCCCTTTCTCCTGAAACCAGGCGGATGGTTCGTGGTCGAGACTCACGAAGACCACGGCAAAGATGTATGTAGCCTATTTGCTGCTTCCGACCTGCACGACGTAGCGCTCAGGAACGACCTCGCTGGGCGGCCTCGCATCGTATCCGCTCGCTTCCAAGCCGACGCATGATGCTTCGCATAGATCGCGCGCACGTGCCGCAAGGGCTCATTCGCAGTGCGAAAACGTATACTCTCGTCCTGAGCGACGACGGGCTCTATTTTCTGCATGTAGGGCCTGCGCTGGGAATGGCTGTCAGGCCAAAGAACGGCTTCGAGCAGGGCGCCGTCAACTTTGCCCTCAACCGTGTCGCGCGGAAGGTGAAGGAAGGTGAAGAACGCCTCGCAGCAGCTTCTATTGAGGAGTGGGCTATGGGGATGCGCAGTGCGTTCTATGTTGCGGAGGCTGTGGATCAATTCAGGCGTCAGGAGGACTGCGGACGGAAAACTGAAGGCTGAGTGCAGGTGCAGGGGCAACCTTCAACCTGAAACCTTCAATCCTTATCCCTCTTACTTCGGATCGATACCTCCAAAACCTGACCCCTGACACATGAATGGATCTACCGCCGCCGCAGTAGAATCGTCCTAAATCCGACAGACTTCTGGCCGCCGGAACTTCAGCCGCCGTAGCCTTCGCTGGCCTCGATCATTTCCACGTAGTCGCCGAACTCCATCATCTCGTAGGCGCGCTCCTGCACGTACCGGAGCACGAGGAGGAACCGCTCGGGCGGGATGTATCTGGGCGCATGTGTCATGTAGCTGCCGTTCGAATCCACAAAGATCGTTGTGGGCGTGCTGCTGACGCCGAGGGCCTCACCTAGCTCGCTCATAGGAACCTGCCCGCCAAAGAAGTTGACTGGTTCCGGGCTCTCGATGTCCAGCCGCGTGACTTTGTAGTGTTCTGCGAGGTACGCCTGAACCGCGTCGTCGGTATAGGTTGTGGCGTCTTGCTCGCGGCACCATCCGCACCACGTCGCATAGGCGTGGATGAGCACGATGTCGCCGTCGTTTTGGGCTGACGCCACGGCATCGTCCATCGGAAGCCAGTTCGGGCTGTCTTCGGGGTACTCTGCAGCCGATTGGGCAACCGTCTGGGCAGCCGCGGGCACAGCAGCCAGAAGGAGAAGCACAGCGAGCGCGGCACTGAGTCGAGTCATTCCGTCAGGAGGTCGTGAATTAGTTGCTGGAAACGAGTAGCCTCACGTTCCCAAGCGTATGCGTTCAAGGCTTTGGCCGCATTGGCACGCCAGCGAGCCCGATCGGTTTCATTGAAAAGTGCTCGCCTTAGAGAAGTGATGAGCTTTTGGCGATCGTTTGGATCAACGACAAGACCGACGTCAAAACTTTCGACCACGTGCTGCACCTCCGGAGTTCGGCCGGCTAGCACGGGGATGCCGGCCATAAGGTACTCGAAGAGCTTGTTGGGTAGCGCCAACCGAAGGCTTTCGGTCAGTGGCTCGGTCAGCATGGCGCCAAGGTCTGCGGAGGCCGTATAGTATGGAAGCGCGTCGGGAGGTGTGAAGGGGAGAAAACGGGCGCGTTCTCCCAAGGGCGCGGCCAGGCGTTTGGCGTTCGCCTCAAACGGCCCATCTCCGATGACGACCAGTTGAGCATCCGGTACCTCGGCCACTGCATCAATCAGCTGAGGAAGGCCACGCCCCTCACGCAAGCCACCCTGGTACAGAACGATGCGACGGTTCTCCGGAACCTTGAGTTCTTCGCGAAGCCGGTTGGATCTGGGGATGCTCGTGTGCGCTGGTACGTTGTGCAACACAAGGGGCCGCTCGATTCCATAGGCCGTGGCCAGGCGGCCGGCAATACTACTATTGACCGTAAGAACGGCATCTGCCCGGCGGATATACCGCTTTTCAACGGCCGTCCAGACACCCCGTACCCATGGCCGTCCTGCGGTCGAATCGAGGTGCGCGTAGAGTTCGCGGGAATCAAAGACAAGCCGTCCACCATGTTTGCTCGAAGCGGCGGCCAGCGCGGGCAGCGTATACAGGTCGCTCGCTATGTAAACTGCCGCAGGGATTTCGCTCGCTGCGCTGCTGAACAGGCGATGCACCCGCCAGAAAAAACGTGGACCCCGGCCCCGTGGCACTGGCATCGCTCGGACGTGCAGGTTGGGTCCAAGCGGCAGCCCTTCAGCGAAATCCTCATCCTCCGGTTGTTCACCGAGCATGAGAACCTCGACAAACGCCCCCATTTCTCTGAGCGCACGAAGCTGACGCAGTGCCCGCGAAGAGTTTCGCGCGTCTCCGACCAGGGCAAAGAGAATGTGCGGCCGTCCATCCTGAGTCGGTGGGGCCTTCCCTGCAGGTTCTACAGGGGACACAAGGGAGGAAGCCGGGGGCATGCATTGCTTGTAAATCACGTAAAGCTACGCCGGCTGGAGGGTGGCCGAAACGAAACGCCGAACCTTCTCGGTGCGTATGTTAGCCGCCCACTCAGAACCCCTGCGCACTCCTCGCGAGTCGATTGTAAAGCAGGACAAGGCACCATCATCCAACACTCTGTCGTTGACTACACCTCGGTGAAAGCCCGACTATTCTCATGACCACACGACGCGTTTTGCTCGGCCTCGCCTTTTTGGCAGCGGGCGTCCTTTTGGGCGTCGTCGTGGCCGAAGTGTTGCATGTGAATGATCAGCCTTCGGGGGAGGAATCGTCTTCTGCACAAGCCGCTCCGCCCCCTGCGGCCAGCGAGCCGGTTCAAATCGGCAACCCCAATCCACCGCCTCCCCCCACCGTTCCCGAGTTGATATCGCTGAACACGTTGTTCAAGCAAGTATCGGCCAACGTTACCCCATCGGTCGTGTTCATTCGGGTGGAAACGGACGTAGGTGGCGACGGCGCTCTGCCCGAGGACGGCTTCCACGACAACGTGGGCCCATTTCTTCCGCGCCGGCGGACGAGCGCAGGGAGCGGCGTCATCTTGTCGCCGGACGGCTACGTGGTTACGAACAACCACGTGGTGGAAGGCGCCTCACGCATTCGCGTCCTGCTCAACGATAAGCGCGAGTACGACGCCGAACTGATCGGCACCGACCCTACCACCGACATCGCCATTGTGCGCCTGCTGGAGGTTAATCTGGACGACGATGCCAGTGCGCTCCCCGTGGCCACTCTCGGCGACTCCGACGCGCTGGAAGTGGGCGAGTGGGTGTTGGCCGTGGGCAATCCGTTCCGGCTGACAAGCACGGTGACGGCGGGGATTGTCAGCGCGCTTCGCCGGCAGGTGGATATCATCGACGATCCGTTCCGCATCGAGGATTTCATTCAGACCGACGCCGCTATCAATCCGGGCAACTCGGGCGGCGCGCTTGTTAACATGAGGGGCGAGGTGGTGGGTATCGCCACGGCCATCGCCACCGAGAGCGGCGCCTACGAGGGCTACGGGTTTGCTGTCCCTATCAATCTGGTTGAACGTGTGGCTACCGACCTGATTGAGCGGGGCGAAGTGCTGCGAGGCTATTTGGCCGTTGAGATCCGCCCGGTAACAGCCGCCGACGCACAGGAGCTTGGCATGTCGAGAATAGAGGGCGTGATCATAGCCAGTGTTGCAGACGACGGCCCGGCGGCGCGGGCGGGGATTCGGGCGCGGGATGTGCTGCTGAGTGTAGACGGCCGGCCTGTTGATGAGCCGAATCAGTTTCAGAGCCGAGTGGCGTTGCGACGGCCCGGCGAGTCGGTGACGCTGGAGGTCTGGCGAGCCGGTGAGTTACAAACCCTGGAGGCTGTGCTCATCGGCCGCGACGACGCAGCCTTCGAGGGCTGGCTGGCGGACCTCGGCGAGCGCAATCCTCAGCAAGCGCTAGAAGACATTCCGCCCGACGCTGCTCCGCCCGATGCTCCGCGATATGAAGCCGAAGATTGGGGGGTCCGATTCCGTGACCTGACACCTTCCGAGCGGCGATCCTTTGGCGTTTCAGGCGGTGCATTCGTCGAGAACATTGCCGACGGAAGCGCGGCCGAAGTCGATGGACTTCCTGTTGGGAGCGTCGTCACGCGCGTAGAAGATCGTCCCGTCTCTTCCGCCGAGGAGGCCCTGGCGGTCCTCGGGGTATTGGCGGAACGTGAGGTCCCGGCCTTGCTGCGTGTTCGTAGAAGCGATGGGGTTACGGCGTTTTACGACCTCGCGTCGCCGTACGTAGACTGATGATTCGCTATCTGACGGCAGGCGAATCGCACGGCGCCGCCCTGATCGGCATCGTGGAGGGAATGCCGGCGGGTGTGCCGCTCACAACCGAAGACATTGACGACCACCTTGCACGGCGGTGGCTGGGGTTTGGGCGAGGCGGACGCGCCAGGATCGAGCAGGATCGCGTTGAACTTCTGTCAGGTGTTCGTTTCGGGAAAACAATAGGCAGCCCGATCGCACTACGTTTGGAGAATGCGGCGCACCATAAAGACCGCTCCGACTGGCCGAACGTGATGGCCATCGGCGGTTCCGGCGAAGGCATCGAGCCTGTGACGCTGCCGCGTCCTGGACACGCCGATCTGGCCGGAGCACAGAAGTATGGTTTCGACGACATCCGGCCCGTCATCGAGCGGGCGAGCGCCCGCGAAACGGCGATGCGCGTTGCCTGCTGCTCCGTGGCAAGGGCCATGCTCCGGCATCTGGGAATCGAGGTGGGGAGCCACGTTGTTCGCATCGGGATCGTGGGCTGGGAGGACACCGGAGCATGGCAAGAGCAGGTGGGATTGCTGGTCTCAGAAGGCGGAGCACGAGCGGTGTATGAAGCCGCGGATGAAAGCAACGTCCGCATGCTCGACAATGATTTGACTGATGCGGCCGTCGAACACATCAAGGAAACGAAAGCCGCCGGCGACTCGCTTGGGGGCTCCTACGAAGTTGTGGCAACGGGTGTACCCGTGGGTCTGGGTTCGTACGTCCACTGGGATCGCCGTCTCGACGGTCGGTTGGCGCAGGCCATCCTCTCCATTCAGGGCCAGAAGGCTGTGGAAATCGGCGATGGGTTTTCTGGCGGCTCAACCCCCGGCTCGCAGTTCCATGACCCGATCACAGAGGATGAGCAAGGCCATCATCTCACACGCGGAAGTAACCGAGCAGGCGGGATAGAGGGAGGAGTCTCGAACGGTATGCCGATCATCGTTCGCGGCGTCATGAAACCCATCCCCACCCTCGTCAAACCCCTAGAAACGGTGGATATCTCAACGGGGGAAGCTCAGCCCACCCGCTACGAACGCAGCGACGTGACGAGCGTACCGGCTGCCTCAACCGTTGCCGAAGCCACCGTCGCGTGGGTGCTCGCCGCAGCCCTGCTGGAGCGCTACGGCGGTGATACGTTCGAGCAGGTAGAGCAGCGTTTGGCATTGGATGCGGCCACGTAACGGTCTACCTTCGGGCGAGCCATCTCATGCTTCCCAATGCGCGTTCTTGCCCTCTTCGGACTATGCCTCTTCGCAGCGGTGTCGGCGCAGTCGCACCCAGGCGATATCGGTGCTCAACCAGAGCCTGGCCGGTTTGCAGTGTATGGTGAGTTGCTAGGCGCGGGGCCGATCGCGTCCGCTCACATCGAGGCGACGGTGCTCTCACCTCTCTATGTTCGGGTTGGTCTTGGCGTAGGTGTGCCGGCCACACTTAGCGCCGGCGCTGGTGTAACGATTGGCCAACACCGTGTCCGGCCCGACTTTGCGATTACTGGTGTGGTTTTTTTCGACGGGCTGGGGCCTGTCATCATGCCGTTCGCAGGAATCCGCGTTATTTCGGACAGTGGCTCCAACTTTCGGATCGGCGTGTCAGCCTGGCTGGTTCCTGAATCGCGCAGCATCATTTTTCCCTGGCCATCGATTGGGTTTGGTGGACGGCTTTGAACTGAGGCCAATGGCTCGGCGCCGAGACACGACGCTCAACACACGAACGGAACTCCTCCCTATAAAACCCGACGCACCGCACGTCGTGGTTATCGGCGCGGGGTTTGGGGGATTGGCGGCAGCGACTCGGCTGCTGGTTCGCGGCTACCGTGTCACGGTTGTGGAGCGGCTCGATCAGCCCGGAGGCCGAGCGCGCGTGTTCAAACAGGATGGCTATACGTTTGATGCCGGTCCGACGCTCATCACGGCTCCCTTCCTGTTCGATGAGCTGTGGGAGCTGGCCGGGAAGCGTCGCGAGGATACGGTCGAGTTCGTCCCGATCGATCCGTTCTACCGCATCCGGCTCGATTCAGGGGAGGTGTTCAATTACACAGGCGACGCGGAGGCCATGCGACAGGAAATCGCGCGGTTCAATCCGGCAGATGTAGACGGCTTCGAGCGCTTTCTGAAAAAGAGCGAGCGCATTTTCGAGGTCGGGTTCACAAAGTTGGGCCACGTGCCGTTCGGCAGAGCATCCGACATGGTCCGCATCGCTCCCTCGATGATCGCGCTGGAGAGCTACCGGACGGTGTATGGCCTCGTCTCGAAATACATCAAGGACCCGAGACTGCGGCAGGTGTTCTCATTCCACCCCCTCCTCGTCGGCGGCAACCCATTCTCGACAACCTCCATTTACACGCTCATAACGTTTCTCGAGCGTAAGTGGGGCGTGTGGTATGCGATGGGAGGAACCGGAACTCTCGTCCGTGGCCTCGCTGACCTCATCACTGACCTCGGAGGCACGTTCCGTTTCGGCGAAACAGTGGAAGAGATCACGGTGGATCGAGGCAAGGCTACGGGCGTCCGACTTGCATCCGGCGAGCACATCCCGGCCGACCTCGTCGTCTCCAACGCAGACGTCGCCTGGACCTACAAGCACCTCATCCGCCCTGAGCACCGCAGAAAGTGGACGGATGCGAAGATCGGCCGTGCCAGGCTCTCGATAAGCCTGTTCGTCTGGTATTTCGGCACGGATCGCACCTACGACGACGTCGCCCACCACACCATTTTACTTGGGCCGCGCTACCTGGGGTTGTTGAAGGACATCTTCCACCATCACAAGCTGACCGAAGATTTCTCGCTCTACCTCCACCGGCCCACGGCCACCGATCCCGGCATGGCGCCCGAGGGCCACGATGCTTTTTACGTGCTCTCTCCCGTGCCGCACCTCGACAGCGGAACCGACTGGCAGGCTGAGACGGAGCGATACCGCAGGCGAATGGAGCACTATCTGGAGGGCACCGTGCTCCCCAATCTCTCGGAGCACCTCACAACGAGCCTCACACTCACCCCCCAAGGTTTTCTGGACGACTACCTGTCGGTAAAGGGCTCGGCCTTCTCCTTCGAGCCCATCCTGGCGCAAAGCGCCTACTTCCGCCCGCACAACAAAAGCGAGGACGTGGAAGGGCTCTATCTGGTTGGCGCGGGCACGCATCCCGGGGCCGGGATGCCAGGGGTGCTTTCATCTGCGCGGGTGCTGGACAGCGTGGTACCGGATCCGTGATAAGCCACGATAGGCATCCCGGGTGCGCCTCGCCAGTTGTCTCCCTAAGAGGCTGTTGAATTACGTGCTCTGTCGCCGAGACGAGCGCATCTCGGTTGAGATCAAGGTGCGAGATCGTAATCGAATCGGTGATTCGGCGAGCATATCGCAACGCTGAGATCGGCCGAGAGGTGCCGTCGCAGGCAGGATGACGTATTTCAACAGCCTCCTAAGAGGAAGTGCTGTACAGCGGACAGCCCGACTACCCTCTCGGGGCATCGTTTCTTGCAGCACTACCCAACCCACCGGTCACAATTCCTCCGGAAGACGGTACGTACCTCGCCTACCTCGATGTGTGGGATCGCCACCTGACGGCCCTCGAAGCACCGCACATCCGCGAGGTGGCACTGGGAGATCCTGACACCGCCACGCGCGTTAAGAATGTCTGGCAGGTGAAACTGCATCGCCTCACTGATGCCGAGGCCGCCGCAGCTCCCGATTGCCTGAGCGACATCCCGTCATGGAACGAGGCAACGGCCCCGAGCACTGGTGAACTCAGCGCGCGGGCAGAGCCCGGAGCTCCATCTGACGATCCGTGTATCGTTGCGCCGGGCGCAGCTACCGGCGGCTCGAAAATCAACTTTATCGGGTCGAGGTCCACGAGGGAGGAACTCGCAACGATGCCACGTACAAGTGGTCCCGAGACAATGGATCGATTGTCGCTCGTCTCGAAAGCCAGAGCGGCGCCGGCAACGAGGAGTGGACCGTGAGTAGCATCGGACGCGATGCCGTGCTACGTTTTGCTCCCGGCCAGTGTGTAGAGATCACCGACGATGCACACGAGCTACACAGTGTACCCGGAACGCTCGTACAGGTTGATAGTGTGGAAGGCAACGTCGTCACCGTTGATCCGACGACGCGCTTGCCGGCCGGTGGATCGATTGACATGGCCGACTTCCCCCTTAACCCGAAGGTGCGGCGGTGGGACGGCATCATTGAGAACGCTGCCAACCAGAGTTTTCAGGATCTCGAAGACGGCGTGCAAGTGCGTTTCCGCGGCGGCAACGGCCCGGATGGCCAACCGCGTCGCTACCACACCAGTGATTACTGGATGATCCCCGCGCGCACAAACACGGGCGACGTCGAATGGCCGACGGAGGACGACGGGTGGCAGGCGGCCTTCGGCATCCACCACCACTACTGCCGATTGGCACTGCTCACGTTTGCAGATCCGGACTGGACAGTTCTGTCGGATTGCCGGAATCTCTTTCCGCCCGTTACCGAGCTGACCAGCCTGTTCTACGTGGGCGGCGATGGGCAGGAAACCATGCCCGACGATCCCGAACTGCCGCACCCGCTTGAGGTGGGTGTATCAAGCGGCCAATGGCCTGTGGAAGGCGCTACCGTTCGGTTTGAGATTACCGAAGGCGCGGGGGATGTTGATGGTGCAGCCTTTGTGGAAGTTCCTTCCAGCGCAGATGGCGTGGCACGTTGCACGTGGACGGTAGACGACTCGACGCAGGTGCAGCAAGTCATCGCCGTGTTACTCAACGCTGCAGGCGATCCGGTTCATTTGCCTATCCACTTCGGCGCCAACCTGAGCATAGCCGACGAAGTAGCCTATGATCCGGCCGCCGATTGTACGCTTCCGGAGACTGTAACGACGGTGCAGGAGGCGCTCGATGAGCTATGTCGCCGCGGCGGTATCGATGAGCCCGGCATCCACGTCGAGAAGATTGTCCTGGGTAACGGAGAGCCGCTTCTCAACGACATCCAGGTGCCCGTCGAAGACCTGGTATCAGGGATCCAGGTGATGTGTGAAGGCGAAATAATACAGGCCTCTGTGCAAGACAAGCCGGTCTGCTATGTGACGCTCTATCTGCCCTTTCCCTTCAATTCCGCCGACATGGATTTGTGGGGCCGCGAGTTTGTGATCGGAACCCGGCCGCTACGGCTCGAGGCGCAGGTCAATTCCAACAGCAACGTGATCTTCTGGAAGCCCACTAGCGCTACGCCGGAGTGGCTCGTCAACCGGCTCTTCCAGATGATGGAGCAGTTGAACCGGGGCGACCGAGTGTTGGCCTACCTGACGCTCAAAGGCAACTTCATCTGGTCAGGCGAGGGCGAAGAACGCCTGTACCTGGACGGCGAGGTCTTCGGCGAGCTGCGGGATGACGGCAGCACTAACGCCCTCTTGCCCAGCGGTAACCGGCTGCGCGGTGGCGATCTGGAAATGTGGTTCTGGCTGGTCGATGGCGACAGAGGGCGTTCCGGTATAAACGTCAGCCCCCCAGACCTGGATTTCGGCATCGTTAACGTTAGGAGATCATCGACTATAACGCTCAACGTCAGTAACACAGGAAACGCTCCGTTGGTAGTCACTGACCTATCAATGGGACAGGATGACGTGTACAGTGCCGACCCCGCTACGCCATTCACGGTTCCGGCGGGGAGCGAACGATCGGTAACTGTACGGTTCGAGCCAGGCACTCAGGGCGAGTTCCTCGATAGCCTCACCATCTCCAGCAACGATCGGCAAAACCCGCAGGTCAAAGTTTCGCTACGTGGCAGCGGACAATTGGGCTTGAGGGCGGTGCCCGGGATTGGTACGACGTTTACTGCGCGTTTAGAGGAAGCTGGTATCACCCGTGCCGACGAAGTGGCGGCGATGGATGAAGAGGGGCTGGCCACCGTGCTTACCATCTCCGGGAGTCGCGCGGCGACACTCATTACCGAAGCAAGACGCCTCGTCCGCGGGTGATAATGGGCTTTCGATTTGGGTGCTTACCAAGGAGGCGCCCCCAACCAAAACCCCTGTGCTCGCATCTTGATACCGAGCGTTCTGTCGTCAGAACGTGTTATGGATACCGTTGTCCCCGATCCTTGATGTCGCTCAAAGCTCCATATCTCCCCCTCCCATCCCTTCCTGGCCGTCACGGCGCTCGCGTTCCCGGTTGCGCCGGTCAATGTTGCCGAAGGTGTAGGTGAAGGTGGCGTAGACGTTCTGCGCGCCCCAGCGCCGGGTTGCCTCCTGGTAGAAAGCCGGCTGGTCGAGTTCGTAGTTGAACTTCATCGTGTCGAACACGTCGCTGGCGCGGATGGACAGGCTGGCGCGGTCGGTGAAGTCCTGCTTGAGGGCCAGATTGACCATCGAGAAGGATGAGATGCGGCCTTGTTCGATGTCGAACGGGGCGCGGTAGAAGCCGAAGAGCTGCACGCTGGTTCCGGGGCGGATCTGGAAGGTCGCGTTCGCGGAGGCCGTCCACCGGAAGGCCGAGTTCGAGAGGTTGGCGTCCACGTTGGAGACATCCGTCACCGAGCGGTGGCCGTTGAGGCTGAGGAAGCCGTTGAACTTCTGGCCGAGGCGGATGGAGCTGATCAGTTCCAGGCCATAGGAATCACTCGTGTTAAAGTTCTCGAACGTGAGCGTGGAGACGCCGGTGACTTCATCCAGCGTCTTCAGCCGTCGGAACACGTTCGTGGTGTGCCGGAAGAACGGGGTGGCGTTGAAGGTGAAGCCGGGGGCAAACTGCGTGTAGGTCAGCTCGACGGCGTCCGTGTACTCGGGCAAGAGGCGAGGATTGCCGACGCGGATGTTCAGTGGATCGTCGAACGAGGTAAATGGGTTGAGCATCCGCGTGCGCGGCCTGTTGATTCGGCGGCTGTAGCTCAACTTCACTGTGCGGCCCTCGCTGATGGCGTACGTGGCGAAGGCGCTCGGAAAGACGGAGAAGTAGTTGTTTTCAAAGGTCTCACCCGTGTTCTCCAGGGTGAAGTTGGTCAGCGCCTGCTCGATTCTGGCGCCTGCCTGAAGACCAATCGAACCAAACTGATGGGCAAGGATGCCGTAGGCTGCATGTACCTGCTCGTCGTAGACGAAGGCGTTCGAGAGCGTGTCGTTCGGAACCGGCACCCCGCCGATGACGTCGGCCGCGTCGAACGTGTTGTCGAGTTGGCGAAGCGTGCTTTTGCCGCCGATCTCGAGCCGCGTCCCTTCGCCCAGAGGGCGCACGTAATCGATCTGGAAGGTGCCTTCGTTGGTAGTATTGTCCAGTGTGTTGGTTTCAATACTTGGAGTGCCCGTCGGAGTGTTTTCCAGATCCAGCAGTTGTTCGGTGAACGTATCGAAGTCGTCGGCGGCGTTGCGGTTGAAGCGGGCCTCCAGGCTTAGCTCGTGGCCATTACCGGCGGCTCTGTTACCGCCTGAGGGTCCGCCACCACCCCTCATGCGCATCCCACGCATCTGGCGCCCTTCCCCGCCGCTCGGACGTTCTCCGTCGCCTCCCCCCGCGCCATCAAAGCTCCGTTTGAAGCCAAGCGACAGATCCATGTTGAAGCCGTTGGCTTCGCCGTCCGTGCGCCGCTCGTACAGGTTGGTGAGTGTGCGATCTGCATCCTCCTCCGTGTACAGCGTGGTGTTGTCGGACGTGTTATCGCGCCGCGAGAAGTAGCCCGAGAACGACAACGTAGAGCCACGTGTCAACGTGTAATCGACGCTCGTGTTGAACAGATGCGACATGCTTGTCCGGTCGCCTATCGCATCCTGTAAAAGGAAGGTGGTTGGGTCCAGGAAGCGGTTTTCACGAAGATTATCGCTGGTGCGCGTTCGGTCGTCGTAGCGAAAGCCGTACGATCCGTACAGGCTCCATTTGCCCTGCTGATAGCTCACGTTGGCGCCCGCATTAGCGCCTGGATTGGTTCCCGCGCCGAGTTGGATACCGCCGCTCAATCCGAGTTCATTGCCCTCCTTCAGGATGATGTTGATGACGCCGCTCATGCCGTCCGGATCAAAGCGGGCAGAGGGATTCGGGATGACCTCCACGCGGTCGATGGCGTCGCCGGGGAGTTGACGCAGGAACGCAGCCAGGAAATCGCCACGCATGGGAACGTTGCGTCCGTTTATCAGGATGGCCACGTTCTGATTCCCGCGTAGGCTTACGTTGCCGTCGATGTCTACCTCAATGGAGGGCACGTTTTGCAGTACGTCGGCCGCGTTGCCGCCCGTGTTGATCGGCTGGTCGGAGACGTTGTACACGGTCCGGTCAATCTGGACCTCCATGAACTCCCGCCGGCCGGTTACCTGGACCTCGCCGAGTTGGCCGGCATCTTGCACCAAGCGGATTGTCCCAAGGTCCGTAGCCGTGCTCTGGCGGTCAACTATCGCGTCGAAAAACTG
Organism: Bacteroidota bacterium; assembly: GCA_022561755.1. Classification (GTDB taxonomy): domain Bacteria; phylum Bacteroidota; class Rhodothermia; order Rhodothermales; family Rubricoccaceae; genus JAHEJB01. The sequence continues at coordinate 20,977 of JADFQN010000015.1, forward strand.
CGGCGTGTACCCCACGAAGCTCACTTCCACGATGTAAGAGCCGGGCCGCAGCGAGGTTATGTTGAACGCGCCGGATGCATCGGACACCCCTCCCGTCACCAGCGACGAGTCGGCTTCCGCACGGACGGCAACCGTCGCGTATTCGATGGGTGCTCCTTCGAGATCGTCGAGCACGGTGCCGGTAATCGAGCCGCCCCTCATGCCACGTTCGCCCTGGCCGGGGCGCTGGGCCTGCGAAGGCAGCGTGAGAAGAACTGTGAGCGCAAAGAACGTCGCGAGTCGGAACATCAGAACAGATGGATTTGGGAGGTGGGGAAACCAGGAGTTTGTCGGATTTAGGGGTTCGTAGCGAGGCGGGTGGGAAGTTGAGATCATTTTTCCGATCTTTTGAAGCGCATAGTGGGGCTACGCAACGAAAAAGATCAGAGAAATGGGCCGACTTACCGCCGCCGCAGTAGGATCATCCTGAATCCGATAGACTCCTACTAAACGCAGATTGGGAGGGAAGGATTGCAATGCCGACACGAACGGCATCTGGTCGGTCACGAACCGCACGATGTGGATACAAGCCGGCTTCTTAACGTGCGAAACCTTTAGCACGTTGCACGCGCGTTGCTCAAAGCGTGTCAAAATCCTGTGACGTCTAGGAGACTGTTGATTTAGGGCTCCCCGCAACGAGTGCGAGGCAGGCTCTCACCGAGACGATTGGATCTCGGTCGAGCAACTTCCCTCCTTTGACAAGGGCGACGCCGAAGGCGTTGCGGCGAAGGCATGCGTCTGGAGAAGTGGGAAAGTCGATTCCGACACTTCGACTACGCTCAGCGCAGGCTTGTCGGGATCGGCGGGGGTGGTCAGACCGAGTTGTCTGGGAGCCTGTTGAACAAGAAGAGAGAGGCGAGTGGTTCTCGGCCGAGAATCACTCGCATCGGCAACAGAGCACTATTTCAACAGCCTCCGAAACCGGACGCTTTTCTGAGCAGCAGGCCACCTATTCATTAATATCACCCGGCAAAAACGAGCCACCTATCGGCAGGAACGCGAATGCGCGACGATCCCCCATCTTGTTCGTATCGAACCGGACGTGCAGCACGTGCCACTCGCCCTCCGATTCCTCCTCGCTTTCGTACCCCTCAATCTCGTAATCGCCTCGGCTGGCTTCCATCAAGAAGCGGATTGACTCGAGCGCACTCTCTACAAAACGACGTTCATCTCCCCGAGCCGGATCGGCCAGAGCTTTCCACTCGTGATTCTCATCGTCACCGCGCGCAACGATGAAGCGTGCAAACTCCTCAATAGTCGTCCCTGTGGTACTCGCGACGGCCATCAGGTCGTCAAACGCTTGTATTACAGATGCAGGTGGAGGCATCGTTTCCGGCCCGCCCTCAGTATCCAGGTTAACGAGGCGGTAGACGCCTTCTACGTCCATGAACGCGGCGAGCACATAGTCTGCGGTATCGAGGTCGGAGAACAGCAACAAGTGGAAAGTGCCGTCACGTTCTTCCTCTACGGCGTAGTGCGGGTTAAGCGCGGTTGGCTCAGAAGGGAAGAGCATCGTGGCCAGCGTGGTAAGGCGCTCCACACGAACCCGATGTGCGGCCAATTCGAAATCGCACAACCATGCCACCGTTCCCACGTCGTCATTCTCGGCGGGACATGCGATGAGCACAGCCGTCGCCCAAGAACTATCACGGTGAGCGGAAGTGACAAATCGGCCGAAGGCATTGGCCACGCCGGTTTGGTCCGGGGCGGGTTGTGCAAAGGCAAAAGCGGGGAGCAGAAGGAAAACGAGGGCGCCAAGACGCATGGGGATCACGGATAGTTTGGAGCCTCCAAAGGTAGGGCTTCGATTTAAGAGGCTATTGAAGAACTCCACCTACCTGCGGCAGCGCCTCCTGCCCGATCTCAGCGTTGCGAAATACTCAACGGATCACCGATTCGCTTGCGATTTCGCGCCTTGATCTCGGCCAAGATTCGCGCGCCTCGCTTACGGCGTAGTATTTCAACAGCCTCTTAACCGGTTCACGTCCGTGATCGGATACCTCCGAGGATACATCGTATGTTTCGGCGTCGTCGTCCCCCCTCCGATGCGCGCCTATGTCCTTTTTCTTTTCGCCGGTCTGGCAGCGAGCGGCTGCATTCCCTACGCCGTCGGCACCACGGCGGAGCCCGCTCCAATCCGTACGGTTGTTCCGAGCACCGTTGCCCAAGTGGCCGTGGGGCAGCCCAAGATCAACGCCGATCCCGGCGACCCGGACGAGCGTACGACCAGCTTTTCATTCGACAGCGAGGCGCGGTTTGGGCTGGATGAACGCTCCGATGCGGGCGTGCGACTTGCCGGAAGCAGCGGCATTGTTGCAACGTACAAACGACAACTGACACCAAGTGGGCCGCGACGCATCGCCACGGCGGTAATTGTGGGGGGAGGGCTTCTTGCCCTCGGTAGCCACGCCCATTTTGAAGCCACGTTTATCGGTTCGTGGCCCTACAGCCCGACGATGACGCCGTATGGGGGATTACGTGTCCAACACGCGCTTGCGCTGGGAGACGACGACCCGACGCCCAATCCGGCCATCGGCGCGTTCGCAGGTGTTCGATTGGGCGAGCCCGATCTGGGCGTTAGCCCCGAATTGGGCATCTTCTACAGCCCGACAAACGCCTTCATGGAAACGGACTGGGTGGTCGTCCCCTCGATTACCGTTCATGGCGGGCGGCTGCTGCGCGCGCTGGGCATCGGCTTTTGAGATCGGCTTGTTTTGTTGCTTGCAACAGGTCCGAATGAAACCGGGGTTATTCTTCGCGGTCTACAACGCTCACGCTCGAACTACGGCTTATGTCCGATCCCCTTACCTATACATCTGAAGGCATCGACGTTCAGTACGATGTCAAGCGCTGCATCCACGCCGCTGAGTGTGTGCATGGCAGCCCCACCGTGTTCGATCCGAAGCGCAAGCCGTGGATAGATCCGTCGCAAGCGGATGCCGATGCTATCTCGGCAACAATCATGAATTGTCCGACGGGCGCTCTGAAGTTCACGCGGAAAGATGGCGGCGAAGAAGAAACGCCCGATGCCGCGAATAGCCTGTCAATCCAGCCCAACGGGCCTCTTTTCGTGCGCGGCGACCTCCAGATCGAAACGCCGGACGGCGAGGTGATCCTCACCGATACGCGTGTGGCCCTTTGCCGCTGTGGGCTCTCGGAGAACAAGCCGTTCTGCGACAACAGCCACCTCAACGCGTTCGAGGACGACGGAACGCTGGGTGATCACAACGCTTCGGCTTCTGCTGATGAGACGGTACTGCGGATCATCCTTGCTGCAAACGGCCCGTACCTGTTGCGTGGTCCGGTCTCGATTTCCTCAGCCGACGACTCGATAATTACAACCGGGAAGTGCGCCCTCTGCCGCTGCGGCCAGTCATCCAACAAGCCGTTCTGCGACGGTACGCACAAGGCGGTGGGGTTTGAGGCGGCGGCAGCTTGATGCAACCCGTCTGAACTTCGATAGGCCGGCTGCGTTGATCGGCTCGATTGCTTTAGAAAGTACCGATGTCACTTCTAACGGAACTGCAAGCCCTCCTCACCAACCGCATCCTCATCCTTGACGGGGCGATGGGGACGATGATCCAGCAGCTCGGTTTTGCCGAGGAGGACTTTCGCGGTGAGCAGTTTTCTGATTGGGAAAGCCCGTTGATGGGCAACAATGATCTGCTGAGCCTCACGCAGCCGGAGGCCATTCTAGATATCCACCGGGCGTATCTGGATGCGGGGGCTGATCTCGTTTCCACCAACACGTTCAACGCGCAGGCCGTTTCGCAGGCGGATTACGGGATGGAGACGCTGGTCTATGAGATGAATGCGACGAGCGCCCGGCTCGCCCGGCAGGCCGCCGATGCGGCGACCGCTGAGACACCCGAAAGGCCTCGCTTCGTCGTCGGCGCCATCGGGCCGATGAACAAGACGCTGTCGCTTTCTCCCGATGTTGAAGACCCAGGCTTTCGCGGCGTCACGTTCGACGAGGTGCGTGATGCGTACACCGAACAGATTCGGGGCCTCGTAGACGGCGGAGTGGACATCCTGCTCGTCGAGACCATCTTCGACACGCTGAATGCAAAGGCCGCCGTGGTTGCATTACGGCGGTTCTTCCGAGAGACCGGCAAGGTGCTCCCGGTGATGATTTCAGGCACCATCGTGGACGAGAGCGGGCGCACGCTGGTCGGGCAAACAGTAGAAGCCTTCTGGACGTCGCTGGCTCATGCTCCCGAACTACTCTCGTTCGGGCTGAATTGCGCGCTCGGCACCAAGCAAATGCGGCCGTTTATAGAGGATTTGAGCCGCGTAGCATTTGTTCCGACCAGTTTGTACCCGAATGCGGGTCTCCCCAACGAAATGGGTGGCTACGACGAGAGCCCGGAGCACATGGCTACTATTCTGGCTGAGTATGCCGAAGAAGGCCTGCTGAACATCGCCGGGACGTGTTGCGGGAGCACGCCGGAGCACACACGGGTGTTGGTTGATGCGCTGGCCGGCATCGCCCCGCGTCAAGCGCCCGAGGCAGATCGGCGCACGCGCCTCGCCGGTCTGGAGCCCCTCGTCTTCCGATCCGACCTCAACTTCGTCAACATCGGCGAGCGGACGAACGTGACGGGCTCGCGGCGCTTTGCCCGGCTCATCAAAGAGAACGACTACGAGGAAGCGCTGTCGGTTGCGCGCCAGCAGGTGGAGAACGGCGCCCAGGCCATCGACGTGAACATGGACGAGGGTATGCTCGATTCCGCGGCGGCCATGCAACGCTTTCTGTTGATGGCCATGAGCGAGCCCGATATCTCACGGGTGCCGGTCGTGGTGGATTCGTCGAAGTGGGACGTCATCGAGGCCGGGTTGAAGTGCCTGCCGGGTAAGCCTGTTGTCAACTCGATATCGCTCAAAGAAGGCGAAAACGAGTTCAGGAACCACGCTGAGGCCGCTCGTGATTACGGAGCTGCTGTAATCGTGATGGCGTTTGATGAGGACGGGCAGGCCGATACGCTGAAGCGCCGCACCAAAGTCTGTGAGCGGGCCTACCGCATCCTCGTCGACGACATCGGCTTCCCGCCCGAAGACATCATCTTCGACCCGAACATCTTCGCCGTCGCGACGGGCATCCCCGAGCACAACCGCTACGCCATTGATTATATCGAGGCTGTTCGGTGGATCAAGGCGAACCTTCCCGGCACGAAAATCTCGGGAGGCGTCTCGAATCTCTCGTTCTCCTTTCGGGGCAACGACACGGTGCGCGAAGCCATGCACGCGGCCTTCCTTTACCATGCCGTTCAAGCGGGGATGGACATGGGGATCGTCAACGCGGGCCAACTTGCCGGGTACGACGAGATTGATCCGGTGCTCCTGGAACTGGTAGAGGACGTTCTGTTTGACCGGAAACCGGACGCAACGGAGCGTCTGGTTTCCCACGCGGAGCAAATACGGGAGCACGGGAGCACAGACGAAATTGAGAAAGAAGCCTGGCGTGATGCTCCCGTTGCAGAGCGGCTCAAGCACGCCCTTGTCAAGGGCATCGTTGATTACATCGAAGAAGACACGGAAGAAGCCAGAAAGGCCTCAAAACGCCCATTGCATGTGATTGAAGGCCCGTTGATGGACGGAATGAACGTCGTGGGTGATCTGTTCGGAAGTGGCAAAATGTTTCTTCCGCAGGTTGTGAAGAGCGCTCGTGTAATGAAGAAATCCGTGGCCTATCTTACACCGTTCATTGAACGGGAGCAAGCGGAGCACGGCGGCGAAATACCCTCTCGGCCGAAGGTGCTGATGGCAACGGTCAAAGGCGACGTTCACGATATCGGCAAGAACATTGTGGGCGTGGTATTGGGCTGCAACAATTACGACGTGATCGACCTGGGCGTGATGGTCCCTGCCGACAAGATCCTGGAAGCCGCGCGGGAGCACGACGTAGACGTGATCGGTCTTTCCGGCCTCATCACGCCGTCGCTGGACGAGATGGTTCACGTCGCTGGAGAGATGGAGCGGCAGGGGATGCACACGCCGCTGCTCATCGGTGGCGCCACGACCTCCAAACTGCATACAGCAGTCAAGGTGGCCCCGCGGTACAGTGGTCCAACCATTCACGTCCTCGATGCGAGTCGAAGTGTTTCGACAGTGGGCGCCCTGATTTCAGAGGAACGGCGCGCCGCCTTTGTAAACCACGTTGCCGACGAGTACGACGAAGTGCGCGCGAGGTACGCTTCACGAAACGGTACGCAAACGGTGCTTTCGTTGGAGGAGGCGCGCTCAAACAAACTTGCGCTCGATTGGGCCAAAGCTCCCATCTCTGTGCCCAGGCATCTCGGGGTAAAAGTCGTTGACAACGTGACGGTATCGGATCTGCGCCCGTTCATCGATTGGGGGCCGTTCTTTATCGCGTGGGAGCTGAAGGGCAAGTACCCGATGATTCTGGAGGACGAGCGCGTCGGCGAGCAAGCCCGGTCTCTTCTGGTCGATGCCAATACACTCCTCGACCAGATAGAAGCAAAAAAGGACGCTTTTGTACCACGCGGCGTGGCCGGGCTGTTTCCAGCGGGCTCCGACGGCGACGACATCCACATCTACACCGATGGGTCGCGTGCGGACGTTGCGGCCACGTTCCACACCCTCCGCCAGCAAACCAAGAAAACACCCGGCAAGCCCAACCGCGCCCTTGCCGACTTCGTGGCCCCGACGGACAGCGGCCGGAAGGACCACCTCGGCGCCTTCTCCGTTTCCATCCACGGGGCGGAAGCGCTCGCGCAGCATTTCAGAGCAGACCATGACGACTATCAGGCCATCCTCGCCCAATCTCTTGCCGACCGTTTGGTAGAGGCGTTTGCCGAGTGGCTCCACGTCCGCGTACGAACGGAACTGTGGGGCTACGCATCTGACGAACAGTACTCGAGCGACGACCTCATCAGGGAACGCTATCGAGGCATTCGCCCGGCTCCCGGTTATCCCGCGCAGCCCGATCATACGGAGAAGCGTACCCTCTTCGGGCTGATTGATGCGGAGGCCAACACGGGCGTGCAACTCACCGAGCACCTGGCCATGACTCCTCCCGCATCGGTTTGCGGGCTGTTCCTCGCTCATCCCCAGGCCGCGTATTTCAACGTGGGCGTGCTCGGGAAGGACCAAATTGAAGACTATGCGCGGCGCAAGGGCGTACGCGTTGAGGAAATGGAGCGGTGGCTGGCGCCTAATCTGGCGTACGAAGTGGAATCGTCTGCGGCCATACGGCGCTAGCGTTTGAGTTGTGTGCTTCGGCTGCCGATAACGCGCCCGATCCACCTCCTCACAGGTCCGTGCGCACCTTTTCGCTTTTATTCCTGCTCCCGCTCTTAAGCGCGTGGGGTGCACAGGCGCAGACGTCAGCGCGCGGAACGGGCGCCGTTCACCTCAGCGAGGAGGTGCGGTACTACGACATCGTGGGACGCACTGAAAACGACCTGCTTCAAGCAATGCTGCGGGGAGGCCCGGTGTCGGGGGGCTCTCGTTACTTCGGCCTCACCTCCACCGAAATACGCTACACATACTGGAAGACGCCGGCCTCAATCGGCTGCGATCTGACCGACATAGAGGTTCATCTGCGAGTAGTGACCACCTTGCCACGTTGGCAGCCGTTCAGAGGGACGGCATACGAGGTTGAGAGAAGGTGGCGGTCGTTCGATCGCGCCCTGCGCATCCACGAGAACGGTCACAAACAGTTCGCCCTCGAAGAGGCCGATATGATCTGGCGTGCTCTAGAGTCGGTGCGTGCGCCTTCCTGCGATGTGATTGATGCTGAGGCCAGAGGCATCGCGTCGAGAATCCGGGACACCTACGTGCTGCGGCACAACGCCTACGATGGCCGAACCGACCACGGGACGACGCAAGGCGCCGTTTGGCCTTCGAGAAGCACGCGATAGGCGGGCACTGAGCAGCCCCTAGGAGGCTGTTGAAAAACTCCACGTACCTTCCCGCCATACGGCGGGATTGCCCGATCTCTGCGTTGCGAAATACTCAACGAATCACCGATTCGCCTGCGATTTCGCGCCTCGATCTCGGCCGAGATTCGCGCGCCTCGCTTACGGCGTAGTATTTCAACAGCCTCCTGCTTCAGTGGAACTGCGAAAAGTCCGGCGCGCGCTTTTCGATGAAGGCTGTGAGGGCCTCCTGTGCCTCCGGTCCGGTGAGGGCCTCGATAAAATGAGCCCCCTCGGCCTGCATGGTGCGTGCCACGGCCTCGGTATCTGCCGTTTTCAGCAAGTCTTTGGTGAGGCGGAGTGACGCAGGAGGTTTTAGGGAAAGCTCTTTTGCTCGTTCGAGTGCGTGATCCACAACATTTCCTTCCGTGATAACAGCATTGATGAGCCCGGCATCGTGCGCGTCCTCAGCCGAGAACGGCTCCCCGAAGAACAGCAGCTCGGTGGCTCGCTTTGTTCCAACGGTTTTTGGGAGCAGCAGGCTGGATGCGGCCTCCGGAACGAGCCCGAGGTTAACAAACGGAAGCTGAAATCGTGCCGAGGGTGCTGCATAAGCCAGATCGCAGTGCAGGAGGATGGTCGTGCCGATGCCGATGGCGTGGCCTTCTACCGCAGCAATGAGTGGTTTGGGGAAGGTGCTAGCGGCCCTCAAAAACCTGAAAACTGGACTCGTATCGTCCTTTGGTGGATCGTTCAGGAAGTCGAACAGGTCGTTGCCGGCCGTGAAACTTCCACCCAACCCGTGCAAAACCGCAACACGCACGGAGGAGTTGTTGGCCGCGTCGTTGAGCGCGTCCGTCATCCCTTCGTACATCGCCAGTGTGAGTGCATTTTTCTTCTCGGGACGGTTCAGCGCAATGCGAAGGATGCCGTCGCTGATGGAGATGCTGAGGTGGTCGCTCATGGTCGCAGAATAAATTGGGTAATGAAACTAAGCCGTCTGTATCCGGCACACGGCAGCGAACGTGAGGAACCTTTGATGGGTTGTGCCCGGCCCACGGGAAGGGTACAACGAACGCGTTGCATCGTATTTTGGAGACAACCGCTATCTCTCTGTGCTTATGACCTCCATCGCTCTCCGCTCGCCCCGCACTGCCGCCGTCGATGGGCTTCGCAGCAACCAGGCCTCCCTCGCAACCCAGGTTGCCGGCATCGTCGGGTTCGCCCTTCTGACTGGCCTGTTGGCGCAGTTCGAGATCAGGCTGTACCTCTGGGAGGTGCCGATCACGCTTCAGACCGTTGCGGTGTATGGCAGTGGCCTCTTCCTTGGATGGCGGAACGGCCTGCTGGCGATGCTCCTCTATCTCGTTCTGGGCCTTTTTCTGCCGCTCTACGCAGGTGGAGCCTCCGGTATCGCCCATCTTGCCGGCGCGAGCGGCGGCTACCTATTTGGCTTTGCGGCAGCCGCAGCGGTTATCGGGACGGTGTCGAAGAAGTGGAATTCGTTTTCGGGCAGCGCACTTGCCGTATTTGCAGGATCGCTGACGCTGTTTGCGTGCGGCGTAACGTGGCTTCATTTCGCCGCTGACCATACAACGTGGTGGCAGTCCATCGAGAGTGGCTGGCTCCGCTTCGTAGCGTGGGACATCACCAAAATCCTCCTGACGGCGTCCATCTACACCGGAATGCGTCGGCTCACGGCCTGAGCATCACTCGTCCAGCATTCAGGACGAAATCACTGGTTTTCGTAAGGCGTGGCCCATTTCGGGCCAGGAGTCTGTCGGGTTTAGGGGTTCGTCACGAGGCGAGTGGGGAATCGAGACCATTCTTTCGGTCTTTTGAGGCGCATAGTGGGGCTACGCAACGAAAAAGATCGGGATAATGGGCCGAGTCACCGCCGCCGCAGTAGAATCATCCTAAATCCGATAGACTCCTAGGCCTTTTTGTTTGGAAGGCCCTTTGCAAACGGCCGTCTCGGCAGCCCGGCGTGTTACCCCATGGTTCGCTCCGGCGGCTCTCCCCTCGATGCAACCATCTGAATCCCTCCCCCCCATGAACATGATTACCCTCACTTCGCTTCGCTCGGTTTTCGCGGCAACCGCTTTGGCGGGCATTCTGGTCTTTTCTGCCGGCTGTGACAACTACCAGGACATTATCGTCATCGGCAACGATATCATCATCCGCAACTTCAGCATCGACGGCGGCGACCTGGATGTGAGCGCTGACGGGACCATAGGCAGCTACCATCGCGAAGTCCCGGAACTCAACAGTGACGTGGTCGATGCCGGAGCCGTTCTTCTCTATGCGGACGGCGAGTTAATTGTAGGATGTGATGCGGGTGATTGTGCCCCTACCTGGACGCCGCTTCCGGTTACGGTAGGCGTTGATGAGGACGGCGACGAGTACATCGACTACTCAATCACCTACTCGTACGCCTACAACATCCAGGATCTGTACATCGACCTGATCGGGTCGTCCCCGCTCGATTTCGGCAGCCTTGCCCGCACGGACTTCCATCTGTTGTTGATTCCGGGCAACCTCTACGTAGGCAACGCCCGCGCGGGCATCGACTATACGGATTACGAAGCCGTTCAACGCGCGTACGACCTTCCCGAGTAGCGAGGGAAGCCTGCCGCCAAACGCCGCTCCCCGCAGTATTGCTGGGGGCGGCGTTCTTTTTTTGCACGAGGAGTCTGTCGGGTTTAGGGGTTCCCCGCCAAGGCGGGGCAGGCCGTAGCGAGGCGAGTGGGAAATCGAGAACATTATTCCGATCTTTTGAGGCGCATAGTGCGTCTACGTAACGAAAAAGATCGGGGGGAATGGGCCGATTTACTGCCGCCGCAGTACGATTATCCTAAATCCGACAGCCTCCTAGAGGTTGTATTGTTGCGGTAGATGTCTTTTCGCCCCAAGAAACGCCTCGGCCAGCATTTCCTGATTGATCAAAATGTGATCAGGAAGATTGTGGATGCCGTGGCTGCGCCGCCTCAGGCGAGGGTGGTTGAGATCGGGCCGGGGATGGGGGCGCTGACGGGCTTGCTTCTCGAAAGGCATCCAAACCTTACCGTAGTTGAGGTAGACGAGGAGGCCGTCGCACACCTTCGCGAGCAGTTCCCTGACCTCGATATCCGCCATGAAGATGTGCTCGGGGTTGATTGGTCTGCATTTTCGGGCGACCACAAGGGTCACCCTTACGGCGATAGCGGGGCATACGTTGTCGGCAACTTGCCGTACTACATCACCTCGCCTATCCTCTTTGGTCTTCTGGATGCCCGGCGACACATCCGCCGGGCGGTGTTGATGACGCAGAAGGAGGTAGCCCAGCGCATCGTGGCGGAGCCGGGTTCCAAAGCCTACGGCATCCTGAGTGTGCAAACGCAGCTTCTCGCGCGGCCTCGAATGCTCTTTTCGGTGTCGCGGCACGTTTTCCGCCCCAAACCCGACGTGGAAAGCGCCGTCATCTCTCTTGACTTCGACATGACAGGCGAAGTCAGTTTTGACGTCACCCAGATGCGGCGCGTAGTGCGGACTGCGTTTGGACAGCGGAGGAAAATGCTGCGGAAGAGCCTCTCTGGTCTGTGTGCCGAGTTACACACGAGCATCCCCGATGAGTTTGCTACGCGGCGGCCGGAGGCGCTCTCGCCGGAGGAGTTCGTGAAGCTCACAAACACGCTGTTCAAGGTCGATTTGTAAAAAAGTACAGGCCGGGGCGCATTTTAGACCCGCAGGCCCGATCTTGCCGCCGCCCAGTCCACTTCAAGTCCGAGCCACCGCGTGTCCGAGTTGACGCCCCAGACGACCCCGCCCGACGTCGAGCATGAGCACAAGCTCGCCTCGATGGCCGTGGACGAAGAGTTCGTCGGCAACGTGGAGGTGCTCATCGGCGACGGGCAACAGGGGATGGTGCTGAACCTCGTCGCCGACCTTCATCCGGCTGATACCGCCCAGCTCCTCCAGCATTTGCCGGCTGAGGCGTCGGAGACGCTCTTCCAGTGGCTCCCGAGCGAACAGAGCAGCGCCGTCCTACCCGAACTGGAGAGCACCCAGCGGTCGGATTTCCTGGAGGACGTTCCGGCAGGCGAACTGATCGAACTTCTCGACCAGATGGACACCGACGACGCGGCCGACGTGCTTGCGGATGTAGATGAGGAAGTGGCTGAGGAGGTCGTCCCGCAGTTGGAGGACGCAGAGGATGTGGAGGCGCTCTTGAGCTACGCCGAGGACACCGCCGGCGGCCTCATGGAGACGGATTATGTCGCCGTCCAGGGTCATGCGACCGTGGCGGAGGCCACCGAGGAGGTCCGCCGCATGGCCGAAGACGTGGACGATCTCCGGCTTCAGGAACGGCGCCATGAAGTTCGTGATCACGGCCTGGTCGACGATGACGACGTCCGAGGGTCCCCCTTTCGGGCCCCAGAACGCCTGGAACGGCGCCCGGACATCGGCGCCGCCG
>JADFQN010000120.1 GCA_022561755.1 Bacteroidota bacterium
TTCCGCCGCTTCGTCACCCATGCCTTCACCCCGTGTCTTCCGATCTCCCCTTACACGTCGCCAAGTTCGGCGGCACGTCCGTTGGTACGCCGGGGCGCGTGCGGCGGGCAGTAGAGTTGGTGACGGATGGGCCGGAAGGACGGCGGGTTGTGGTTGCGTCGGCGTTTGGCGGGGTGACGGATCGGCTGCTGGACGCGATTGCGGCAGCAAAGAGCCACGCGGGCAACTACCTGGCCATCGTCGCGGAGATCGAGGCGCGGCACGCGCTGGCCATTGACGATCTGGCCCCCGAGGACGAAAAGGAGGCGCTGGCAGAGGAACTCGGGTCGTTCTGGGCTGAAATCCGGGAGTTGTTGGAGGGGGTCCATCGCCGCGAGGCCAGCGATGCGCGGACGCAGGACGCGATCGTATCGGCAGGGGAGCGGGCCTCCGCGCCGATTGTGGCTGCCGCTTTTCGGAAGGCGGGGCATAAAGCCATCCCGCTGGACGCCCGGACCCTGATTCGTACGGACGCCGCCCACGGAGAGGCCGTCGTGGACTTCGACGAGACGGATGCCTTCATCCGCGATGCCTTCGCGACTATCCCCGACGACACGATTGCCGTCGTCACCGGCTTCATTGCCGCAACGAACGAGGGCGTTACGACCACGCTAGGCCGCTCGGGCTCGGACTTCACCGCCACGATTCTCGCTGCCGCGCTGGATGCGGTAGAGTGTGTGATCTGGACAGACGTGGACGGCGTGCTGTCGGCCGATCCGCGCCTCGTGCCGGAGGCGTTCACACTGCCGCGCCTGTCGTACGAGGAGGCGGGCGAGCTGGCGCACTTCGGAGCGAAAGTGCTGCATCCGCGCACGATGCGGCCGTTGCAGGGCAAGGGGATCCCGCTGCGGATCAAGAACACGATGCGGCCCGAGCACGCCGGCACGGTCATTGGTCCGCAGCGCGAAATGACGCCGGGGCGCATCAAAGCCATCACATCTGTGCGTGAGGCTGCGCTAATCCGACTGATCGGGACAGGCGTATTTGGAGCTCCCCGATTAACCGCGCGCGCGTTTACGACGCTGGCGGAAGCCAAAATCGACGTGCTCCTGATCGCCCAGGCCTCGAGCGAGGGCAGCCTGTGCTTTGCCGTGAAGGAAGCGGCTTCCGAGGAGGCTTTCGACCTGCTCGAACGGACATTCGCCGTCGAATGCGGGCGGGGCACGCTACGGCTGGTGATGGAGGGCGGAAACGCGGTTATCGCCGCCGTAGGCGATTTCATGCGCGAAGCGCCGGGCCTCGCCGGGCGCATGTTTGGGACTCTCGGGCGGGCTCACGTGAACGTCCGCGCCATCGCGCAGGGTGCGAGCGAGCACAACATCTCGGCCGTCATCGCCGACGAGGACGCCGCGCTGGCTGTGCAGGCGCTGCACGAGTCGTTCGCCCTTCGCCGGACACGTGCGCACGTGTTTGTGATCGGCGCCGGCGGCCTCGGCACGCGCCTGCTGGATCTGCTGCACAGGCAATCGCCGATGCTCCGCGACGAGCACCGCCTGAATCTGCGGCTCGTTGGTCTTGCCGACACCGGGCGGATGGTGTTTGACAAAGACGGTCTTCCGTTTGACGAGGCCGTTACGAGGCTATCGGAAGCTGAAACAGCAAACCTCGATACCCTTATAGAGAGGCTCACGGCCGCGCGTCTCGAACGGTTGATTGTGGTGGACGCGACGCCTTCCGAAGCCGTGGCCGTCCGTCACGCCGAGTTGCTCGGGGCGGGCATCGCCGTCGTCACGCCGAACAAAGCGGCGACGCTGGTTGGCGTCTCCGAATGGCGCGAGGCGCAGTCTGCCGCCCTATCCGGCGAAGTACCGTATTTCTACGATACCACAGTGGGCGCGGGTCTCGGCATCGTGGCTACGCTCCGCGACCTCCTCCGGACGGGCGACACGATCCAGTCTATCGAAGGCGTGCTGTCGGGGACGCTGGCGTTCGTGTTCAATGCGATGCGCGACGGCTCCACGTTCTCCGAAGCTGTCCTGGCAGCCCGCGAACGAGGATACACCGAGCCCGATCCGCGCGACGACCTCTCCGGCCGGGACGTGGCCCGAAAGCTGGCCCTCCTCGCCCGCGAAATGGGCCTCAACTCCGAGCCCTCCGACGCAAACGTAGAATCTCTCATCCCGGATGCCTTGCAGGATGTTTCTGTCGATGACTTTCTCGAACGCCTCCCCAACCTCGACGCCGGCTGGAAAGCCCGATGCGCGTCGGCCGACGGGCCGTTACACTACATCGCCAGATTGAGCTCCGACGGAGCCATCCGTGCGGCGGTGGAAGCCGTTCCGGGCGACTCACCGTTTGCGGGACTGAAAAGCTCATCCCTCGCCGTCGCTTTCGACACGGAGCGCTATTCTCCCGAGCCCCTCGTTATCCGTGGCCCCGGCGCCAGCGCCGACGTCACGGCGGCGGTGTTGTTGGCGGATGTTGTAAGAGCGGCGGAGGCGATGTGACGCTTGTTCTCTTCGGTCTCGCTTCCATGACGTGATTGGACAGAGGATTGTGCGATCATGTATCATGCATTCTAAACTTCAACCAGGAAGTCAGCAAGTGACGAGCCTGCCTTGAGCTTTGCGAAGGCGTTACCAACCATGCTCGACCCCTCCTGTCCTCCCCTGCTAGGGGAGGGATTCCTGGTCAAGGCTTTGGCCTCTGAACTCGCTATCATCGTGGGCACTCGGTCTTGCGAAAATTCTGACACAAAGGTGAATTGGCTGAAGCACTCCCCAAAGAATAACTCTCCCCCTAGCAGGGGGAGTTGGAGGGGGTCGAGCGATTCTGGCGTGATGCAGCTTTTGTGCTCTCGGTTGCACGACGCAGCGTTCCGGAAGCGCAATGCGGTTACGTGGTCCGTGTTCTTCGTCCTCCGCCCTCTGATATGAAACTCGCCCTGATAGGAACCGGCCGGATGGGCCAGGCGGTCGAAGCCGTGGCCATTGATGAAGGCCACGAGATCGTCGCGCGGTTTGATATCGAGAGCCCGCTGCTCGGCGCAACGAACCCGGACGATCTGAACGGCGCGGAAGTGTGCGTCGACTTCTCGCTGCCGGATGTGGCGTTGGATCATCTGCACCGGTACTCGTTCTGGGGAGTGGATGCGGTGGTGGGCACGACGGGCTGGTACGACGATCTCCCCAAAGTGCGGGAATGGGTGGATGAAGGCCAGAACGGCGTCCTCTACGCACCCAACTTTTCGCTCGGCGTGGCCATTCTCGTTCGTGCCTTGAGAGGCGCACTCCCCCTCCTCAACCAGCTTCCCGACTACGACGCCTGGGTCCATGAAATCCACCACAGCGGGAAAGTGGACAGTCCAAGCGGCACCGCAAAACTGCTGGCCAACGAGTTGTTGGATGGCCTCGACCGAAAGGAGCGGATCGAGGCCGAGACCCAGCACGGGGCCATTCCATCGGAAGCTCTCCACGTCACATCGACGCGCACTGGGCACGTGTTCGGCGAACACACGGTGGGTTTCGACAGCGCCGTGGATCAACTCCTCTTCAAACACGTTGCGAAAGACCGCCGCGCCTTCGCCTATGGTGCTGTGAAAGCCGCCGAGTGGGTGAAGGGTCGGACGGGGCTGTTTACGCTGGATGACATGTTGGAAGACGTAGTGCGTATTTCGTAGTTAGTAATGCGTAATGCGTATTGTGTTGCTCTCTGAGTCTAGCGCGCCTGGAGTCTGAAATACTGAATACGCGATACGGAATATCCCTACTAGAACCTATGAAGCAGGCCCCTTTCCGCGGCGCCGCCCCCGCCCTCATCACGCCGTTTACGGCCGACAATCAGGTTGACGAGGCTGCGCTCCGTCGCGTCATCGATTTCCAGATCAGCGGTGGAGATTCTGGCTTTCGCGGCATCGACGCACTCGTTGTGCTCGGCACGACGGGCGAAAATCCGACGGTGACACCTGAAGAGCGGCAACAGATTGTGGAGCTGGCCATCGAGCACGTTGCCGGGCGCATTCCGGTCATCGTGGGAACGGGGACGAACAACACGGCGCAGAGCGTCGACTTTTCGAAGCAGGCCGCGGATGCCGGGGCCGACGCCCTGCTCGTCGTCGGGCCGTACTACAACAAGCCGACACCGGATGGGCTGGTGGGCCACGTAAGCGCCATCGCCGACGCTACGGATTGCCCCATCGTGCTCTACAACGTGCCGGGGCGGACGGGCTCCAACCTCACGGCCGAGACGCAGCTCCGTGTGGCCGAGGAGATCCCGAGCGTCGTAGCCACGAAGGAAGCCTCGGGCGACCTCAACCAGATATCCGATATCATAGCGCATCGTCCGGAGGGATTTGCGGTCTATTCCGGCGACGACGACCTCACCTTGCCCATGCTCGCGCTCGGCGCGGACGGCCTGATTTCCGTCTGCGCGAATGCGATCCCCGGTGCAACGAGTGAACTGGTTCGGCGTGGTCTGGCGGGAGACTATGAAGGCGCGCGCGCGCTGCATTACGAACTCCTCGATGCCATGCGGGCGAGCTTCTACGAATCCAACCCCGGCCCGATCAAAGCTGTGATGGCGGAGATGGGGCTCATCGAACCGCACGTTCGTCTGCCGCTGGCGCCGGTTGCGGAGGCAACGCGGGCGCGTGTTTTGGAGGCGTATGCACCCCATATTGGTGCGTTGGCAAGGGCATGATATATCATGCCCTTGCTACGGTCCTCCATTGATTAATTGCCCATCCAATACGCGATGCCCGTTCTCGCCGACATCCGCGCTTCCATCGAGTACCATTCGGCGCAGCCGGCCGACGACCTCGACCGCGAAGCTGCCCGCGAGGCGTTTGATGCCTTCCTGATAGCTCTCGAATCTGGCGAGGCCCGTTCAGCCGAGCGCGGCGACGATGGTATTTGGCGATCCAACGCGTGGGTCAAGCAGGGCATCCTGCTCGGTTTCCGGCTCGGAGGCATCAAGGATTTCTCCAGCGGCGCCTTCTCCTTTTTCGACAAGGAGACCTTCCCGGCGCGACAGCTTAAGGCCACTGACGGCGTGCGCGTGGTCCCGGGCGGATCTACCATCCGGCGCGGCGCGTACGTCTCCAGCGGCGTGGTGTGCATGCCGCCGATGTACATCAACGTGGGCGCGTACGTGGACGAGGGCACGATGGTGGACAGCCACGCGCTAGTCGGCAGTTGTGCGCAGATCGGCAAGCGGGTACATCTCTCCGCGGCCGCGCAGGTAGGCGGCGTACTCGAGCCCATCGGGGCCGCGCCCGTCGTTATCGAAGATGATGTGTTCGTAGGCGGCGGATGCGGTATCTATGAGGGCTGTGTCGTCCGCGAGCGTGCCGTACTGGCTTCCGGCGTCATCCTCACCCGCTCCACGCGTGTGTACGACCTCGTCAACGAGACCATCCTGCGGTCGTCAGCTGATGCCTCGCTGGAGATTCCGGCTGGCGCTGTTGTGGTACCGGGTTCTCGTTCGGTGGACTCCGACTTCGGGCGTGATCATGGCCTGAGTCTATCAGCGCCGTGCATCGTCAAATACCGAGATGCTTCCACGGATGCCTCCACGACGTTGGAGGAAGCGCTGCGGTAGATTTCAGATTTCGGATTTCGGATTTGGGAGGATAGGGGATATTGGAGGATATCGGATAGGGGATATCGGATATCGGAGGATTTGGGATATCGGAGGATTCGGGATTTGGGATATCGGATAGCGGATTTCGAGCTTCGGAATCTGGAGCTTGGGATTTGGAGCTTGGAATTTGGAAGCTCGGTCCTTCGTCCTCGGCCTTCCGTTCTCGGTGCTCTGGCCTTAGGAGCCTGTCTGACTAAGGACGGATCTACTGCGGCAGCAATAAATCGGCCCATTTCTCCGATCTTTTTCGTTATCCCGCAGTACTGCGGGACGCCTCAAAAGATCGAAAAAATGTACTCGCTTCCTCACTCGCCTCGCTACAATCCCCTTAGTTAGACAGGCTCCTAGCGCGGCCGGTACAACGAAGCGATGAATGCAACGAACGCCGTGTAGAGCGCCGAGCCGAACCAGAGGCCGGCGATCAGGAAGTGGGTGCGTGTCTGGTTGTCCAGCGCGAGGATGATCACCATGAGGCCATTGTGGACGACGGCCACGAGCAGCGCGCCGAGGAAGGACTGCCATGGGTAGAGGCGGATATTTTCGCCTTGCTCCGTTCGGAAGAACCCGATGCCGAAGCCCAGCAGTGTTTTCAGCATCATGAAGAGCCCAAGCGGAGTGCCGGGCGTCACGATGTCCATCAAGAGACCCGATGTGAACCCCGTTACCATGCCGGCCACCCGCCCGTAGCGCAATGCCACGAACGCAACGTACAGCAGCACGACGTCCGCAAACGCTCCCCACAAGCGGAGGTGGCTGAAGACGAGCCACTGCAGCAAAACCACGCCGAGCCCAATCAGAACTCGGCGGAAGACGTGCGGCATCGGTGTGGAGGGGTGAAAGGAGACGTGCGGAAACTACGGAGGAGGCGGAGAGGGAGGTGGCAGGCAGGGAAGCGGGAGAGATTTCGGATTTCGGATTTCGGATTTTAGGGGATTTCGGATTTCGGATTTCGTCCTCCGTTCTCCGTCCACTGTCCTCCGTCCACTGTTCTCTAACCCCTGCCTCCTGACCCCTGCCCACCGTCCTCAGTCTTCTAACCTCTCGTCCTCTCACCCCCCTCAATTTTCATCGGCGGGCACACGTTGGCCGGTTGCGAGCGCCCGGACGATCCGATCCGCCGCGCTCGCGATGGCGCCGCCGCGCGTGGTGTAGTTGTTGGCTACAATGGCAAAGGCGAGGCGCCGGCCGTTGGGCGCATTCAAGTAACCGGACAGCGCGCGAACGTATTCCAGCGATCCCGTCTTACCGCGCATGGGTACGCCACGGAGGCGGCTTCGGAGCGTGGAGCCCGAGCCTCCTCCCTCCGGGAGCGAGTTCAGGAAAGCCTGACGGGCCGGATGCCGGTTCATGTGGTCGAGGAGGCCGACGATGGCTTGAGGCGTCACCATGTCCTTGCGCGAGAGCCCCGAGCCGTCGCGGAAAGAGAGGCCTTCGGTGTCCACGCCCGCGCGGTCGAGGAACGAAATCACGCGCCGGGCGCCTCCGCGCGTCGTGCCATCTTCAGAGAAGGTGCGGAAGACCTGCTCGGCGTAGAAATTGTCGCTGCGCCGGTTGATGCGGCGGGCGATCTCCGACATCGGCGGTGAAAGGTGGATGAGCAGCGGCTCGTCGTTGTCGTAGTCGGGCTCGCTGTTGAGGTCGTCCATGTCGATCAGCGAGGCGCTCACAATGATGCCTTCAGCCTCCAGAGCATCCCTAAACGCGTGCAGCGTAAAACGCGTTGGGTTTTCGATGGGGATGCGAAGCGTGCCCCGGTAGCTCGATGAGATGCGGCCGGTTAGTTCAATCGTGTTCGTACCCACCTGCCGGTTTACGCGGAACGGGCCGGCTCCTCTGCGGCCGGAGCCTATCCGGTTTCGGATGTCCACGTAGCCGCCTGGTTCGGCGGACACGCGGGCTCGCCCGCCTCCGCCTGAGACCGACAGCTCGACGAGGTTGTCGTTGTACGAGAGGCCGCCCGCTCCGGCCGCGTAGCTCTCGGTGGCAATGTGCCGGATGTCCCAGCCCTCGGCGTACGGGTTGTCCTCGAAGACATCGTCATCCCCGATAATCCGACCCTCAATGCGTGTGATGCCCAATTTGCGCAGTTCACGCGCCCAGGTTTCCAGCGGGTCTTCGTCCTCGTGGCGGCTCCCGAACGTGGGATCGCCCGAACCCTTGATAACGAGGTCGCCGATGAGGGTGCTCCCGTTCGAGGCGCCGTTGAAGAAGAGGCGGGTGATGTAGCGGTAGTCCGTGCCCAGGGCGTCGAGCGCCGTGGCCGTGGTGAACAGCTTCAGGTTCGAGGCCGGAATCAGGTTCTTGTCGGCGTTGCGGCTGAAGACCACGCGCCCGGTTTGGAGGTCGCGCACATAAATCCCCCAGATGGCCGAGGGCAGATCCGGCTCGGCCAGGATCTCCTCAATGGCCCGCTGCGTGCTCGCTTCCAGGTCCGAATCTGCGTCGGCCGAGGAGGGTTGAATGCCCACGCTAACCGCAAGGGCGGCAAGCAAGCAGGCGAAGGCGAAAAGGGCGAGGAGGGTACGGCGGGGTTGCATTGGATTAAGTGGCCGGGTGGGCTTAGGAGGCTGTTGAAATGCGTCCCCTTGGAAGCATCTAGCTGTCTCACCCCCTATCTCCCCGCCGGCTGGCTGGGAGCTTTGTCCCCCTTAGCCAGGGGGACAGTTTTCGAGCGTGCGAGAAAACAGGGGGTGACCTGGCTGGGAGTTGGTCGAAAAGGCGCTCTGTCACCGCGGCAGGTAAGACGACTACTTCAACAACCTCGTGGTCGGAAACTACGTGGTTGGGAGGCCAATAGCCTGGCGTGTTCCACACTTGGGACGAAATGCAGCAGGTTATATTGCGCCGCTCAAGAAAGCTCGTTCCATGGCGAAGCGCAGGTCGTCGAAAAAGTCCAACCCGAAGAGTTCCAGGAAGCTCGCCGGCCGCCGCAAGGCGGCGGTTCAGATGGTCTTCGGGCGGAAGAACTACCTCGTGCTGCTCGGCAGCCTGGGCCTGATCGTGCTTGGGTATGTAGTGATGGCCCTCGACAACGCGCGCGGCCTCACCGAACGCGGCGACCACATCTCGCTCGACAGCCCGCTCTCGCTGGTCGTCTCCCCTCTGATCCTCCTGGCGGGCTACGTGGGCATCGCCGTTGCGATTTTGTGGAGGGAGAAGATGGTGGAAGAGAAGCCGCAAGACGCCTGACCTCGACCCAGACTGCTATGCGCCGCCATTTTATTGTTCTCCTCGTTGCGTTGATCGCGTCGGCCTGCGGTTCCGGGTCGTCAGAAATTTCGGTGGATGATGCCGCGGTGGTCTTGGACGACGCGGTTTCTCCGGCCATGAACGCAGATGCGCCCACCGTCGAGAACGAAGACATCGCGGCATTTTTTGCGCGCTTCAAATCGACGGTGAGGGCCAACGATGCGGAAGCCGTGGCCAACATGGCGGAGTTCCCGTTCGAGCTAGGCGGCATGACCCGCGAGCAGTTCCTCGACGATTACTACGCATCCACCTTTGGCGAGGGTGATTTCCGGGAGCGCTTGCTGGCAGGTTCACCGGCTGCGCTGCGCGACGAGGGCGATGGGCGCTTCTCCTTCTCGGGGCTCGTTACGTGGGATTGCGGCGATCTGGCAGAGGAGTTCGATTGCGAATCCGCCGCCGTCTTCTACTTCGGCCGGAACGCCGAGGGCCACTGGCGCCTCGTGGATATGATGTTTGCGGGTTGACATCTACAACCCCTCCCTTTCAAGGGAGGTGGCCGATCGTAGCGAGGTCGGAGGGTTTGCAGCAAGCAGGCGAGGCGTTCCAATTGATGCCTGTACGGAGCAGAACGCATGCCCGTTGACAACCCTCACCCCGCCGAATGGCGGGGAGCCGTAATCCGAAGTGCCCATGAACGACCAACTTTGAGCTTGGTCGTCCTCGCACTTGCCCACGCAGTACCGCTTCGCGCTGCCCTTGGGAAGGGGGCGGTATACCGAGCCTCCGACCCTTAGTCGAGGAGCAGATATTCCTCGTACAGCAGGTACGGCTCGCGCTGCGCCTTGAAGTCTGTGACATCGTCGCTCCACGCAGCGACGATGTCCTCCGCTGAAGTGCCATGCACCAGCATCTGTTGGAGTCGATCCGTCCCCGACAGCTTCGCCAGCCAGTCCGCGTTGAAGAAGCTGCGCCGCTGGGAGGCAGGTGCTGCATGGTAGAACGCATGGAGGAGATGCACGCCCGTCGCGACCGGTTGGAACGTCTCGGGATCTGAGATTTTGATCAGCACCCCGTGCACTTGCCGGCCTCGGTGCGTGGGGTTGGAGGCCATGCCTGGGATGGACTCGGGCGTGTAGGTGACGCCCTCGAACGACACGCCGGGCAGTTCGCGGGCATTCAGTTCGTGCTCGAGGGCCTCTTGATTTGCCCACGGCGCCCCGACGACGAGAAACGGCGTCCGCGTCCCGCGCCCTTCATTCACGACCGAGTTCTCGAACAGCGCGGCGCCTGGGTACGCGCGAGCCGTGGTTAGATCCGGTATGTTTGGGGAGGGCGGAACCCATGGCAGCCCGGTTTCTTCCCATGTTGTGGATCGCCTG
>JADFQN010000121.1 GCA_022561755.1 Bacteroidota bacterium
ATCACGACAATGTTTTGTAGAGACCTTGCATGCAACGTCTGTACCGGCGCCCAAATATTTTGCCGCGGCTGTCTACTCGAAGATCCGCCGTTCAAACACATCCTCCACCGAGATCACGCGCACGTCGGAGGCGTTGAGGTTCAGCGGGTACTGCTGGATGACTTCGTCCTCGACGTAGATCTCGTCCGGCTTCTCCGATTCGTATTCCATCGGCGAAGGCGAATCGGCCAGCAGTGCGTCACGGAAAGCCTCGGCGTTCGGCGTGATTACCACGGCGGCCATGTTCTCGCTTCGAAGGTGGCGGCGCAGCACGCGGTTCACGCCCTCAACCGAGAGTTCCTGAAGCCCTTCGCGGATGTACTCGACGAACTCCTCCGTGCCGTAATAGTGTGAGTCCAGCGCATAACCAAGCGCTCGGCCCTGGCTGGCAGTGAGGACGTTCGTGAACTTCATCAGGTAGTTACGCGTGGCCTCGAAATCCTCTTCGGTGATGCCGTCGCGGATGAGCTTGTCCAATTCATACTTTGCAATGCGGAACGCAAAGTGCGCCTGCTCGGGCGGCACGGGGCGAATCCAGATCTGGAAAATCTGCCGCTGCCGGCCCGTATTCGGGCTCGGGTGGAACTGGAACATGCCGTTCGGGAAGTACTCGATGTACGCGTAGTCGCCGTAGTTCATGCCGCGGATTTCGCGGATGCGCTGGAAGAGGTACGAGTTGCTCGACCGGTGCTCGCCGAAGAACGAGCGTATCAGATACAGCGCCACGAAGTCCGGGTCGCCGCGCCGCACGTCGATCGGGAAGCCCATTGAGATGGCCACCGCGCGGGTGTCCTTGTCCACGAGCGTAACCTGCAATCCTTCGATGGGATCGGCCTGCGGCACATCTACATCCATCGCGTGACTGGTTTGAGGGAACTCCCCGGTGATGTCGTCGCGGAACCGGTCCAGGAACGCATCCGACACATCGCCCATGATCCCGACCGTAAGCACGTCCTGCGCGTAGTTGTTCTGGTAAAACTCGCGCACGTCGGCGATGGTGAGCGCCTCGACGGCCTCGGCGTGGCCGAGGTTGAGGTGGCCGTACGGATGCCCCGCGTAGATCATCTCATAGAGGACCTCCTTGCCGAGTTCTTCGTCGTTGTTGGAGCGCAGGCCGACGCGGATCTGGTTGAGCAGGTTCGTCTTCACGCGCGAGAAGTCTTCGTCGCGGAAGGCGGGCGCAAAGAGCTGGCTCGCAACGATGTCGTAGTAGCGGTCGAGGTTATCGCGGTGGACAGCGCCGGAGAAAACGGTCATCTCTTTGTCCACCTGCATCCCAAAGCCGGCGGCCATCGGGTACATGGCGCGCTGGATATCAGCATATTCTATCGATTCGCTGCCGGCGTCGGAAACCATCATGGCGGTGAGCGTTGCAAGGCCCTCCTTGCCTGCCGGATCATCCGCCGAACCCACGTTGAACAGCAGTCGAAAGTCGATGATCGGCGAGGTGTTCTGCGTGATCAACTCCTCGAACCCGGCATCGCGGGCGGGAGCAGCGCCTTCAAAGCGAGGCACCTGAACCCGATCCGCCCGCGTTGGCGTCGGATCGCCTCCGGCCATGGCCACGTGGTCATCCACCGAACCCATCTCGGCAGCACCGCCGCTCAACTCGCCCGTTGCGAGCGTGGTGACAATCATCCCCGCATCATTGAAGTAGGTGTTCGCAACGCGCTGAACGTCTTCGGGCGTCACGCGGTCGTAGTTGGCGTAGACCTCGTTGATGGTCTCCACCTCGCGCGTGGCCGCCACATACGACACAATGGCGCCCGCGATGGACTCGGAATTATCCATCCCCGCGGCGAATCCGTATTTGAGGGCGCTTTTGATGTCGGCAATCCTCGCTTCATCCGGACGCATGGCGCGCATCATGGCGCAGGTCTCCTGAATGGCGTCGCGGACGTAGGCCAGATCGGCGATGTCTTTCACCCGTGCCATTATGGTGAGCAAGTACGGGTCCCGCCGATCGGGGAAATAGCTGAAGAACTGATCGACCTTTTGTTCTTCGACCACGAGTCGCTGGTAGAGGTCGGACGACGAAGAGAAGGCATACTCCGCGAGCACGTCGAGCGCCTGCATGTCGCCCGCGGCCGCGTTGTCTGTCGGTCGGATACGCGCCCGGCCCGCGAAAACCGACCGTCATCCACGGCAGGGTATCCGTCTCCCAGTTCACGTGCGCGTAAAGCGGCCCCGACGGCGCCGGCTCTTCCGGGATGGCCACCTCATAAGCGCCCGGCTCCCAACTGCTCCAGTAGCGTTCAACCAGCTCGAAAACGTTGCCGGCCTCCACATCACCCGCAACAATCACCGTCGCGTTCTCGGGGCGATAGTAGCGGCGGAAGAACTCCCGGCTGTAGGCGAACTGGCTCGGCATCTCCTCGATGTCTTCGATGAAACCCATCGTGGTGTGCTGATACGTGTGCTCGCTGAACGCGGCCGCACGCTGCACTTCAAACAGTTTGCTGGTTGGGTTCGCAGAGTTCTTGTTGTACTCGCCGAGGACGGCCAGCGCCTCCGTCCGGAAGTCGGCTTCCGAGTATTGAAGGTATTGGAAGCGGTCGGCTTCGAGCATCAGGACGGCCTCCAGGTCTTCCTTCGAGAACGTGATGTGGTAGACGGTCCGGTCGTCCGTCGTGTAGGCGTTCTGGTCGGCGCCCGCGTTCTTGAGGATCTCGCCGTATTCGTCAGCCGTGTAGTTCTCCGTGCCCCTGAACATCATGTGCTCGAAGAAGTGCGCGAAGCCGGACTTGCCCTCCTCCACCTCATTACGCGAGCCCGTGGAAACGGGGATCTGGAGGGAGACAATGTTGGGGAAGTCCGTGGGAATGACGACGACGCGGAGCCCATTGTCGAGGTCGCGGACCTCGTAGTCGTAAGGAAAAATGCGGTTGGCGGAGTCGTCCATCTGGGCGGCGGCCGGGAGGGCGAACAGGCCCAGCATGGCCAGGGTAGCGAGCAGACGCATGGTTTCAGGGAAGGGTTAGGAGGCTGTTGAAATACGTCATCCAGCCTGCGACGGCGCCCCTCGGCCGATATCAGCGTTGCGAGATGCTCGCCGAATCAACGATTCGACTACGATCTCGCGCCTTGATCTCAACCGAGATGCGCTCGTCTCGGCGACAGAGCACGTAATTCAACAGCCTCTTAGGCGGAGGAGGCCGGGCTGGTGGTAGCGGGCTCCGTACAAACGATGGTGCTAGGAAGTTAGCACGTGGAGGCTGCTGTGATGTTGCAGTGAGAAGTAGGCCATGTGTAGAGACGTAGCATGCTACGTCTCTACTTCAGCAACACCATGGTCCGCACCACCGAGCCCGCCGGAGAAGTCAGCCGGTACAGATAAGCCCCGCTCGCCAACCCTGAGGCGTCGAAGGAAACCGAGTGCTCTCCGGCGGCCCGCTCTTCGTCTATCAGAATCCTTACGACCCTTCCTAGAGTATCGAACACTTCCAACCGTATGGGCCCGGCTTCTGGCAATGCATAAGCAATGGTTGTTGACGGGTTGAATGGGTTCGGGTAGGCCCCGCTGAGGCGAACCTCGAGCAGGATATCTGGTCTGGGCTCATTGGCTACTCCTACCTCAGACAAATCGAAAATGTAGACGGCGCCCGGACCACCACTTGATGGTATCGACGCGTAGTGTGCCCGTTGAGGTGCACCCACAAAACCATCCGCGCCGGAAAGTGTGACGCTGATTCCAAAGTGATGCCCAACCCCCGCATCTGATCCACCAAGTGCGGCTAGGTGCGTCCATTCTGTTTCTAGGAGCTTGAGCACATAGACTTCTCCGACGTTTTGACCACTACCCCAATCCGGCGCTCCGATGAGTGCCCAGGGCAAGTCGAGATCAAGAGCAAGGCCAAACGCCTGATTCGGCCCGATCGGCGCCCCAATCCTCGATCGCTGCACCCAGACGCCATTCAAACGAGTGAAGGAATAGACGGTATCCCGATATGCACCGACTAGCGCCTCGTCCCCTTGAATATCTGAAGCAAAACCGAAAGCGTCGTCCCCAAACGGATCAGCGTTCACACTTACGTTCTGGCCCAACATCCACGAACCCTCGTTGTTCTCTAAGAAGTTTGCCGAGCCGGGAATATTCAGGTTACCCGTTTCACCAACCACACCGAAATCTCCATCGAGGGCTACAGAACCTGCATTGGCAAAGTAGAAAATGCTTAGTTCATCGCGCTCCCAGTCGGTTCCATTGAACGAAAAAGCATCGGTCGCGGTCAGTCCAAATAAAAGACACCGATTCGCGTCGAGGGCGACATCCCAACCGAACCAATAGTTGAAATCGTCCGGGTCTGAGATGAGCCGACCTGTCTCTATCCATTTACCACTCGTGAACTCGAAAACATACGCGGCGCCATCGTCGTCATACTCCCCGTCGTCTCCTGGGGCACCAATAATGGCCCGATCACCATCCAACGCCACACTGAAGCCAAAGAGATCATCCTGTTGCGGATCCGAGGGAGCAAGCCTGGCAGTTTCCACCCAGCTCACTTGGCTATCACGCTCGAACACATATACGGCTCCAATATCCGAAGCCCAAGGAGCCCCAATCAGCAATCGGCCATCGTCGGCGTCCAGTGCAAAGCCGAATCCGTCGCCGTCTGACGAATCGAACGGCCGAAGCACGTCGATTTCATTCAGGATAACCTGCGCGTGCGCACTGCAAGACACTAGAAGAAACCCGAGAATCAGCGCTTTCATAGAAGTAGTCTCTGCAACTATTGTGTTATGGCTTGCAAACAGGGTACGCTGCTAGCTTCGGAAACGCAACAAGCCACATAGAAGCAACGCAGCACCCATGCCCTCCACCCGCCTCACCTTCCACAACGCCGACGGCCACGAACTGGCGGCCCGGCTGGAATCGCCGGAAGCCCGGCCGGAGGCTTACGCCCTCTTTGCTCACTGCTTCACGTGCTCGAAAGACCTGAGTGTTGTACGACGCATCAGCAAGGCGCTGACCGAACGAGGCATCGCTGTTCTGTCGTTCGACTTTACGGGCCTCGGCCAGAGTGAAGGGGACTTCAAGCACACCTCGTTCTCAACCACATTGGATGACCTCGTTCGGGCAGCGCAGTTGCTTGAGAAGGACTACGAGGCCCCGCAGTTGCTCATCGGGCACTCGCTCGGCGGCGCTGCCGTGCTGGCCGTCGCAGAGCGGCTTTCGAGTGTCAAGGCTGTGTCCACCATCGGTGCGCCGTACGATCCGGGGCACGTACGGCATCTATTCACGCACGCCGAGCCCGAGATCGAGGCGAAGGGCGAGGCCGAGGTCAGTATCGGCGGGCGGCCGTTCTGTATCCGCAAGCAGTTCCTCGACGACCTCGAGAGCCAGGAGGCCATGACAAACCGCATTGCCAGGCTCGGACGCGCGCTCCTCATCTTCCACTCGCCGCAGGATGAGACGGTCAGCATCGAGCAGGCGGCAGACATCTACAAATCCGCCAAACACCCCAAGAGCTTCGTTTCGCTGGACGGGGCCGATCACCTCCTCACAGCGCCAGCGGACGCCCGCTACGTCGCCGACGTGTTGGCTGCGTGGGCGAGTCGGTACCTGGGGCCTGCTCACAGCAAAACATGAAGGACCGTTTCGGGCCATTCTGGACCGTTTCGGCGTTCCATTTATTGTCCGGGACTAGTGCCCCCAACTCCTCGCGAGCCTTGAATCGGCCTCGGACTGTTCTCGAACCAATCTTAACATGGTTACTGTGAACAGGCCCTGGCGACGTCTCCAAACACGGAACCCTCTTTCCCGAACCCTTCCTACAGATCCATGCCGAACTACTCCGATCCCACTGTCCGCGTTCACACCCTGCCTCGGGCTTCCGTACCACGATCAAATTGCGAGGCTTCGACCTCATAGCGGACGAACCGGCGTCTGCTGGAGGCACCGAAGCCGGTCCGACTCCTTACGATTTCCTCTCGATGGCCCTCGGCACGTGCACGACGTTGCGGATGTATGCCGACCGCAAACAGTGGCCATTGGAGGGTGTTACTGTAGATGTCTCGCACGACCGTATTCACGCTTCAGATTGCGAAGAGTGCGAAACCACAGAAGGGCGGCTCGACCGTCTCTCGCGCAGCATCACACTCGAAGGGCCGCTGGACGACAAGCAAAAAGCACGGCTGCTGGAGATCGCCAACCGCTGCCCGGTCCATAAGACCCTTCACAGCGAGATTGTAGTGGAAACGAGACTGGCCTGACGAAAAGAAGTTTGCCGGGAATCCGTGTTCGGCCGCCACGTTGGAGTTACAGAATTATAATTCTGCTACCTGATGTCCCGCCCCGTTTCCTACGACCGTGCCGATGTACTTGACCGCGCCATGCGTTTGTTCTGGCGGCGTGGTTTCGAGGCGGTGACCCTCCAGGACATTCTCGATGAGACGGGCTTCAACCGGCACAGCCTGTACAAAGAGTTTGGCGATAAAGACGGTCTCTTTACTCAGGCGCTGGAACAGTACGAAAAGATGTCCAGCATGTATGTCGCAAGTCCGTTGGAATCTGACGACGGAGGCCTGGATGCCATTCGCAACCTGTTTGCGATGCGACTTCGCGCCGACGTTGACGGTATAGGCTGCCTCTTGACGAATTCCATTATTGAGCGAAATCTCCTGTGCGATCGTGCTGTCTGCGCGGTCGACCGGTTCATCGCTCGCTTCGAAGCAGCACTTCTCAACGCAATTCAGGTTGCACAACGGCAAGGCACGATTCCGTCGGAGAAGGACCCTTCGGCGCTTGCCCGGTACCTCCTGACGGTTATCCAGGGCCTTGGAACGCTGAGCAAGGTGGGGATGTCTGCGGAGGAATCCAGAGAGATCATGGAGCAGACGCTGACATTCCTGACCATTCCCTTCGCAGTCGCCTGACAGAATAACGCCTGCATTCGCATATCCCAACCTTTTCCATATCCGAATACAGACCACTCGTTCTTTAACCAAAACTCTCCACCCATGCACACCGCACGAGTAACCCGCACCATTCACGCCTCTTCCGATCGCGTCTGGAACGCTTTCGACAAATTTAGCGGCATCGCCGACTTCCACCCCCTTGTGGAGCGCTCGCCTGCGTTGAATGGGATCGAGCGGGGCGTCGGAGCCCAGCGCGAATGCCACTTCTACGGCGGCGGATCCGTCAAGGAGGTCGTTCTCGAATCCCACCCCGGCCGTCAACTGAAGGTCGAGATCTACGAGATGGGGCCCTTCCCACTAAAGAAAGCTATCGCCGATATTGACTTGATGCCCAAGGGCGACAATACGGATGTGACTTTCACGATGAACTTCACACCGAAGTTCGGCCCCCTCGGCTGGCTTATGGCCAAGACCGTGATGAAGAGTAAGTTCAGCAAAATCTTCGACAGCGTGCTGAAAGGCCTTGATGACCACCTGCGCACAGGCCAGTTAATCGACCGGAAAGGCGAACTAGTTCCTGCCTGAAAGGGCCTCGGTTCTGACATACCAAGAGCCTGTTCAATTGGAGGTCAGAACCGCCTGGCTCGATCGCTGCTGATTCATCGCGGCCGTACCGAACCGAAGGGTGACTGACTTCGCCCCACACCAGAAGCCTATTATGAGGCTGTTGAATTACGTCATCCTGCCTTCCCCGGCAGTACTGCGGGGCGCTTTGATCTCAACCGAGATTCGTTCGTCTCGGCGACAAGCCTGCCCCGCGCTCGCTGCGGGGAGCACGTAATTCAACAGCCTCTTATGCCCATTTCATCTGACTTTCCGTACGAATCCTGCTTCGTCGACGTGCACGGCTCGGCCATGCACTACGCCGAGCAGGGCGAAGGCGACCCCATCCTGTTCCTGCACGGCAACCCCACGTCGAGTTACCTGTGGCGCAACATCATCCCCTATGCCTCGGGAGATCCTATTTGAAGGTGATGGTCCCGACGATGTATTCCGCGTTGTTTCCAGCTACTGGGCCTGGCTGCAAGAAACTCGCATTCCCAAGTTGCTCTTGTACGCCAAACCCGGCGTCATCATCAAGAAAGCCGTTGTCGCCGAACTGAAAGCCGCGGTTCCCAGACTCGACGTTGTCTATATCGGGAAGGGGCCCCATTACATCCAGGAAGACGAGCCCGACGCCATCGGGCAGGCCCTTTCCGACTGGCTCGGCGCCCGGCTTAATGGGAATCACCAAAACCAACAGCGCCGCCTTCATATCGCGATGTAGCGCACTGGGCCAACTTGTCGCCTCGCCCTCCGAGACTAGCTCGTAGTTTCGAACACCCCTCTCCGCCACCCTTTTCCTCGTGCATTCTCCTGTACCTGCGATAACGGACACACTAGCTGAACGCTACGCAGCCGTTCGCGCGTTCTCGGAATCCCTCTGCGAGGGCCTTGTCACGGAGGACTACGTCGTCCAGTCGATGACGGACGTGAGCCCGACCAAGTGGCACCTCGCACACACGACGTGGTTCTTTGAGACGTTCGTGCTGCGCGAGTTCGTTGAGGGCTACAAGCTGTTCCATCCGCGGTATCCCTTCCTTTTCAACTCGTATTACGTGCAGGCGGGTGAGCGACACTGCCGCGCCCAACGGGGCTACCTCTCGCGGCCAACTGTAGAAGAAATCTTCAGCTTTCGTCGACATGTGAATGAGCAGATGGCCGCGCTACTGGACGGGTTTGAGGAGACAAGCATTCCACGGTTGGCTGAGGTCTTGGAGATCGGCCTGAACCACGAGCAGCAGCATCAGGAGTTGATGCTAACAGACATCAAGCATGTGTTCTCCGTCAACCCGCTGCGGCCGGTCTACAGGGAGAAGACCCACACGCTCGCAGCCGACCCCGGGGCCATGCAGTGGGTTCCGTTCGAGGCCGGGCTTCACGAAATCGGTTTCAAACCATCCGGCAAAACCGCACACGAACGCTTTAATTTCGACAACGAGGGGCCGCGCCACCGCGCGTTTGTAGAAGCCTTTGAGCTCGGCCACCGCCTCGTTACGTGCGGCGAGTACCTCGAGTTTATGGAAGACGGTGGTTATGGGCGGCCGGAGCTGTGGCTCAGCGAAGGCTGGACGGCCGTCACCGAAAACGAATGGTCGGAGCCGTACTACTGGGAACAGTGCGACGGCACGTGGTGGCATTTCACGCTGCTCGGGATGCGGCCGGTCGATCCACACGAGCCGCTTACCCACATCTCATATTTCGAGGCCGACGCTTTTGCGCGATGGGTGGGGGCACGCCTTCCGAGCGAGTTCGAATGGGAAGTCGCGGCGAACTCCATTCCCCTCGAAGGCCACTTTGTCGACGCCGGGCGCCTGCACCCGGCACCGGTTGATCCTCTCAATCTCGGCGACGGCGCCCAGACAGAGCCTCGCCTCCTCCAACTGTTCGGCGATGCCTGGCAATGGACGCAAAGCCAGTACAGCCCGTACCCCGGCTACCGGCCTGTGAGCGGTGCGCTCGGCGAATACAACGGCAAGTGGATGAGCAACCAGTTCGTTCTCCGCGGCGGTTCGTGCGCCACCAGCCGCTCCCACATTCGCCGGACGTACCGCAACTTCTTCCACGCCGCGTCCTCGTGGCAATTTACCGGCATCCGGCTTTCTCGCACACCAAATTGATCTGCGATGTTTTCTGTGCCGCGTAGCTTATCCACCCCTCCCGCCGCCATCGTATCTGTGAGTACCCTGACCAGACGCATTGGGCGCATCCTTCCCGACTCGCTGCGCGTTGCGATTCGAAATCGACGATTTCAGTGGCAAAATCGCGGTTTCGAGCCCTACATTGGTGAGCAGGAACACTTTGGCGAGCGCTTCAAGTTCTTCGTCGGCGACCGCGTGAGTGAGTCGTGGTTCAAGGGCGGATGGGACTGGACGGAGATCGAGTTTTTGAAAGGCCGCGTCGTCGAACCGGGGGATGTCATTTTGGAAGCCGGCGCCCACCACGGTGGCCTACACCAGCTACCTGCTCAAAGTGGCCCACCAACAGAGCTTCGGGGAATTGGTGGCGGCATTGATGCCCTGCCAGTGGGGATACTGGGAAATCGGCAACCATTTAGCCCTACGGGGTGAACCCAAGCAAGCACCCCTTTACTGCCAATGGATTCAGATGTACTCCTCAGCGGAAT
>JADFQN010000122.1 GCA_022561755.1 Bacteroidota bacterium
CCCAACCCCCATACTCCCACACTCAAAAAGTGGCCACCCCCATCCGCCCATCCGCCCAAACGCCCACACGCAGCCGGATCGCAAACGACCTCCTCGTTCTCGGCGCAGTAACCCTCCGGCCGAACAACCCCTTCACCTGGGCATCAGGCATGAAGGCGCCCATCTACTGCGACAACCGCCTCACGATGGGAGACGTGGCCGTTCGCCGTCGGCTAACGGAAGGCTTCGAGGCCTTGATTGAGAACCACGGATACAGTCCGGATGTGATCGCCGGGACGGCGACGGCTGGGATCCCCCACGCGGCGTGGCTGGCCGAGCGGCTGGAGCTTCCGATGGTTTACGTGCGCTTGAAGGCGAAGGACCACGGTCGGGAGAACCTGATCGAAGGATCTCTGAAAGAGGGCGGCCGCGTCGTACTCGTGGAAGACACGATTTCGACAGGGGGCTCATCGCTGGCGGCCGTTCGAGCACTGCGCGAAGAGGGCGCCGACGTCGTGGCCGTGTTGGCCATCTACACGTATGGATTCGAGAAGGCCGTGAGCGCTTTCGAGGAAGACGGCGTGCCGCTCCACACCCTTACCGACTACGACGCGCTCATCAAATCGGCGGCAGGCATGAAACGGCTTAACGACGAGGATGTGGAGACGTTGCGGGCGTGGCGCGAAGATCCGGAGTCGTGGATGAGAGGATGAGCGATGCAGGGCTGGTCGATCTTCGTACTTCGTTTTTTGTCCTTCGTTCTTCGTTCTCATCGTTTGTTTCCTGAGCACTGACATCCGAAATCCCAAATCCCAAATCGCAAATCCGATATTCGAAATCGCCCCAGCCCACGGACGCCTGCCCACTGACCCCTGCCCTCTGACCCCTGCCCTCTGTCTCCCGCACACAGACGATCGATATCCGAAATCCCATATCCCATATCCGATATTCGAAATCGCCCCTGACCCCTGACTCCTGTGAAAGCTACCATCCTCACCGTCGGCGATGAGATTCTGATCGGCCAGATCGTGAACTCGAATGCCGCCTGGCTGGGCGAGCACCTTGGTCTGGTTGGTGTGGAGGTCGCGCGGATGGAAACCGTAGGCGACGATGTTCAGGCTATCTCCGAGGCCATCGGACGGGGCTTTGAAACGAGTGATCTTGTGGTGGTCACCGGCGGCCTCGGCCCCACCCACGACGACGTGACGCGCGAGGCCGTCGCTGCGAGCTTTGGTGTGCCGCTTATCTTCCAACCCGACGTGATGGCGGAGGTCGAGCGGGTGTTTGTCGAGCGGCGGCGAGCCCTCCCGGAGACGAACCGAAAGCTGGCTGAGATCTCCGAAGGCTTCGAGCCAATCCTCAACCCAAAGGGCACTGCGCAGGGGCTCTGGGGCGAACGCGAGGTGGCCGGCCGAACGCAACGAATAGTCGTGCTGCCCGGCGTGCCGGACGAGATGAAGGCCATCATGCGCGAGCACGTACTTCCGCGACTGGCGGAAATGTCCGAGCGCGTCGTCCTCCACAAAACCCTGCTGACGGTGGGGCAGGGAGAGTCGTCGCTGGCCGAGCACCTCGGCGATCTGCCGGAGGTGCTCACGACCGGTGTTTCGCTGGCGTATTTGCCCGGATCAGGCATCGTGCGGCTGCGCGTGTCGGCAAGGGGTGATGACCGAGCGGCAGCGCAGGCCGGACTGGACCGCGCCGTGGAGCGGCTTCGAAACGATCTCGGCGATCGCATCTTCGGTGAGGACAGCGCCACGCTGGAAGGCGTGCTGGGCGATATGCTCGTGGAACGCGGCCTCACCATCGCCGTGGCCGAGAGCTGCACGGGCGGGAGCGTAGCGAGTCGGATCACGCGCGTGCCGGGCTCGTCGAGGTACTTCCTCGGAGGTGTAGTTGCCTACGACAACCGCGTCAAGATCCGGCAACTTGGTGTCAGTGAAGCCGACCTGGAAGAACATGGCGCGGTGAGCGGGGCCGTCGTTCGGCTGATGGCGAAGGGCGTGCGCGACGCGCTCGGCGCCGACATCGCTGTAGCGACGACGGGCATCGCGGGCCCGGATGGAGGGACTCCGGAAAAACCAGTGGGCACGGTGTGGCTCGGCTATGCGGACGCGCACGACACCTACGCCGTCCGCCTGCAACTCTCGCGCGATCGCGCGATTAACATCCGCCTTTCGACCACCGCGGCGCTGAATCTCGTCCGCCGCCAACTCCTTCGTCAAAATTAGGGCCTGTTAACACTCAATCGCGGTGGGCCATTTCGGGCCATTCTGGTCCGTTCCGGCGTTACACTCGTCGTCGGGGAAACCCCTCCCTCCAGGGAGGTGGATTCCGCGAAGCGGGAGACGGAGGGTATTGCCCCGACCTCCTCGTCGCCTTGAAACGGCCTCAGACTGTCCTCGAACCGACCTCACGCGCTAAATGTTCACAGGCCCCAATGAGTTACGTTTCGCGATGTCATCTGTCTAGTATGGCAACCAACCTGTCGCGGGGTATGACGGGGGATGACACCCCCTCACCGTATCCTGCTTCTTTCGTGGGACGCGCGCCTCATGCCATGTACCCACGAACAGGGCCTGAGGGCCGTGCAATCGGCCGTTTTACTCATCCTTAATCCCAATACCCTCATGGCAAAGCAAGAGACCAATCCCAAAGCCAACGCAAAGAACATGGACGCAAAGAGCAAGGCGCTCGATCTCGCGATGAAGCAGATCGAGAAGCAGTTCGGCAAAGGCGCCATCATGAAAATGGGCGACGCCCCGCCCTTCACCATCGACGCTATCTCGACGGGCAGCATCACACTCGACCACGCCCTCGGCATCGGCGGGCTGCCGCGTGGGCGCATCGTCGAGATCTTTGGCCCCGAATCGTCCGGCAAGACGACCCTCGCCACGCAGGTGCTGGCGGAGGCGCAGAAGCTCGGCGGCCATTGCGCGTTCATCGACGCCGAGCACGCCTTCGACCCTGGGTACGCCAAGAAGCTCGGCGTGGACACGGATAACCTTCTCATGTCCCAGCCCGACACCGGCGAGCAGGCCCTCGAAATCTGTGAGATGCTCATTCGCTCCGGCGCCATCGACGTGGTGGTGATCGACTCGGTGTCTGCACTGGTTCCGCGCGCGGAGATTGAAGGCGAGATGGGCGCGCCTCACGTCGGCCTCCAGGCGCGGCTCATGAGCCAGGCGCTCCGCAAGCTCGCCGGCATCATCAGCCGGACGAAGACCACGCTCATCTTCATCAACCAGATCCGCATGAAGATCGGTGTGATGTTCGGCAGCCCCGAGACCACCTCGGGCGGCAGGGCGCTCAAGTTCTACGCGTCCGTGCGGCTGGACATCCGGCGCATCGGCGCCATCAAGGACGGGCAGGAGGTTGTCGGCAACCGCACGCGCGTGAAGGTGGTGAAGAACAAGGTGGCGCCGCCGTTCCGGCAGGCCGAGTTCGACATTATTTACGGTGAGGGCATCTCGCTGCTCGGCGAGTTGATCGATCTCTCGCTGGAGCACGACATCATGCAGAAATCGGGATCGTGGTACAGCTACGGCGATCAGAAGATCGGCCAGGGCCGCGACGCCACGAAGCTGTGGCTCCGGGAAAACCCCGACATGAAGGAGGCGATCCTGCACCAGGTGAAGGTGGCGATCGGGATGATCCCCGGCGCGGAAGAGAAGGTGACGGAGATTGATGTGGAGCGGTCCTCCACGAACGGCCACCGTGAAATGGCCGACGCCTGACCGCACGCCCAATTGGTTCTGCGCAAGCCGTCCCGCAGCGAGTGCGGGACGGCTTCTTTTGTGTGCGTAGCTTCCGGCTCATTTTTCCTCGCCGATGCTTTTTCTACGTTCCCTCGTTCTTCTGGCGGTCTTCACTGGGGCGAACGCTGCCGCGCAGGACGAACCCATCATTCTGGAGACGCCGGGAGAGGAGAGCCTGGACCATCGGGCCTTCCGCGCGGTCTACAACTACGAGGATCCTGCTTTTTCGGCTGCCATGCGGGGCGTAAACATCGCCTCCTATCCGATCTTTTTTATAGTGATTCCGGCTGTGGGAATCACGGACTTGATTGTTGACGGCGATGCGGGAGCCGGTACGCGTATGCTGGCGTCCGAGCTCGCAACGATGGGCGTGGTATTCGGCCTGAAGAACCTGATTCGGCGCACGCGGCCCTACGTAGCGTTCCCGGATGTAGAGCGCAGGCCGGTTGGGGCGCCCGGCCCACCCGGAGGCATCGACTCCTTTTCGTTCCCTTCAGGGCACGCGGCGATTTCCTTCTCGGTCGCGACTTCTGCGAGTCTGTCCTACCCGGAGTGGTATGTCATCGTCCCGGCCATGACCTGGGCTTCCGCCACGGCACTGGCCCGTGTGTGGCACGGGATGCACTTCCCGAGCGACATCGTAGTCGGAGCGGTGGTTGGCGCCGGGATGGGTATCCTCGTTCATGAACTCATGGCGCCGGACGACGAGCAGGACGTGATCACGCCCAACGCGACGCAGGTGTTCTCCTTCTCGCTGACGTTCTGATGGACCGGCAGCGCATCAGCAGCGGATCGACGTGGGAGGAAACGGTTGGCTACAGCCGCGCCGTACGCGTCGGAAACCGCGTGATTGTGGCGGGGACGACCGGTTTGTTGCCGGATGGAGAGCCGGCCGGCCCGGACGCCTACACGCAGGCGAAACGGGCGCTGGAATTCATCGGTTCAGCATTGCAAGAAGCAGGCGCGTCGTTCGCCGACGTGATCCGGACGAGGATGTACGTCACGAACATCGTCCGAGATGCCGAGGCGGTTGGACGGGCCCACGGCGAGGTCTTCGCCGACATCCGCCCCGCCTCCACGATGGTCGAGGTTTCGGTGCTCATTCGGCCTGAGTTGCTCGTGGAGATTGAGGCGGAGGCGGTGGTGGAGGGGTGTAGTCCGGATCACGTCGCAGACCTTCCCTGAATAGAACTGGCGCCACTATCAGGGTGGGTCCTGTAGAGGAATCGTCTCTGCCTCCAACACTTCTACGTTCTCCAGCCGATTGTCGTCTACCATGATATCCAGAGGCCGCCACCATTACTCCGTGTCGCCGATAACCGGATATCCACCATCTTCGATCGCTACTGTCAGTTCATACGGACCGTATGTGTACACCTCACCCGTGTGGGCTGTGACAGTGATTGTCGCCTGTCGGGGGCCGGGGATGGCCGGGGGGTTGAACGTATGAAGGTTTACTCCCACTCTATACGTTTGCATGCCGTTGTTTTGAGGAGCCGTATAAGTCTCGGGGCCGGTACCCGAGATATCATCGTTCGTGAGGAAGCCTTGGGAACTAACGCATCCGTCCTGGGAACATTGGCTGGTTGGCGACAACCAGATGTGCAGGTCCAGGTCCGCCGGCTGATCCCATGTAAGTTCGACATGGAAGGGGGAGACGCCGAGCACGTCCGAGTCACCAAAAGCAGAATCCCCAAAAATGCACCCCGAGAAAAGAACGGGAGATGCCAGGGCCAGAAACAGAACGAGGTCGCGCCCGGTGCTTTTACGTTTTGCTGCGTCGGAGGACAGTGATATTATGTGCATGGCAGTGCTCGGTTGTCGAGACGGACGGGTAATAGGCAACATACGCCGACCAGAGGAACTAGCTGCCGAGCAGCCTTGACACCCTCGTTTCAGGTTTTAGGGGCCGGTTACGCGTCGATGTCTTCATCCTGTTCGGACGCTGCGGCGATGGCAAAGGCGTACGGAGTGGCGTCGTAAGTTGGGGTCATGCCGTCCGTGCTCCCATCCTCTATGCCGCCGAACGTGCGCGCTGTGCTCGCCGAGGCCAAGGCCCGCCTCGAAGCCCTCTACGGCGAGCGTCTCGACCGCATTATCCTCTATGGTTCGCATGCGCGCGGCGGCGCGCACCCCGACTCCGATGTAGACCTCCTCGTCGTCCTCCGGGGTGAGGTAGAGGTCTACATCGAAATCAAGCGGACGGGCTTGCTCGCGCTCGATCTGCTCCTCGAGCACGATGCGGATGTTACGATCCAGCCTTACAGCATCGCGGATGCTGAGGATGAGCGTCGATCGTTCATCCGCAACGTAGCCGCCGACGGAGTGGTGCTATGACGGAGCTTCAGCAGGCTTATCTGGACCGAGCCGACCGGGCACTGGCGTCTGCCCGTCGCGCCATCGAGTTTGGCGACGGCGAGACGGCCGTAAACCGGGGCTACTAAGCCTGCTTCTACGTCGCGCAGGCAGTGCTCCTCGGTGTAGGAGATGAACCGAAGACGCATGCGGGTACACGCCGCCGGTTCTCGGCGAGGTTCGTGGCTTCCGGACGGGTATCCCACGAGATCGGCCGGATCCTTACCGACGCATTCCGCCTCCGTTTGTCCAGCGACTGCGATGCCTTCGCAGTCACCGACATCCGCGCAGCAGTCGATTTGTTGGCAGATGCCGAGCGGTTTGTCACGGTCGTGCGGGAGATGGCGGAGGCGAACGAGAAGAAGGAGTAACTGGGCACGAGATGTCCGCGCGCAGAATGGTGCGCGTGCAGATTCTCGGGACCAGCAACTTTTCTGCTGATCTATACTTCCGAGAGAACGGAAAGCGATGGGTCGATTGTTCGGCTAATTGCATCATCCAATGTCCTCTATCGCACAACTTGCCAGCTACCATCGATACTGGGCGAAGTCGCCCGATGAACGGAACCCATCGGTTCACCTGGTACCATACCACAATCTCGATGTAGGGGCTTGTGGGAAGGTGCTACTCCAGCGCATGCCCCGGCTTCGAAGCCGCTTGGCTTGGTCGCTGAGCCTAGGCGTCGACGTTGTAGAAGTGTTTATTGTCTATCTGCTCGCGCTTCACGACCTCGGCAAATTTGCGGACTCCTTCGAGGGGCTCCAGCCTGAACTCGTCAAGACTCTCGGAGGGCCTCAGCGAGCGTCACCGTGCCCGCCACGGCGTCCTCTTCCGGCTCGAGAGTCCAGGACGGGACGGCGCGCCGGTTCTGGTGCAGTCGATGTCCGAGCCGGACTGGAGCCTGTTGCCACAAGGCTACGCGCTCCGCATCGACGGCCCCAAGCCATTCGACCCCGTGTTCACCGAAGGCCAACGGCTGCGTTTCCGGCTCGTCGCCATCCCGGTGCGGCGGGTACGGGTTGAAGGTAAGAAACACCCCCGCCGCGATGCCCTCGTGCATCCGAAGGTCAGCGCCGAGCGGGCAGCACAGGCCGAGCTTGGCTACCTCGACTGGCTCGAACGTCAGGCTGAGGCCTCGGGCTTCGCGGTCGAAGACGTGGCGGACGCGCCCTTCCGGCTCGGACGGAAACATCGCGTGCAGAACGACCCGGAAAAGATCAAACCCATCGGCAAAGCAAAGCTCCCCCACTTCGGCGTCCGCTTCGACGGCCTACTCCAGGTCACCGACCCCGAAAAACTGATGCAGGCGGTGCGGACCGGCATCGGCCCCGCCA
Source organism: Bacteroidota bacterium (assembly GCA_022561755.1). GTDB lineage: Bacteria > Bacteroidota > Rhodothermia > Rhodothermales > Rubricoccaceae > JAHEJB01. The sequence goes on from JADFQN010000122.1 coordinate 7,427, forward strand.
AGGCGTTCGGCTTCGGTCTCCTCTCGCTGGCGCGTGCAGAATAGGCCCGCTACTACCTCTCCGCGCACCCCACACAAACCCTCGCCTCCGGCATGATCTCCAGCCGGCCGAGTGGGATGGAGTTCCTGCAGCGGGCGCAGGCGCAGAGGATTCGACGAGGGCCACGTCTGCCGTGACCATGCTCCGCCGAGGATACCCCGTCCCGCGCCTCGAAAACCGTCGGGTTGCAGAATACTACGCTGCAAGGGGCCTCTCTATTGGCCCACCGGGAGCAGCCACGCATCCGACGGGAACCTACGTGCGTTGGCCCGTAGCGCCTGCTGCGCTTCCGCGGCGGTACCGAAGTGCCCAACAGTCAACCGATAGCGTGGAACACCGCCTGACGTATCCGTCCAATATGTCACGTCAAATGAGGTGGATTGCAGAATACGTCTGTATCGAATGGCAGATTCTTCTGCGGCAACCGGATCTGTAAACGAACCCAGAACAATCACCCAGCCGGGAGCTGTAGCGCCGACCAACTGGGCAGGTGATTCCGTCCTGGGACGTAAGACAGATTGCATTCGCCCTGGAACATTCGGCATCCGATCAGCTTGCCCTTCTCGCGCTGTTGGTATGGCAATTACCTCAATGGGACCAACATCCATGTTGGCGATGCCCGAAATAACAGAACCATCCGCGAGCTCCGCTGCATACACAAAGTATCTCATTACATCTCTGGACATGATCCACTCGATCAGAGGGCGGAGCCCATACGCCTCAACTTCTTCAGCATCAACCGATACATAGCGAACCACACCGCCAAGTCGCTCCTCGGGGGAAGGAATCCCATGTACGAAATTTATGATGACGGCGCCGGGCCCGTCACGTTTTGTCGCAAAATCGGCGTAAGCAGCCAGTTCTGGTCCCATCCGCCGTATCCACTCCTCGGGCGTTTCCGGCGGTTCGGAAGCAATGTCAAAATCGATGTCCAGGCTGTCGGCAGCCATCCAATTAATCTCAATCGCATCGAGAGTGAAATCAAACGGCTGCCCGCCGCACAGCATGGCAACCCAGAAATCGAAAGCCCTTTCGCTGAGAGGCGCGCCCGGATACGTCCAGGTTGCCAGCGTTCCTCGAACATCAACGTGGAGGGTGTTTCGACCTAAACCGAGGCCAATGTTGCACCCCATGGCTTCAATCACGTGTCGGGCAAGGTCGAGGGAACTTCTTGTCGGCGACCAGATGTCGGCTGCCTGTCCCGAAATATGCCTACTGAATCGCGCCCCTTTTACCGAAGCGTTGTACGCGCGATGCCGATAACTAGAAATTACGTTGATCAACCCGGCTTTTTGAACAATCCGTTCAAGCCCGAGCACAAGCCCAGGGGCGATTCGCGCAAGCGGAGCATTGTCACGAGTTACGAAATCCCGGACAAGGAAATTGGGCGACACCCGCATCTCGCCATGCCCCGCGACGCGAAGGAGCGGAACCCCGACGCGGCTTGGGTCGCTGTAATCGACTCCTCCGATAATCTGGTTCGCGAGCGTGGCTGCAAGCGCCGCCGTGTACACAGGCGGCATGGAAATACGGATAGATAGAGTCGCCGCGGGCTCGTTTTCGTTCGGCCATAGTATGGGAAGCAGATAGCCCCACGATGTCGAGCCCATCCCATTCGCCAGGGTCTGTCGGGTATCGTTCAGAAGACGACTATGTTCTGGGCGGAACCAATTTGCAAGGCCTGTTGAATTGCCAAAACCCTGCTCCCATAAACCATTTGCGGATCCCGGCAGGTTAGAAGCATTTTCCGCATAAGAAAGCGTGTGAAACACCTCGTCGACGTCTGAGTCTGAGCCTCCGAATGCGGGCAGGAAAGCTCCATGGCGCCAAGATGACGGCAAGAACGTCACAGCCTCAAAATCGGGCGCACCTCTCCATATTCGGCCTAGGCCACGAATATCTCCGGCGAACCGACCAGGGACCCGCTCATGTACGGGGGTTGTTTGAGTACGCGATGGGCGGCCTTCAGAGAGCGAATGGGTGGCAGACGAAACCTCCGGGCTACCTAGCAGCAGCGGAATCGTAGTGAGGACGATCGCCATCGAAAGGGTAGGCGACGGCCGTCCGGGAAAACGCATCCGAGAAGAAGGCTCACGCATGTGTCTTGCCTTCTGTCAGTACGAGGGTAACCGAAACAGCTGATTCGGTTAAATAGCCGGTCGTCCTTCCACTGCTCCAATAGTGAAGACGAGCCCAATCCGCCGGTTGAGGGTAGGCCAGATCAGAAGCAAACACGCGACGCCGACCAGAACGATTAGTGCAGGATCTACCGGTGCTGCAAACAGAGTCGTTGGCTGGTTGATCAGGGCATGTGCACCAGCCGCCACAAACAAATTGCCGGTTCGGAGGTAGAGGGTTGCAAACAGCAAACCGACTAACGATACGTGGCCTACATACATCATAAGGCCTTGCATGTCGAGACCCATGCGCATCCCTGCCGGAAAGTGGTTGATACCGAAATACAACGATGAGACCCCTGCAGCAAGCACCAGTGCCGCTCGCGCGTTCACTTGTCGGCGGACTGCAATGAGGTAGACCTGTGTCAGAAGAAACCCACGGTAGAGGACTTCTTCTATCAAGCCGCTGCCAAAAACCGCT
>JADFQN010000123.1 GCA_022561755.1 Bacteroidota bacterium
GGCCCGATGGCATGTTGCAACAGCCTAAGACTCGTGAAACTCCACCCAACGGGCTCCGTCTAAACGAGGCATGTCGCGCAGTACCACATCCCGAAGTACGAGGACTTGCGAGGCCACCGACGATCTCAGAACTCACCACGAAAATCATGAGCAAAACAGAACCCAAAGGCCGCGTGCAGTACGAAAAGGCACGCGAGGCGTTCACGAAGCTGGATATGCAAGATAAGGCGGCCTTCGTGCTGGAGGCCACGTTCAGCACGTTCGGCGAGGCCTTCAAGGACGCCGGCCGGCAGTTCGCCGACGTGATCGAGAAGGTGACGGACGAGGACTTTTTCAGCGGCTTCGGGTCGTGTGTTGAGGACGCTGAAGAGGCGACGGAAGAGAAAGCGACGAAGCAGAAACCCTCAAACGGCCGCAAGAAATCCGGCTCGGGCTCCACTTCCAAGAAGAAGGACGAGGATGCCGACTGAGAACGACGCACCCGTTGAGAGTTGGGCCGAGCGTTTCGAGAACGCAGGCCTGATGGAGCGCGCTCTGCTCCTAGGTGGCGGCGCTGTCCGGCTGACTGCTAACGCGCTGGACGCCGTTCTCAAGCGTGTGGCACGGACGGCCGTCGATGCCGAGAAAGCTTTCCTCGGCGAACTCGATCCGAATGTTTCGGATGCGAAGGTGATAGAGGAGGTGGAGGAGAGGTAATGCGGATCGGCCGTTGTGCTGGCCTCGAAGTTTCCCCCTTACCAAGTGGGACGGTTTCTGAAGCGAAGCGAAGAAACAGGTGGTGGATCGGCTAGGTGCTACAATTCGAGTGCCTGGCGCTCCTCCAAGCAGAGCCGAATTGCTTCTACTACGGCGGGCAGCTCGCTACGTACATCCTTCTCCGAAAAACGGAGAACGTCACACCCAGAGATTCAAGTCGCGCCTGTCGTTCAAGGTCCTCGTCGCCACGAAACCCGTGGTTGGAACCATCAACTTCGACGGCAAGCATCTGCTCAGGACAAAAGAAATCGACGATGTGCTCATCAATTGGGCGTTGGCGGTAGAACGACACCCCGCACAGTTTCTTTCCTTTCAGTTCATTCTAGAGTAGGACTTCCCCTAGCGTGCCTTCTTTCCGCAGTCTTCGGGCGAGGGCTTCAAGGCCGGGTTGTAGGGAATGATCTTGCAGCGTGGCATTTTTACAATTTACCGGTTACGTGGCTAATGGATCCTGTCCGACATCCCCCGCCCTCGCTTCGCTCAGGCACCCCCTTCAAAGGGGGACTTTTTGTTGCCAGACGTAGTGCGTCCACCCCCCTCACACCCCCAAACTCCCATACCCCCACACACAAAAAATCGGGCCGCCCCACCACAGAGCAGCCCGACTCGTCCACATCCCAACCACGCTTACGCAGCCAGACTCCGGCCAACCCCCGGGTCGTGCATACACGGATGAAGCAGCCGCGCAACCATCGGCGTGCCGTCTTTGGCCGTCGTCAGCTCCGCGTCAATGAGCCCTCGCGCTACCATTTCGATCATCACGGCGTGCCCCAGTTGCGAGGAGTTCGTCTGGCCTTCCCGAACAGTCGGGCGGAGCCGGCGCGCCGCGAGGCGGTTGATCTCCGGCCATGTAAGCCAACCGTACGGGGCCGCCGAGGCCGCGTCGAGCACGTCGCGGATGAACTCGTCTGCGTGGGGAAGGGTGTCAGCCAACGGTTGAGTCGGCCTGGCCGTAGGGCGATTGGTAGCGCGAGAAGCTGTCATCGGAGCGGTGTCTTGCGTGATTACGTGTAAGATCCGCATCGGGTGTGACAGGTGGTGTCAGACGTGATTACGTGAAGTACGTGATTACGTGAATTGATGGTCTAGGAGTCTGGTGAGGTCGAGCCAGATTGGTTAGATGCACCAGAACTACGCAGGCATCTTGGCTTGAGCACCGCAATAGGCACACACTCCGATAAATCCGAGCGGCATTCTCGACCCCTTCCAACTCCCTCTCGACAGGTCGGGATAGGCTCTACCAGGGGGAGAGTTTTTGACTCGCCAATCACGTAATCACGTACTTCACGTAATCACTCAGTTCATCACCGCCTCGCCCCCAATCACAGCTTCGCTCGGCGCTGACGCGTTGTTCGCTCCGCGCTTCTCGCTATCCGGAACAGTGAAAAACTCAACCGGGTCGGCCACCGGATCGGGGCAGAGGAGGAGGTCCAGCGCGTCATCAATTCGCTGCACGTACTTGACGTCGAGGTCCTTGATCGCAGAGTCCTTGATCTCCTTGATGTCCTTCTCGTTTCTCTCCGGGAGGATGACGGTCGTGATGCCCGCACGCTTGGCCGCGAGCACCTTCTCCTTCACGCCCCCAACGGGCAGTACGAGGCCGCGCAGCGTGATCTCGCCCGTCATCGCCACGGTGTTCTTGACGCACCGCTGCGTGAATATGCTCGTCAGCGCCGAAATCATGGCCACGCCCGCACTCGGTCCGTCCTTCGGCACGGCGCCGGCAGGAACGTGAACGTGGACATCCCAGTAGCGGAAGGCATCGTTGGGAATGCCGAGTTCCTCCGCGTGCGCTTTCACCCACGAGAAGGCGGCCTGCGCGCTCTCGCGCATCACGTCTCCGAGCTTGCCGGTGAGCACCATCTTCCCTGCGCCCCGGCTGACCGAGGCCTCGATGAACAGAATGTCGCCGCCGACGGGCGTCCACGCGAGTCCGGTCGCCACGCCCGGCACCTCGGTGCGGTCGGCCACCTCGTTGTAGAACTTGCGCGCGCCTAGATAACCCTCAATGTCGCTCTCTTCAACGGCCGCTTGTTCGGTTTCGCCACCGGCAACTTTCACGGCCACGCCGCGAACGACGGAGCCGATGGTGCGTTCGAGCTGCCGCACGCCGCTTTCGCGGGTGTAGCCCTCTATCACGTGCATCAGCGCGTCGTCGGCGATGGCGAACTGCTCCTCGGTCAGGCCGTTGCGCTCTATCTGGCGCGGCACGAGGTACTGCTTGGCAATCGCCATCTTCTCCTCCATCGTGTAACCGTTGATCTCGATGATCTCCATCCGGTCGCGGAGCGGCGGCGGGATCGTGTCCATGTAGTTGGCCGTGGCGATGAAGAGCACCCTCGAGAGGTCGTAGTCGAGCTCGAGGTAGTGGTCGTTGAATGTGTCGTTCTGCTCTGGGTCCAGGACTTCGAGGAGGGCGGAGGAGGGATCGCCCCGGAAGTCGGTGCCCAGCTTGTCGACCTCGTCGAGCATGAAGACGGGGTTCGAGGTGCCCGCCTTCTTCAGGCCCTTGACGATGCGGCCCGGCATCGAGCCGATGTAGGTTCGCCGGTGGCCGCGGATCTCGGCTTCGTCGCGGATGCCGCCCAGCGACATCCGAACGAACTCGCGCCCGATGGCGCGCGCGATGGACTTTCCGAGGCTGGTCTTGCCCACGCCCGGAGGCCCATAGAAGCAAAGGATAGGCGCCTTCATGTCGCCCTTCAGCTTGAGGACCGCCAGGTATTCGAGGATGCGTTTCTTGACATCATCCAGCCCGTAGTGGTCTTCGTCGAGGATTTCGCGGGCGCGGGCGATGTCGATGGAGTCCTCCGAGGTGTAACCCCACGGGAGATCCAGAATGGTCTCGACATAATTCCGCATAACGCCGTACTCCGGAGAGGCCGGGTTCGTGCGGGCGAGCTTCTTTATTTCCTTCTCGACGGTCTCGACGACCTCGTCCGGTAGGAACTCCAGTTTCTCGTCCATCTTCTCGCGCAACTCGTCGGCCTCGGCGGCTGAGCCCTCGGTCTCGCCCAACTCCTCCTGAATCGCTTTCATCTGCTGGCGAAGGAGAAATTCGCGCTGCTGCTGGTCCACATCCGTCTTCACCTTCGAGCGGATCTCCTCCGAGATCTGGAGGACGCGTATTTCCTGCTGGAGGTGCTCCAGCACTTTTTCCGCGCGGTCCACCAGGGGGCGCATTTCGAGGAGCTCCTGCTTCTTCTGCACGTCAATCTGCAGGTTCGACGCGATGAAGTGGATCAGGAAGCCCGGGCTTTCAATGTTCTGGATCGCATATGCGGCCTCGCTCGGGAGGTTGGGCGACATGCTCACGATCTGGATCGCCAGCTCTTTGATCGAGCGTACGCGTCCCTCCAGCTCGGCGGTGTCTTCGCCCGCCGTTTCGTCAATCGAGTTGATCTTGGCGCGGAGGTAGGGGTCGGTCTGCGTGTATTCCACCACCTCAAAGCGGCGCTTCCCCTGAATCACAATGCTTACGGAGCCGTCGGGCATCTTGATGAGCTTTAGGATGCTCGCGGCCGTGCCGGTGCGGTAGAGGTCGTCCGGCGCCGGGTTTTCGGTCTCGACGAGCTTCTGCGCCGCCACACCAATCAGGCGGTCGCCCGCGTAGGCATCCTTGACCAGTTTCAGCGACGAGTCGCGGCCTACGGTGATGGGGAGGACGACGCCGGGGTAGAGAACCGTGTTGCGAAGGGCGAGGAGCGGGAGCGTGTCGGGCAGGCTCGCGGCATGCATCTCACGCTCTTCGTCGGGCGTGAGGAGCGGAATGGTCTGCTCGAGTTCGTCCTCAACCAGATAAAATGGTTGTTGTGTCATGAACAGTGTGGGGGAACGGTGGGTTGGCGGGCAGGCGATAGTTGGCAGGGCGTTTGCGAAAACCAGGCCAAGGGAACGCCTCTGACAGAAGGGCAGGAAAGCGGGAACGCCAAGAGCACAAAGGAAGATTCTGGTGCGTTTCGCTAGGGCTTGTTAACAGTTAGCGCGGTGAGGTCGGTTCGAGGACAGTCTGAGGACGATTTTAGGCGCACGAGGAGGGCGGGGCACAGTCCCGGACGACGAGTACAACACCGAAACGGACCAGAATGGCCCGAAACGATCCATCGCGATTGACTGTTAACAGCCCCCAAAGTAATGCAGATCCGTTTGCCCTTCTTCGCAGGCAGAGGCACCGTATTCCGCCCACTCCATTATGCAAATCGTTCGTCGCTCGGACCTGATGGTTACGCTGAGCCTTGCCGTGTTTCTTGGCGTGGCGGCAGCGATCATTTTGAACAGGACGTTGGGGATGCCGTGGCTTGGGCTCGTGGTTGGCGGCCTCGGTTTTTTATATGGGATGAGGCGCCCGTTCGGGCGATGGCGGGCAACGCGGCAGAGGCTTCCATCGGAGGCTCTGCACTGGTTGGGCGAGCATGTTCCGTTCTACCGGGCGCTTGGTCGGAGGCCGCAGGCACGGTTCGAGCGCGACGTGCAGATTGCGCTTGCCGAGCTTCGGTTCGAGGGCGTGGCCGACGCAAAGGCGACGGACGAACTGAAACTCGCTGTAGCTGCGGGAGCCGCCTTGTTGCTCCACGGCCGCCCCGACTGGGATCTGCCCCGCGGCCACACGGTGTTGTTCTACCCCGGCGCGTTCGACGAAGGGTACGATGTCGATACGGCGGGGCGCTTCGAGGGCATGATGAATCTGCAAGGGCCGATTCTGTTCTCCGCTCCGGCCGTTGAATATGGATGGCGGCACGAGGACGGCCTCAACGTAGTGCTCCATGAATTAGCCCACTTGCTTGATTTCCAGGGCTCGGGCGTGGATGGCCTTCCGGCACTACTCGCTCCATCCTCCGCCGATGCGTGGAGGCGACTCGTTCAGGAGGAGATCCAAAAAGTGAAAACGGGCCACTCCATCCTGCGCCCCTACGCTGCGACGAACTCAGCGGAACTTTTCGCCGTGGCCGTCGAGCTGTTTTTCGAGCAACCGGACAGGTTGCGTGATGGGCACCCCAAACTCTTCGACGCGCTCGTGGCCCTCTTCAATCTTGATCCAAGATCTGAAGGGTGAAGGGTGAAGGGTGAAGGGTGAAGGGTGAAGGGTTGGAACGGCGACGGCCAGAATGTTCCCGACCTTCGTTCTTTGGGCTTTGGGCTTTGCTAATTGGAATTTGGTCTTTGGAATTTGGTCTTTGAGATTTGGTCTTTGAGATTTGGAATTTGTATCCACCTCTGCCCACTGTCCTCTGTCTTCCTTCCTTTGTTTTCCTTCCTCAGTCCTCAATCCTCAATCCTCCTCTCATCCTCTCAAACCCTCACCCTCTCACACTGAAAGAACACGGCGCGCTCGGCGAGCACGCCCTACCGTCCTCCTCTTTTCCTTTCCTCCCCGTTTTCATTCTCCGAAATCCGATATCCCAAACCCAAAATCCGATATCCAATATCCAATATCCAAGATCCCATATCCGACATCAGACATCCCAGATGCAGTCCCTCTCGCCGCCGCAGTGATTCTCACTCCGCCTCCGCCAGCACTCGCTGAATAACAGCCTCCAGTTCGTCCAGCTTGAAAGGCTTCCTGATAACGGCGTTCACCATCTCGCTGCCGTCGTCGGAGTCGGTGTCGCCGGTGAGCAGGAGAATGGGCAGGTGCTTGCTTCGCTTGCGCAGATGGTGCGCCAGTTCCCGGCCGCTCATTTCGGGCATCGACAGGTCGGTAATGACGAGGTCGTATCCTCCTTCGTCGAACCGGTCCAGCGCTTCAGGGCCGCTCTTGGCCTCCGTCACTTTGTGCCCTTTCAGGCGCAGCAGCTTGGCGGTGACCGTGAGAACCATTGGCTCGTCGTCCACGACCAGAATGTGAACGGTGTGGTGTTCTCCGGTCGTACCCGGCGCTTCTGCGTCCGGCAGCGTTCGGGCTGATCCGTCCGGCAACGTTCGGGCCGATCCGGCCGGCGGGAAGATGAGGCGGAAGCACGTGCCTCGCCCCGGTTGGCTGTCCACTTCAATCTCGCCGTTATGCTCCCTTACGATACCGTACGAGACCGTCAGGCCCATGCCCGTCCCGCTATCGCCTTTCGTGGTGTACAGTGGTTCGAAGATGCGCGACTTCACGCGCTCCGACATCCCGACACCCGTGTCCTCTACCTCCAGAATGGCCCCGCCCGCGTCATTGGGGCGGGTTCGCACCCAGAGCGTTCCTCCCGCCGGCATGGCCTGGATGGCGTTGAGAATCAGGTTCACGACGACCTCCCGTAGCTCGTTGGCAAAGCCCGAGATCGGCGGAACCGGCTCCAGATGGGGTTCTACCATAATCGAAATCCCCTGACGCCGCGGTTCGTTGTACCAGTACGGGCGCGTAAGTGTGAGGACTTCGTCCGCAAGATGGTGCAGTTCAACGTGCTCGAAGTGATCCTGCTTCTCGTGGCGGATGTACTGCTGGATTTTCCTGACCAGCGCTGCACCGTCTCCGGCCGCTTGTTCAAGGGTGCGGAGTTGGCCGCCAACGTCGTTCTCACCTGCGATATCAGCCAACGTGTTCTGAAGGAGTTCGACGTGTCCAATGATGGTAGTTAGGAGGTTGTTGAAATCGTGCGCGATGCCCATCGTCATCTGCCCAAGCATCTCCATCCGGCGTCGCCGCGTCTGGTCGGTCGCCCAGGTGACGGGCTCTCGCAGCACCTCGCCTGTAATCACGATAGGAAAGTGGCCCGGCTTGGACTCTGGGAGACGAACGGGAAGGAAGTGCAACAGCACCGGAGCCGGCACATCGCGGCCAGGCCTGTCCACCAAAAAAACCTGATGGGTGACCAGCATCCCTCGCCCTGCGTCGGCGAGATACTCGCCCGCGAAGCGGGTGTCCTCCTCTGGGAGCGAGCCCCACAGTCCGTCGTCGCCGAAAATGGAAATCCACGCCTCGTTGCAGTGCAGGCGCTCGCCGTCGGCCGTACAAGTGGCTACGAGGAGCTCCGGCGTAATCAGCGGGAGGGTTGGGGTGTCGTCGAGAGGGGTTTCCATGTGGTGATTGCTGAGCAACCGGAATTAACCTCAGCTGCGCTGCCCGTGCAACTAGGAGCCTGTCTAACTAAGGAAGGATCTACTGCGGCGGCGATAAACCGGCCCATTTCTCCGATCTTTTTTGTTGCGTAGCCCCACTATGCGCCTCAAAAGATCAAATAAATGTACTCGATTCCTCACTCGCCTCCCTACAATCCCTTAGGAGACTGTTGAAATACGTCATCCTGCCTGCGACGGCGCCTCTCGGCCGATCTCTTCGTTGCCCCGCAGTACTACGGGGCCGAATCACCGATTCGACTACGATCTCGCGCCTTGATCTCAACCGAGATGCGCTCCCCGACAAGTCGGGGCAGGCTGTCTCGGCGACAGAGCACGCAATTCAACAGCCTCTTAGTCAGACAGGCTCCTGCAATGCGAGATTGCGGGGAAGATGGGCGGGCTTCGTCCAAGCAAGGCGATGTGCGCGGTAGCTTTCGCAAAAGAAAGACGGCAGACCGTAGACAGCAGACGGCGGTATCGGTTGGCGGCTCAGCAGAACACAATATCCAGTTCGCGACTATGTGGCACGAAAACATCCTTGGTACCATCGGAAACACACCGCTTGTGCGGCTCAATCGCGTCGCGGCGGACCTGCCGTGTACGGTGCTGGCGAAGCTCGAGTATTTCAACCCAGCCGGCTCCGTCAAGGACCGCATTGGGCTGGCGATGATTGAGGATGCCGAGCGGAGCGGCCAGCTCAAGCCGGGCGGGACCATCATCGAGTGCACGAGCGGCAACACGGGCGCCGGTCTGGCGCTCGCGGCCATTGCACGTGGTTACACGTGCATCTTTACCACAACCGACAAACAGAGTCAGGCCAAGAATGACGTACTCACAGCGCTCGGCGCCGAGGTCATCGTGTGCCCAACGGCCGTGGCCCCGGATGACCCGCGCTCCTACTACTCGGTCGCCGAGCGGCTGAGCGAGGAGATCCCCAATTCCTTTTATCCCAATCAGTACAACCACCCGGCCAACACCCAGGCTCATTACGACACCTCCGGACCCGAACTCTGGGAGCAGACCGACGGCCGTATTACACACTACATCGCCGGTGCCGGCACGGGCGGGACGATTTCCGGGACAACCCGCTATTTGAAGGAACAGAACGCGGCCATCAAAACCATCGGCGTCGATCCGTTCGGCTCGGTCTACTACAAGTACTTCCACACGCGCGAGTTCGACGAGAACGAGATCTATCCGTACGCAACGGAAGGCGTGGGGGAAGACATCCTTGCGGGCAACATGGATTTCGATTTGGTGGACGACTACGTCCGCGTAACGGACAGGGAATCCATGCAGATGACGCGGCGGCTCGCGCGCGAGGAGGGCCTATTCCTTGGCCAGAGTAGCGGCATGGCTATGGCGGGCGCGTTGCAATGGCTGGAGGCCAACGGCGAAACGCTTAAGGTGGACGACGTGGTGGTGGTGCTCATGCCGGATTCGGGCTTCCCCTACCTGGCCAGAACCTACAACGACGAATGGATGCGCCGCCACGGATTCCTCGAGGCGGAATCGTCCATGACGGTTCGCGACGTGTTGGCGCAGCGCGAGCTGAGCGTGGTCTCGGTTTCACCGGAGGCGACGCTCGCCGATGTTGTGGCCACGATGACGGAACACGGCATATCGCAGGTTCCCGTATTCAACGCCGAAGGCCATGCCGTGGGCAGCCTCACCGAGCGAAACATCCTGAGCCGCCTCGTTGAAGAGCCCGAAGCGCGCTCGCATCCTGTCAAGGACGTGATGGCCGCTCCGTTCCCCATCGTAGAGGCCGATATCACGGTGGAGGGTCTTTCGGCCTATCTCGGCAACGAGGCGGGGGCCGTGCTCGTAAAGGCGGGCGAGGCCAACCAATTCCACATCGTCACCCGTAGCGACCTGATTGCTACGCTGGCGAAGGCTGGGCGACAGGCGGAAGCCGTATAGGTTTTTCTTCTGGCCATCCAGGCCACTTCGCCCCGTACCTTCGCTCTCGCAATCATAGGAGTCTGTCGGACTTAGAACGATTCTACTGCGGCGGCGGTAAATCGGCCCATTTTTCGGATCTTTTTCGTTACGTAGCACCACTATGCGCCTCAAAAGATCGATAAACTGCTCTCGATTTCCCGTCTGCCTCGTCACGAACCCCTAAGTCCGACAGACTCCTCGTAGATCACTCCCATCATGGACTCGAACGACAAGAATCCCAACCAGCC
>JADFQN010000124.1 GCA_022561755.1 Bacteroidota bacterium
GCCGAGGTGCTTCGGCGGGGCCGATAGCAGGCTTCTCGGCCGGTAGCAAGCTAATCCCGAACGTCGTTCCACGGCCGGGCGCCGAGTCCACGAGGGTCAGCGAACCGCCGTGGTATTCCTCTACGATCCGCTTGGCCAGGCTGAGCCCCAGCCCCCATCCGCGCTGCTTGGTCGAAAACCCCGGCCGGAAGATGTGGCGCTGCGCCGAGCGCTCAATGCCCTTCCCGGTATCCCGCACTTCAATCCACACGTCGTCTTTCCGGCGTTTGGCCACAATGGAGATTTGCCCGTCACCTTCTATGGCGTCCAGGGCGTTCTTGGAGAGGTTCTCGATCACCCACTCGAAGAGGTCAGGATTGAGTTGCGCGGCCAGGTTCTCCTCCACAGAGAGATCCAACGTTACGTGGTCGCCCAGTTGTGGAATGCGCCGCCGGACGTAATCGGCTACGTTTTCGAGAACGGGGGCCAGCAGCGTTGGATGGAGTTTGGGGCGTGAGCCGATCTTCTCAAACCGGTCAGCCACGCGGCGAAGGCGCTCCACGTCGCGGTCCAGTTCGTCGGCGGCGGCCATCGTCTCGGCGTCGCCGTTGGCGCGCAGGCGGAGCATCTCAATCCAACCCATCATGCTGGAAAGCGGCGTGCCTAGCTGATGCGCCGCCTCCTTTGCCATCCCCACCCACAGGCTGCTCTGCTCGCTGCGGCGCACGTACGAGAAGCCGAGGTAGCCGACGAGGATGAACAGCGCCACGAAGCCCATTTGGATGGGCGGAAACCAACGAATCAGCCGCGCCAGTTCGGATTCGCCGTAGTGGACGTACTGGATCTCGCCACCGTAAAACTCGAAGCGGATAGGCTCGTTGATTTCATCAAACTTCGCCACAAGTGGCTGAAGCCGAACCTGTTGATCTTCGAACGACGCCAGCGAATCCACGTCCACGTTTCGCCAGTCGCGCACCTCGCCGGTCAACGAGTCGGTGATGATGGCGGGCACGCTGAAACGGGCCGGTTCGACGATCTCGCTGAACACGAAGTCGAGCTCGTCCGACGGCGGCATGGCGCGCGCCCAACCGAGGGCCTCGGCGTAGCGTGCCGCCAACGAATCACTCAATTGCGACCGAACGCCGGTTGCCTCCAATAGCCCCCCAAGCGACTCGAAGGCATCGCCGTATGGGTTGGACACGTTTGTCCGCGCCTGGTACTCAATGGCCTCCGCCCACAGTTGGACCGCTGCCTGTTCCTGCAGCGCTACACGGTTGGCCAGCCGGTTTGTGTACAGCAACGATGCCACAGCAATCAGCACGGCGGCCACAATAAGCCCGAGCTTGATCTTGACACTGGTGCGGTAGGCCTTCATGCCTGAGTCTGAGAGGATGGGTGTGTGAGGGCATAAGAGCCAGGAGCCCCTGTTTACCCTCTCCAATCCTCCAAACTAGGGCCAAGCGCCAAATTCCAAAATCCAAGCACCAAATCCCAAGCACAAAATCCGAATTCCAAAGCCCATTGCATGAAATTGGAACTTGGAATTTGATATTTGGAATTTCTTGGCCCTGAGCAGGTCCCTATAGGCCCCTAAACCACCAGCGTTTCCTCCCGCCGTGGACCGGTGGAAATCATTGAGATCGGCACACCGATGACGTCCGAGATGAACTTGAGATAATCGCGTGCGTCGCCCGGTAGATCCTCGACGGCCTCGATGCCCGAAAGGTCGCCGTCGAAGCCCGGAAGGGTCTCGTAGATGGGCTCCGCACGCTCCAGCGTGGCGATGTCGTTCGGAAAACGCTCGGTGGTCTTATCGCCGATACGGTAGGCCATGCAGACCTTCAGCTCATACATGCCGGCGAGCACGTCCAGCTTGGTGACGGCAAGGTCCGTGAAGCCGTTCAGGCGCGCTGTGTAGCGGAGCGCTACGGTATCGAGCCAGCCGCAGCGCCTGGGCCGCCCAGTCGTGGCGCCAAACTCATGGCCCTGAGCCCGGAGTAGCTCGCCGTCATCATCCTGCAACTCGGTAGGAAACGGCCCGTTGCCGACGCGTGTCGTGTACGCCTTGACGATGCCCACGATGCGGTCGATGGATGTGGGCGGTACGCCCAGGCCGGTGCAGCAGCCTCCCGCCGTGGGGTGCGAAGAGGTGACATACGGGTAGGTGCCGAAGTCCACATCGAGCAGCGCCCCCTGTGCGCCTTCGGCGAGGATGCGCTTGCCGTTGGCTAGCGCCTGACCAAGAAACGCCGTCGTGTCCGTCACAAACGGGTCGATGCGCTGGTCGAAATCGACGTACTCCTCGATCATGGCCTCTACGTCAATCGCTTCATCGTGATAGACGGATTGAAGAATCGCGTTCTTCTCGTCGAGCGCGGTGCAGAGTTTCTCGCGCAGTCCGTCGCGGTCCAGCAAATCCACCACGCGGATGCCGGTTCGGGCAAACTTGTCCACGTACGCGGGGCCAATCCCTCGCCCCGTCGTGCCGATGGCCTCGGCATCGCGCCAGCGCTCGCGGGCTTTGTCCAGCGCCTTGTGGTACGGCATGATGAGGTGCGCGTTGTGCGAGATGAGCAGCCGCCCCTCCACCTGAAACCCGAGCGCCTCCACCTGTCTGATCTCTTCCATCAGCGCCACCGGGTCGATCACTACACCGTTGCCGATTACGCAGGTGACGCCCTCGTGGAAGATCCCACTGGGGATGAGATGCAGCACAAAGTGCTGGTCATCCCAGACAATAGTGTGGCCCGCGTTGGCGCCGCCCTGGTAGCGCGCGACGATATCTACCTCGGGCGCGAGCAGATCGACGATCTTGCCCTTGCCTTCGTCGCCCCACTGGGAACCGATGACTACTGTTACTGGCATGTATTTGACTAATGCGTATTGCGTAATGCGTGTTTCGCGTTGTGTTTGGTACTTGGCGCTTTATTCTTCGTGCTCCGATCTTAGTATTTTTTGTTTGCTATTTGGTGTTTCGTTCTTCGTACTTGGTACTTTGTTCTTTGTATTTGGTGCTTGGAACTTGGTGCTTGGAATTTGATCCGTCCTCTCACACCCTCACCCTCTCATACCAACTTACCCGAAGGATTCAACCGCTTCCTCAACCGTGCCATAGTGCTTGAACACGCTGACGAGCTTCGTGATGATCAGCAGCGACAGCACGCGCTCGCCTACCCGGGCAAGGCGGAGGTCGCCGTCGGCGTTGCGCATGGTGGTCAGCGCGCCGATGAGCATGCCGAGGCCGCTCGAGTTCATGAAGCGGACACCGTCAAGATCCACGACCACATCGTGGCTACCGGCCGAACGAAGTTCGTGCAGCTTGTTGTGCAGCGTCGAGCCGTCCGGCCCGCCCATAATGTCGCCGGAGAGTGAAATCACGACCACATCGCCGTGTTGGGCCACATCGAACTGCATCATAGGTCGAACCGGAAGAAGCCCCGGCAGTTGGCTGGACCGCCGAAGCAGGATGAGTTTTTCAACAGACTCCTAGGAGGCTGTTGAAATACTACGCCGTAAGCGAGGCGCGCGAATCTTGGCCGAGATCGAGGAGCGAAATTGCAGGCGAATCGGTGATTCGTTGAGTATTTCGCAACGCAGAGATCGGGGAATCCCGCCGTATGGCGGGAAAGTAGGTGGAGTATTTCAACAGCGTATTAGGGAATTGTGCGCCTGAAGTACCAAGTTCCAAATCACAAAGCGTGCTTCATGAGGCCGCTTGGAATCTGGCATTTGGAATTTGGTACTTGGGAGGCTGTTGAACTACGTCATCCGGTCTTGCAACGGAGCACGAAATTCGACAGCCTCCTAGACGGCTTTGCCGGCGCGCGCGCGAAGCGCAATCACCACCGGCGAGGCCACGAAGATCGACGAGTACGTTCCGATGATCACGCCGATGATCAGCGCGAACGCGAAGCCTTTCAACACCTCGCCTCCGAAGAGGAAGAGCACGACCACCACCATGAGGGTCGTGCCGGAGGTGACAATCGTACGCGAGAGCGTCGAGTTGATCGAACGGCTTACAACCGGCCCGAAGCGCTCTGTCTTGAACAGGTTGACGAACTCGCGGATCCGGTCGAAGATAACAACCGTGTCGTTCAGCGAATAGCCGACGATGGTGAGCAGCGCCGCGATGATGGCCTGATCGATCTGGAGCGAGAACGGCAATATTCCCTGGAAGAGCGAAAAAATGCCAAGCGTGATGAGCACGTCGTGGACGAGCGCCACAATCGCGCCGACGGAGAACCTCCACTCGAACCGGACCATGATGTAGAGAAAGATTACCAGCAGCGCCGCCAGCACGGCCCAGATGGCTCCCCGCTTAAGGTCGTCGGCGAAGCGCGGGCCCACCGAGTCCACCTTCTGAGGCGTGGCGTTGGCCTCCGGAAAGGCAGCGTTAACAGCCCCTACGATCAGCGTTTGGAGCGAATCGGGGTCGCCGCCGGTGGGCATCCGGATGAGGAGAAGCTCGGGCTCGCCGTACTCCTTCACCTCCGGCGTGGCGCCGAGGGCACTGGCGAGGTTCGTACGAACGTCCACGGCGTCGAGAGCCACGTCTGTCTCGATGACGATTTCTGTGCCGCCCTGGAAGTCGATACCTGTTTCCAGGCCGCGCGTGAGCAGGGATACGAGGCTAAGGGCGATGAGCACACCCGAGAGGATCCCGGCAAACCGCTGCTTCTTCAGGAAGTCGATTTGTGTGTTTTCAAATATGCGCATGAGAGTGGGTGTTTTGTCTTAGTACTTCGTGCTTGGTTCTTTGCGTGCGTTGTTCACAACGACATTGTCCGAAGCACGAATCACGAAGAACGAAGTACAATCAGCCAAAAGCAACTTTGCGGGTGCGGTCGGCTACACGCCAATCGAACACAAGGCGGGTGACGATGATGGCGGTGAACAGCGACGACAGGATGCCGGCCATGAGCGTGACGGCGAAGCCCTGGATAGGCCCGACACCGAACGAGTAGAGGATTACGCCCACAAAGAACGTCGTGATGTTGGCGTCGGCAATGGCGCTGAGGGCCTTCGCGTAGCCGCCGTCGATGGAGGCTTTCAGGGTCTTGCCGGTCCCCATTTCCTCGCGTATTCGCTCGAAGATGAGCACGTTGGCATCAACCGCCATACCGATGGTGAGCACGATGCCCGCGATGCCCGGCAGCGTCAGCACCGCGCCGAAGGCTGCCAGAATGCCGAAGATGAACAGCAGGTTCAGCAACAGCGCGAGGTCGGCCACGAGGCCCGCCGTACGGTAGTAAAAGATCATAAAGAGGAGTACGAGGACCAGTCCGGAAACCACTGAAATCGTTCCGGCTTTGATGGACTTTGCGCCGAGGCTCGGCCCGACCGTCCGCTCTTCGATGATTCGAACAGGCGCAGGCAGCGCGCCCGACTTGAGCACAGTTACGACGTCTTCTGCTTCCGAACGGGTCACCCCAGAAATCTCCGTCCGGCCGCCTGGAATGCGCTCGATGATGTTCGGCCACGTGAACACCACGTTGTCTAGCACGATGGCCACGTTCTTACCAACGTTAGCACCCGTGATCTGGCTCCAGCGGCTCGAACCCTCGCTGTTCATCGTGAGGGAGACTTTCGGCTCGTTAGTGATCGGGTCGAAGGTCGTGCGAGCGTCCGTGAGTACCTCGCCCGTCATTTCGACGCGGTCGCGTACGCCGAGGAGCCGGTAGAGTGGCTCGCCTTCCTCGGTCGATTGCTCCGAGCGCACATCGTACAGAAGAACGATCCCGGCCGGAATCATACCCTGAACCGCCGGATCGCTAAGGTAGCGTCGCACCTCTGCCGTATCCGACTCGGCTACTAGCCCGAATATCGGAAGGTCGGACGGGTAGAGGCGGAATATCTCCGAGAACCGATTGCTTTCCGAGGTCGATTCGTCATCGCCGGTGCCGGCAAAAAGGCTTTCCACATCCGTAATGACCGTGTCGGTAATGGTGGTGTCGACGGTGGAATCGGCTGACGCAGCCGTAGTCTCGGTGGCGGCTACAGTCGAGTCGGACGCTGTCTCGGACGCCGTAGTATCGGTGGGGAGATCCTCGTCCAGGTCTGCATAGTGCTGAACTATCTGAAGGGCCGCACTCTGCAACTCCTGCGGATCGGCCATCAGGCGGAAGTCGAGCCGAGCGGTGCCTTTCAGCAACTCTCGCACACGTTCCGGATCGTCCACGCCGGGCAGCTCCACGACGATGCGGCTGTTGCCTTGCATCTGGATGGACGGCTCGGAGACGCCGAAGCGGTCCACGCGCTGGCGGATGATCTCCATGGCGCGCTTGAGAGCCTCGCGGGCCTCGGTATCGAGGTACGCCTTCACGTCGCTGTTCTCACTGCGCGCACTGATACCCTCAGCAGTATCGCGGAAGTAACGCGAGAGCCGCGTACCCGGTTGATGCTCCTCAATCGCGTCAACGAAGAGATCGACGAAGGAAGAGCGACTGGTCTCCGACTGTTCGCGCGCAGATTGCAGCGCGTCGTCGAATACCTCGTCGCGGCGGCCTTCGGCCAGCTCACGAACAAGGGCGTCCACGCCAACCTCGAGGGTCACGTGCATGCCGCCCTGGAGGTCGAGCCCCAGCTTGAGCGCCTTTTCGCGGGTGCTTTGCAGCGAGGCGAAGTGCTCCGACCTGTATTGCTCTGCTGCCGCGTCGTCCATCGACTCCAGATCCTTTTCGTTCAGGTAGTGCTGAATCGTCGGAAACAGGTAGTACAGCGATAGGAGGATGAAGGCGGAGGCCGCGAAGATTTTGAATCCGTTGCCTTGCATGGTTTTGTTTTGTTAGGAGGCTGTTGATTTATCCGCTCTGTCGCCGAGACGAGCCAATCTTGGTCGGGATCAAGGCGCGAGACCGCGGTCGAATCGGTGATTCGGCGAGAATCTCGGAACGCAAAGATCGGCCGAGAGCGGCCGTCGCAGGCAAGATGGGATATTTCAACAGTCTCTGAAAGCATGGAGCACCGCGCCGCTATTCGCCGACAAGGCGCTCTGGGAAGTGAAGACTCCACGACACGCGGGGTCCGAGACGGTGTTACTGGAACCCTACCGGCTCCTACGGACCCAGTGGCTGTATTGCAGGAAATCGAAACCGAGGCAGCCGGAGCGATCTGCTCTCGGAAGCCCGCAAACAGCCAACCGATGCGTTTGGAGCATGAAGGTCCGCAGCCCAAACGCCTCGCGCGTCCCACACCGACGTCCCTGCCTGACTCGCAGCCGCAGATGCGACCGCATTCAGGCCCTGTTGCACGCGAAGAAGCTGGTACAGATGTCCGTACAGGGCGTGCAGGAAAACATCCGGCGCGGGAGCAGATTCTCCCAGCGCAGACGCGACGGCCTGGGCCAAGGCGGCAGGTGACTCCGATTCAGCCACCGCTTCCATCGCGGCATCCAGGGCTTCCGGCGCGATTCCCTCTGCCCGGAGGCGATCCGCCAGATCGTCGGAAGCCAACGCAGGCGACACCAGCCCCGCCCCAATGCTTCCCAGAAGCACGCTGGCGCAGAGGCGCAAGAGGTAGGGTCGGCGAAGGTGTGTCACGGTGTCTCGAAGACGGCGCATTTCAGAATCGGTTGCAAAAATACATAGACGAGCCTGGTGTCCCCACGAAGACGAGGTGATTCCTTTGTCTGTGAGGTCTACTTTCGTCCGTGGTTAGTAGTTATTGGATAGTAGTCAGTGGCTACAATTCAACAGACCACTAACCACTGACCACTAACAAATACCCCCATGCCCTACCTCCTCGCTCTCGACCAGGGCACCACCTCTTGCCGCGCGCTTCTTTTTGATAAGAAGGGCGGCGTTCGTGCTGTCGCCCAAGAGGAGTTTGGCCAACACTACCCCCAGCCGGGCTGGGTAGAGCACGACGCGGCAGAAATCCGCGACCTCCAGCTTCGTCTTGCACGTCAAGTTGTGAAAGGCGTTGACCAGGGCGAGATCGCGGCCATAGGCATCACCAACCAGCGAGAAACCACGGTCGTGTGGGATCGGCAAACGGGCGAGCCCATCCATAACGCTATCGTTTGGCAGGATCGGAGGACCACCGGTATCTGCGCGCGCCTCGTCGCCGACGGTCTCGAAAACCACATCCACACCACCACCGGACTCCGCGCCGATCCGTACTTCTCCGCCACCAAGATTGCCTGGCTCCTGGAAAACGTTGACGGCGCCCGCGAGAGAGCCGAACGCGGCGACCTCGCCTTCGGCACCATCGACACGTGGCTGCTTTGGAACCTGACGGACAGGGCGGTCCATGCTACCGACGTAACCAACGCCTCGCGGACCATGCTCTACGACATCCGGCTCGGGCAGTGGGATGACACGATGCTGGAAGCCCTCAACATCCCCCGATCGCTGCTGCCCGATGTGCGGCCCTCCAGCGGCTTGTTCGGAGAAACATCACTATTCGGTGGCTCCATCCCCATCATGGGTATCGCGGGCGACCAGCAAGCCGCGCTGTTCGGGCAGGCGTGTTTTGAGCCGGGCATGGCCAAGAACACGTACGGCACGGGTTGTTTCATGCTGCTGAATACAGGCAGCGAGCCCGTTCAATCAGAGAATGGCCTGCTCACGACCATCGCGTGGGATCTTGGCGAAGGCCCCGTCTACGCGCTGGAGGGCAGCGTTTTCATTGCCGGAGCGGCCATCCAGTGGCTGCGGGATGAGATGGGGTTGTTGGAGAACGCAGCCGAATCGGAGCAGATTGCCACCTCCGTCGAAAGCACAGACGGCGTTTACGTCGTTCCGGCTTTTGTGGGCCTGGGAGCCCCCTACTGGGAGCCCAATGCCCGAGGCGCGGTGTTCGGACTCACGCGAGGATCAACCCGTGCGCACCTGGTCCGCGCTACGCTGGAGTCCATCGCCTACCGCACCCGCGACGTGCTGGACGCGATGACCGCCGACGCGGATCTCTCGCTCGCCTCCCTCCGCGTGGACGGAGGCGCGGCGCTAAACAACTTCCTCATGCAGTTCCAGGCCGACATCCTGAATGTGCCCGTAGAGCGGCCCGCCTCTGTAGAAACGACTGCCTGGGGAGCGGCGGGGCTGGCGGGGCTGGCGGCGGGGTTGTTTGACCTTGAAGTGCTGGCTGAATTGCGGGAGGTAGACGCGGAGTTCGAGCCAGAAATGGATGCCGAGACGCGCAACGAACTGTACGATGGTTGGCGGCAGGCCGTGGGAACGGTAATGATTCATTCCTCGAAGCCACAAAGAAAGCGTAGCGAAGCGGTCAGGTAGGCAACCGATCCAGCGGGCTCTTCACACCCAGCTCTGCTGTATCTTGCGTACTGAACAACATTTAACAAATCGTTGCTTATGCGTAATAGCGAAGCCTCCGAAGCAGAGAAGTCGAAACAGCGAGAGATCATCCACCAGCTCAGTATCACGAAGACACCATGCTCTGCTGTAGTTCTAGTTAATGTCTTAAGAGAGTTAGCCCGTGTTAGGTTCTTCAAGGATCAGAGAAATAATGTATTACTGTCGATCAAAAAGAATGATGGTTCGACGGTAGAGGGAATCTATCGAGGTCAGCATGGCAAAAGTAGAGAGGGCGGATATCGTTACACCCTAGAGTCGGACATCGGTACTTCGCAGGATGTGGGGGTAAAGGATATTGACGAAGTAATGGAGTTGAAGATCGATCAAGTAATTGAGGTAGATCCAAGGGCGGTGTCCCAGTTCCTCGGACTCTTGTTTGTCGACTTAGCTAGCTCCACCGACTTGACGAACCTCCTCGGAGACTCAACCGCTCTCGTCCTGATGCAGCGGTACCGTGAGATTGTGCGAAACGCGCTGGTGGACCACGGCGGTAGGGAGATCGATCGGGCGGGGGATGGCTTCCTGACGAGCTTCGAGTCAGCATCGGCCGCGGTGTCGTGTGCGATCACTATTCAGAAGGCTTTGGCCGCGGACAATGCGAATCGAGAGGGTCCTGTAGGACTCCACGTGAGGATCGGTATCGGGGCCGGGGAACCGGTCATGGATGGTAAGGCGCTCTTCGGATCCA
>JADFQN010000125.1 GCA_022561755.1 Bacteroidota bacterium
ATGGCGTCTGCTCCCCACTCCGGCGGGTCGGTGTCGCGGCACTTCGGCCCGCCGCCCCCGCCCCACTCATCGGTGAAGAGAACCTTCGTGCCGTCGTTGTTAAACGTGGCCGAGTGCCAGTACGCAAAGTTCGAATCCGCTACGGCATCCATGCGCGTCGGGTTTTCCGGGTCGGTAATATCGAGCAGGAACCCGTAGCCTGCGCAAGCGCCGCCTGCAAGCCCAATTTCCGGATACAGAGTGATATCGTGACACTGCGTAGGGCCGGGTTGCGGGCCGTCGTCCTCGTCGCCGTCATCGTCCTGACTACCGAACCGCTCTTCGAGAATCGCAGGAAGCCTCTCATGGAGCGTGGTGCTATCCGCTGCGGTCGGGTCCCCACTTCCGCCACGTTCCTCCACAATTTCAGCCAACATGGGCCCAGCCATCCGCGAGGGTAGTATGCGGTCTTGGCCAAAGAAGTAAACCACAAAGTCGCCGCGCGCGCGTGCCTCTTCGAGTGCGTCGATATCTGCCTGCGCCATGCCGTGCCGTGGCGGAGCAACCAGATCATCGAATATCCTCGGCGAGCTCACGATCGCGGCCTGCTCAGGGTGGGCTAGAGGCACCTTGATGACCTCAATCCGGAACAGTGCGGAGTTGGGGTCTTCGTCCGGCGAGGCCGACGAGCAGCCCGGTAGCTCCTCGTCTGGGCGTACCGGAGCCGACCCGGAGACGTAGATGTATACGTTCTCGTCGTCGTTCGGGTCTTTCAGGAGGGAGTGCGTGTGGGAGCCGCGGCACGTTTGCACATTGCCGATGTAATCCGGATTACGGATATCGCTGATGTCGAAGATTCGGATTCCGCGCAGGCGATCCGCGCTCACCGTCTCTTCCACACCTTCGGTGCCGCAATCGAGTCGCCCGCCACGTCCTTCGCCTGAGACGAAGAGCAGATTACCATAAACCGAAACGTCGCTCTGCGAAGCGGGGCAGAGGTACCCGGTCACGAGTTCCGGCGCGCTGGGGTTCGAGATGTCCCAGAATATCATGCCATTGTAGTTGCCCTGGATCACGTAATTACCGGTGAAGGCAAGGTCGGAGTTGGTGACGCCGACGAACGCTTCCGGCGGCGGCGTAGAGGAGAGGACGCGGAGATTCCACACGGCCTCTTCGGCATCGAACAGCCCAGGTGCGAGCCCTACGCGCGGGTCGGGTGTGATGGAGTTCTGGGCCATCGCAGGCGCGCCGATCAGTCCCAGGAAGAACAGAAGCGTAAGGGCAGTACGTGGGGCAATGTGGCGAGTCATGGTGGTGCGGTTTATGGGGAGGGTGTGGTTTCGGTCGGGAAATCGGGCGTGCGGAATGCAGGGATCAGGGTCCCGGTTCGGGTTCAGGTAATTGGGTGAGCATGAGTTCCATGCGCGCGATCTCGGTGATCTGGTCTACGTTGATGTCCGAGGCGAGCTTGAAGGCTGCCTGGTCCAACGCTGCGCCGTCGGTGGCAAAAAGGTCGTCGACCATGGTGACTGCGCCGCTGTGGTGCTGGATCATGTAGGTCAGAAAAAGCCTGTCGAACGCAGCGCCCTGGGCCTCGTCAAGTTCGTGCAGCTGCCGGTCCGTGAGCATCCCGGGCATGTGCAGGTGGTCATGCTCACCGCCACCGTGAATCATCAGGTTCAGCCCGTCGATATGGACCTCAGGTACCGGCTGCCCTCGCTGACGGAGCCACCGTTGCATGATTACGATCTCGTCGGTCTGGGCGTTGATAATCCGTGCTGCGAGGGTCTGCACCTGCGTATTCGCACCATTTGTGGGAGCTAGGCGCGACATCACGAGGGCCTGGGCGTGATGCCCGATCATACCGGCCATGAAGGCAACGTCGGCCTCCGTGTACGCGGTGCGGGCGCTGTCCTGCCGCGCCCAGAAGAGGGCCTCAAGGTCGGTGGATACCTTGTTCGTGTCGGAAGGGAGCGCTTGTGCGTGAAGGCTGCCCGTACCGATATATAGACCAAGCAAGAGCAGAAGCGAGATGGAGGCCCTGGTGGACATTCTGATGTGCGGAGTTCTACGAGTCACAAAACGCGAAGTCGGTTGAGGCGGATGCTAAAGTTATAGCATCTCTATCCGCTACGCACATACCGCGCGATCGTTGCACTTGCTATCGACTGACGGAAACCTGCTTACCGAACCACTGTAAAAACTCCCGACGCCGTGCCTCCTCCTTCCGCAGAAACCCGAATGAGGTATGTTCCGGAACTTAGCAGCCTCGTGGGCAAGTCAGTGCGAGTTGCTCCGCGAGTAAGCGGCAGACCGTTACTCCAGACACGTCTGCCCGTGAGGTCGAACACTTCGATAAGGGCCGATCGTGCAAATGGTGATCGAATCTCGACGGCTGCGGACCCGTGCACAGGATTACCCAGGATTCGGACCTGAAGGCCGGCCGTCGCAGGAATTGCCGGCTCCACGGAAACCACGATCCTTGGCGTACCATATTCTACTCCTCCAATGCGCGCGTAATGGAGCCGAGGCCCCCAGAGGTTCCCCCCGCCAACCGGGCCGATGTCTGCGACGAAGGTCGAATAGATGAGCCCATCCAAAAAAATCGTTTTGATCGCAGCCACATTGACAGGCACGCCGTCCGGCGCCGTCCACACCTCGTCATAGCCGCCTTCTACAAAGACAGAGTCGGGTGGCGGTGCTGGGCAGACTACCCTCGCCTCGAATCCTAGCCGCAGATCGCGTGCGAAGTAATCCTCCGATGCACATGGGTCAACCACCGCTGTGTCTGCGTC
Source organism: Bacteroidota bacterium (assembly GCA_022561755.1). Taxonomy (GTDB): domain Bacteria; phylum Bacteroidota; class Rhodothermia; order Rhodothermales; family Rubricoccaceae; genus JAHEJB01. The sequence goes on from JADFQN010000125.1 coordinate 2,775, forward strand.
TGGAGAAGGCACGGCAACGACTACGCCAGCGGTGTCGTAGCGGACGTAATCGTGGCCCGTAAAGACAGTATCGCCCCAGACGGGAATGTTTTGAAAGAGGATCTCCCGTTTGTAATACAGGCGGCCACCTGCCATCGTATCAGACTCAATGTGATAGCGGGTGTACTCGAATGGCTGTTCTGCCTCGTTGTATTCCCACACGTTGCCTACATCGAGCGGATAATACCGGTGCCAATCCAGAGTGTCAGGAGGGGGGGACTGGCCCGAAGCAATGTTACCTGCGGACCACAATACGAGGACAGCCAATCCAAGAAGTGAATTTCGCGTCGCGGAAAGCATATCAAGACTTCCATGCAGGTATCACAACGTACGGAATGGACGTTGAACTGTCAAAACATCCATTATGTTACGAGACCAGTGGGGACTCGTTGTCAGGCCGCACAGCTTCTGCGCACGCTGCTTTCGCAACGTCGATGGTCCTGCGAGGCTACCGGAGAGGTGTGGCGATGAAGACGGCCTTCGTTTTTCCATTCCGCGTGCCGATAGCAGCGTAGACAAGCGCGGACAGCCCGAACAAGAAAACCCCACCACACGGGTGCGGCAGGGTTTCACTCGAGCGGAACACCGGGCTCGAAACGTCGACCTCACCCTTGGCAAGCTTGAGGTCGACGGTTTGGATGTCTATGAATAACAATTGCGAACAAGGAGGACTCTGTCTGCGCTGCTGAACAGCTGCTGAAAAATCATTGGCCGCCGGTAAACGTAGTACTTTTCAGCGTTCGGGAACAGCCGTTTCTTACTGTCCTTTCTTACCCTACGCTTGGATGTTGGATCAGGCTGGCTCGTTCACTCTCAGTGGCGTAAACAAGCTTCTCGTTGTCTCACAAGACATCACACCCCTACACCCGGATCACCCTCAACAAAGGAATCGCTATGAACCTCAGCAAAGGAATCACGCTTGGGCTGCTACTGGTAGTCCTAGTTTCAGCCTGCTCCGACTCCAGCACGTCAGACTCAACTCCCCTGGCGCAAGAGGAGCAAACGCAGGAAACCACGTCAACGCAGGATACCACGTCTCTGTACGCGCGGCTGGGTGGCATCTACTCCATCGCCACTGTGGTTGACGACTTTATCGAACGGCTGGTGGTCAACGACATACTCAACGCCAACCCGGCCATCGACGAGGCCCGGGCGAGCGTGCCAAAGGCGGGGCTCAAGTACCGGGTCACCGAAATGATGGGCTGGGCCACAGGTGGCCCCCAGACGTATACGGGGCGCTCGATGGAGGAGACACACGCGGACATGAACATAACCGAGCAAGAGTGGCAAGCTATGATGTCCGACTTCCAGGCAACGCTTGACCAGTTTAATGTGCCGGCGCAGGAGCAGGGGGAATTGATTGCCATTCTGGAGGGCCCGAAGGCAGACATCGTCGCTGCGACCATGTCGCCGATCGAATATTGACGTGCCCACGTTGACCACCGCATAGCGGTTAGCAGCCTGTTGGAGAACTGCTCTGTCACCGAGGCGAGTGTATGTCGTTCGAGATCAAGGCGTGAGATCGCGGCCGAATCGGTGATTCGTGGAGCACCTCACAACGCGGAGATCGAGCGAGAGGCGCCGCCGCAGGTAGGATGAGTTTTTCAACAGACTGCTAGGACTGGGGCGTGCGTTAAACTTGGAGAATGGACACGCCTTGGCGCATACCATGGGCATCTCCGCATGACGTCCTGGGATACCCCTTCGCCACCTACCTATCTAATTCGACGTTGTAAGCAGGAAGATATCGCCGGTCTTCTCTGCGATACTGAATACGATGCCATGGCCGTCAGGTGTCCACGCGGGGAATTCAATCAATCGGTTATGCGCCTCAAACGCATACACCAGTTCCGGCTCACCACCCTGGATTGGTACGACGTAGAGATCCCGATGATTTCGAAGGAACATGATGCGTTGACCATCAGAGGAAACGTCAGGATGTGCGTCATCGGTGTTTCCGGTTGAAACTTGACGAGACTCTCCTGACGTGAGATCTACGGCCCAAATATTACGGTATCCAAACTGATCTAATTGATAAAAAATGGTACCGCCGTCCTGCGACCAGGTTGGATTTCCGGGCTCCCCCTCTGGCGTAGGAACAACGCTTAACTCCCCCCCTTCGACGGGCACACGGTAAAGGCGATACTGGTGCTCATCGTGACCTTGGAAGCAAGCCTCTTTACCGTCCGGGGAGAAGGATGGGTATGCTGCCGACAGATGGTCACCAACGGTAATTTCATTACCGCTGATGAGGTTAAGAATCCTCAATCCTTGAGGGGTGCCGTAGGCCACCAGGCGACCATCCGGAGACCATGCATTCTGGGCACCTCCACCCCGACTAAGTTGCGTCTTCTCTTTGGTCTTGAGGTCCATCATCCAAAGCTGTCTGCCACCGGTACGGTCCGAGTAGAAAAGTAACCGAGTTCCGTCGGGGGAGATGCGCGGATAGTCTTCGAGGGTCGTCTCAGAAGTCAGTCTTGTGAGCGTTGATGTTGTCAAATCAACTTGCCAGATATCTGGTGCGGTGTGAACGGTAGTGTAGGCAAGGCTCAATCCATCCGGGGAAGCGCTTGGGTTGACATCTTCGCCAATCCCTGTCGTCAGGCGTTGGGGAGGGCCTTCTGCACCTGGCGGGTCAGACCGGAAACTGACGTACCTCAAATTCAGCACACCACCTTTATTTGAAGAGAATAAGACCTGGCGGCCATCACGCGACCAGGTCGGTCGAAGTGCAATGGACGCGTTATCGTGGGTTAACCTGACCGATGTACCACCCGTCGCAGGAACTACGTAGAGGTCCCAACCCGTCGCAGCGCTGGCACCAGCTATGTACGCGATCCACTTGCCGTCGGGCGACCACGAGAGGCCAATTATCCGAGGTTCCACCCCCGGCACCAACTCGATATTCCCCTCATCGACAGATACCGTATAGATGCGCCAACTGCCGTCACTAATCGAACGGAAGGCCAGTCTGCTGCCGTCGGGAGACCAACTCGGATCGTAGGCATCATCAGCTAGTTTTCTCGCTGTGCCGCCCAAGGCTGGCATGATGTAGAGATCGCCGTTTTGGCCATAGACATGGGATTCGATAGGACGCGAGCCAAGGAAAATGCCAAGACGTCCACCATGGCTACGTGAGGAGACAAAGGCGATGTCTCTGCCATCCGGCGACCACGCCGGTTGTGCTTCGTCTACGCCCTCTCTTCCGATACGAATGGCGCGCTCACCGTCTACCTGGCGTATCCAGATACTTAGGTATCCACCCTCATCGGATGTATAGGCGAGGCTTCGCCCATCAGGGGACCAGCTCGGTTCATCCTCAAGACCCGGTTGCGTTGTTAAATGAGAAAGTTCTGTCCATTGCGGGATACCGGCTCCTTCCTGCTCTTGAGAGCGAGTATAAATGCCTATGATAATCGCTAAGATGAATAAAACACTCCCGACCGCACCGATCTTGAACCATTTCGATTTAGATCGAAGAGCTTGAAGGATTCCTCGACCATTATCTACCGCCTCCTCGCTCTCAATATCCTTTCTGGTCTCTGCGTCGTCGAACATGGCTGCCTCTAACCAGGGCAGCTCTACGGCGTAAATATCAACTGATAGTTGAATGTTTTTCAGTTGTAAATCTTTGAGTTTATGTAATGGTAAATCAAGCTTGTTCTCAACCTGTCGTGCGACGTCCTCTGAAATGCAAATCCCTCCCGACTCTGCCAACGGCTCGATGCGGGCTGCGATGTTCACACCGTCGCCAAGTACTTCCTTGCCGCGGACCACCACGTCTCCCAAATGCACCCCTATCCGGATGATGATCTGCTTCTCTTGGGACACTGATTCATTTCGAGTGAAGAGTTCGCGTTGAATAGCAACAGCACAACGGACTGCCTCCAACGCACTGGCAAATCTTACAAAGAACGCATCTCCAATCGTCTCGATCTCTCTCCCATCGTGTTTCGGAAACAGCTGGCGAAGTAGCTGTCTATGCTCATCCAGCAGGGCAAGCGCTAAGGATTCGTTCGTCTGTGTCAGCGCGCTGTATCCAACCATGTCGGTGAACATGATTGCTACGAGCTTGCGCTGGTGAAGCCTGTCTTTGGTCGGCAGTTCACTCATCGTTGACGTAATCGGTCATACCCTAAACAGTGCTCCTAAGGTTGGATCCTTCGACGCGGGATGTTAAGCAACACCGGGCTCACGTGCATACAGCGCCCACCACTCTGCCTGAGAACGGGCAACTGCTGACAGAAGGTTTTAGACCATTGTTGGTGAGATGAGCATTTACTTCGTCAGTCGCCTGCGGCTCGTGTGCGTATGGCTCGCCTCATTTCTCTGAGAGGGCGTACCGATTCAACACGTCGACTTTGTCTCGGATTCAGAGAAAACAACGCAAGCTGCCGAACCACGGCTGAAAAAAATGGGCAACATTGGAAAACAGTATAGTTTGGGGGTAGGCTGAGCCGGCCGCCAATAAACAGAAAACGCCCCATCCTAAAAGGAAGAGGCTTTTATCTGGAGTGGAACACCGGGCTCGAACCGCGTCCCGCATTTACTGCGGGACGCTGCGGAGGCTAGCGGGAGGCCGTAACAAGAAAACCCCACCACACAGACGCGGCAGGGTTTCTTTCGAGCGGAACACCGGGCTCGAACCGGCGACCTCAACCTTGGCAAGGTTGCGCTCTACCAACTGAGCTAGTTCCGCGTCGGGCAGCAAAAATACGGATTGTTGAAGGCGGGTGTCAACGAAAACGGAAGACGGGCCCCGCAGTCACGGCATCTTCAAGCGCGTCCGGCGGTCATCTTCCTAGGAGGTTGTTGAATTACGTGCTCTGTCGCCGAGACGAGTGAATCTCGGTTGAGATCGAGGCGCGAGATCGTAGTCGAATCGGTGATTCGCTGAGCATCTCGCAACGAAGAGATCGGCCGAGAGGCACCGTCGCAGGCAGGATGACGTATTTCAACGGCCTCCTAGACCCCCTTGGCATCGCTTCGAGAAGTCCGACGAGTCAGCCTGATGCCCGCATCATTCACGGGATCCACGTCGCTGCCGTATTCTGGGCTACCAACTGATCCTGGGTGTTGTCGGTACCGTGCGCCCCGCGTAGCCTCACAGCTCCATGCTCATCCCAATCAGCGACGACGACAGCAAGCTCAGCGGACCGGCGTTCGTGACGCTCGCCTTCATCGCCATCAACGTTCTCGTTTTCGTTGTTTTTCAGGGCCTCGGCGGAAACGAGCGGTTTACGTACGGCTGGAGCGTCGTCCCCCAGGAGATCGTTACGGGCACCGACATCACCGTGCCCACTACATTTTGGGTAGCGGGGCAGCAGGTGGTCATCCCTCAGGCGCCCGGGCCGATCCCGATCTACTTCACGATCCTCTCGGCGATGTTCATGCACGGGGGGTTCGGGCACATCGGGGGGAATCTCCTCTACCTCTGGATCTTCGGCGACAACGTGGAGCACCGGTTCGGCCACCTCGTCTTCTTCGCGTTTTATATCGTGAGCGGCATCGTGGCCACGTTTGCGCAGATCGCGCTGGACCCGGATTCGCTTATCCCGAACCTCGGTGCCAGCGGAGCTATTTCAGGTGTGCTGGGCGCCTACCTCGTCCTTTTTCCGCGCAACCGCGTCCACGCCATATTTTTCTTCCGCGTCGTGCAGATTCCAGCCGTGCTGGCACTCGGGGTTTGGATCGCCCTGCAACTCTTCAGCGGGTTCGGTTCGCTGACGGGCGAACAGGTAGGCGGTGTGGCCTACGGCGCGCACATCGGCGGCTTTATGGCAGGCGTTGTGATGGCGTTTGTCCTTCGCAGCGTGATCAAAGAAGAGCGGCCCAATGTGTTGGCTCGTTCAATGGAGGTTGACCCGAAGACGCGGCGGTTGTGGTGACGGACGGCATCTTAACAATCAAAAACTCCGCTTCTCACGTGGGAAGCGGGGCTTTGATGTTTCAGGAGCAGCCGCTTACTCAGCCTCTTCCTCGGCCGCTTTCTCGGGCGAGTTCTCGGCCTTTGGTTCTGGTTCTGGCTTCGGCTCAGCCTTGGCCTTTGCCTTGGCAGGCCTCCGCCCCTTCTTGGTCTTGAAGAAGAGCTCCTCCTCGCCGGACTTGTGGTCCACCGTGATGGTGCTGCCTTCGGCCAGGTCGTTCGTCAGAATGGCCTCGGCCATCGGGTCCTCCACGTACTTCTGGAGGGCCCTGCGCAGCGGACGGGCGCCGAATTGTGGGTCGTAGCCCTTCTCGACGAGAAACTCCCTGGCAGCCTCTGTCATCTCGATCTTTATGCCGAGATCCCCCACGCGCTCGAAGAGATCCTTCTTCATGAGGTCGATGATCTCGAAGATGTGCTTCTTCTCCAGCGGGTGGAAGACGATCACGTCGTCGATGCGGTTCAGGAACTCGGGGTTGAAAACGCGCTTGACCGCGTCCTCCACGGTCGATTTCATCTTCGCGTAATCGAACTCGTCCTCGGTGAGTGAGAAGCCGATGCCCTTGCCGAGGTTCTTGATGTCCCGCGACCCGATGTTCGAGGTCATGATGATGATCGTATTCCGGAAGTCCACTCGGCGGCCGAGGCCGTCGGTAAGGATGCCGTCGTCCAGCACCTGCAGGAGAATGTTGAACACGTCCGGGTGGGCCTTCTCGATCTCGTCCAGCAGGATCACGGAGTAGGGCTTGCGGCGCACCTTTTCGGTGAGCTGGCCGCCTTCCTCGTAGCCCACGTACCCCGGAGGCGCGCCCACGAGCCGCGACACGGAGAACTTCTCCATGTACTCGCTCATGTCGATGCGGATCAGCGCATCCTGGCTGTCGAAGAGGAACTCGGTGAGCCGCTTGGCCAGTTCCGTCTTGCCCACGCCGGTAGGGCCGAGGAAGATGAACGAGCCAATCGGCCGCTTCGGATCCTTCAGGCCGGCCCGCGTCCGGCGGATGGCCTTGGTCAGCTTCTGGATGGGCTCATCCTGCCCGATTACCGTGCCGTTCAGCGCCACATCCATTTCCATGAGGCGCTCGCCCTCGGTGGTCGCCACCTTGTCGACGGGGATGCCCGTCAT
>JADFQN010000016.1 GCA_022561755.1 Bacteroidota bacterium
CGTCGAGGGCCGCGATATTGGTTCATTTGTCGCCGAGGCCCAGAACGTGATCCGGGAGCGGGTTGAGATCCCGCCGGGTTACCTCACGACGTGGGGTGGGCAGTTCCGCCTCCAGCAGGAGGCGAACAAGCGACTCATGGTCGTGGTGCCGATTACGTTGTTGATCGTATTCCTCCTCCTTTATTCGAGTTTCAACTCCCTGAAGAACGCGACGCTTATCGTGCTCAACATCCCCCTCGCACTCGTGGGCGGCATTGTGGCGCTGTGGATCTCGGGGCAAAACCTGTCGGTGCCGGCGTCGGTGGGCTTCATCGCGCTCTTCGGCATCGCGCTCCTGAACGCGATCGTGCTGGTGACCTACATCAATCAGCTAGTCCAGGACGGGCTGCCGGTGGATGAGGCATCCATTCGGGGCGCGTGCATGCGGCTGCGGCCGGTGCTGATGACGGCGCTGGCTGCGGGCCTGGGTATGATTCCGCTATTATTCTCCACCGGCACGGGAAGCGAGGTGCAGCGCCCACTGGCGACCGTCGTGGTGGGCGGTCTCTTCACCTCAACAGTGCTGACGCTCCTCGTCATCCCAGCGCTCTACACCTGGTTCAGCGAACCGCCACCCGTACCGGAGCAGGCCGAGCCGGCTCCCGTTAGCCACGCAACCGCTTCCATCAGCCCTTCCTGACTTCCCTTTGTGCGAACTCTACTTCCTATCTGCCATGAAACAGATACAGGCCTACATCAAACCACACAAGCTCTCGGCCGTAACCCGGGCCCTCCATCAAGTTGAAGGGATGACGGGAGTGAGCGTGCTCGACGTTAAGGGCTTCGGGCGCGGCCGGGCGAAGGATGTGCCACAACGCATTACCGAAGATCTCGTCGACTACCTCCCTTACGTCAAGATCGAGACCGTGTGCCCCGATGCGCTCGTGGACGAGATTTTCGAGACGATCTGCCGCGAGGCACATACCGGCCTCCGCGGCGACGGGAAGATTTACGTCTTGCCCGTTGAGGATGCCGGGCGGATCTCTACCGGCGAGCGCGGCGAAGCCGCCGTTTGAGCCAACTCTATCGTTAGCAATGCTACCCGGTATGTAGCGAACGGTGCGCGGCAGGCATCGCTTTCACAAAGTAGTCCAATTCTGTCCTGCGTTCCTATGCCGAAACCTCTGCGCCTCGACCTCCCTGTCCTCCTCCCGGATGTACCAGACGCCCGCGATGCCTGCGTGGGCCTTCTGATCGACACGTTGCAGACCACAGACGGTGTTGAGCGCGTACACATCATTCCGGCGCGGAACGGCGAGCAGGCAAAGATCTGCATTCATTATGATCCTGGGGCAGTTGCGCTGCCCCGCATCCGGCGTATTGCCGAGCGAACCGGCGCGAGCATCTCCGAACAGTTCGGGCACGTTGTCTGGGAGGTCTCCGGGCTCGGCCACCAGCGTCGCGCTCGTGCCGTCGCCGAACGATTGGGGCGGATGGAGGGTGTCGCTGAGGTCGAGGCGAACGCGACAGGGCCAATTCGTATGGAGTTCCACCGGGAGGCCACGGACGAGGCGGCGCTGCGGTTGGCACTCGGCGAGTTGGGCGTGGCAGTCACCGCCCCCAAGCCTGCCGAGCGAGGCGCAGTGACAGCCCACGATGGGTACGATCACGCCCTGGCCGAGGAGCGGGAGGGCAAAGATGCTCATGAGCATGTTCACGGCGGCATTTTCGGCGAGCGAAGCGAGATCATTTTCGCCGTTCTCTCCGGCGTCTGTGTAGGGCTCGGCTGGGGGCTCGATGCCTTCACCGGAATTGCCGGGTGGGTGCCGCTCGCGCTCTTCGTCGGCGGGTACCTCTTTGGCGGGTGGTTCACCGTTCGCGAAGCGGTCGGCTCGGTTCGTGCCGGGCGATTCGAGATTGACTTTCTCATGCTCGTTGCAGCGGCCGGGGCAGCGGTCCTCGGCGAATGGTTCGAGGGGGCGTTGCTGCTCTTCCTGTTCTCGATCGGCCACTCGCTCGAAGGCTACGCGATGGGTCGTGCGCGGAAGGCTATCGAGGCGCTCGCTGAGTCGGCCCCCAAGATGGCGACGATCCGCCGGAACGGAAAGGAGCAAGAGATCCCGGTCGAGGAGCTCGCCGTGGGCGACACCGTTATCGTCAAGACGAATGAGCGGCTTCCCGCCGATGGCTTCGTCGTAAAGGGCACGGGCGTAGTCAACCAGGCTCCCGTGACCGGCGAGAGCGTGCCCGTCGACAAGCGCCCCGTGGATGACGCCGAGGTGGCGCTGGCGGCTCCCCAGGCACTCGACGCCGCGCACCGCGTCTTCGCCGGGACGATCAACGGCAGCAGTCCGCTCGAAGTCATCGTGACCAGGATCTCAGCCGAGTCCACGCTGGCGCGCGTCGTGCAGATGGTGGCCGAGGCCGAGACGGAGCGCTCGCCCACGCAGCGGTTCACCGACCGGTTCGAGCGGGTGTTCGTTCCGGCTGTGCTGGGCCTCGTAGTCCTCTTGCTCTTCGCGTGGGTCGTCGTGGACGAAACGTTCGCTGTGAGCTTTTACCGGTCGATGGCAGTCCTTGTGGCGGCGAGCCCATGCGCCCTCGCTATCGCCACGCCGAGTGCCGTTTTGTCCGGCATAGCGCGCGCTGGGCGCGGCGGTGTCCTCGTCAAGGGCGGAGGACCGCTCGAGAACCTAGGCACAGTCACGACCATCGCCTTCGACAAGACCGGCACCCTCACCGAGGGGAGGCCGCGCGTAACCGATGTGGTTCCGATGGACGGTGTCGCCGAGGAAGTACTGCTGGCTACAGCCGTCGCCGTCGAGAGGTTAAGCGATCACCCTCTGGCAAAGGCCGTGGTCCGGTTCGGCGAGGGGAAGCTGGAGCGGACAACGCTGAGCGAGGCTCATAACCTTCAGAGCATCACGGGCCGTGGTGTCCGCGCCACCCTTAGTGGCGAGCAGGTTTACGTGGGGAAGGACGACCTCTTCGCGGAGATCGACGGCCCGCCACTCCCGGAAACCATCCGCGAGACGGTCGAACGCCTGGAAACCGAAGGCCGGACGACCATGATTGTCAGGCTGGGCAAGCAGTACCTCGGTGTACTCGGGTTGATGGATACCCCGCGTGTGGCCGCACGCGAAACGATTGCTCGCCTTCGAGAGCTCGGCATAGAACGCATGGTGATGATCTCCGGCGACAACCAGCGCGTGGCCGAAGCGGTAGCGCTCGAAGTTGGTCTGGATGAAGCTTACGGAGACCTCATGCCGGAAGACAAAGTTGCTATGATCAAGCGGCTGGCCCAGGATGCAAAAGTTGCGATGGTCGGTGACGGCGTGAACGACGCCCCCGCGATGGCAAACGCGACGGTAAGCCTTGCGATGGGTGCGGCCGGGAGTGATGTCGCTCTTGAAACAGCTGATGTAGCCCTCATGGCTGATGATCTACGTCATCTTCCATTCGCCGTGGGCCTCAGCCGCAAGACACGCCGGATCATCCGGCAGAACCTGTGGATGAGTCTGGGGATGGTTGCCTTCCTCGTGCCCGCCACCATCCTCGGTCTGGGCATCGGCCCGGCCGTGGCGCTGCATGAAGGAAGCACACTCGTAGTCGTGTTCAACGCTCTCCGCCTCCTCGCCTACAACGACCGGGTGGCCGAGCAATAATCGAGAACGAAGACCGAAAAAGGAGATCCACTGCATCGAAGCTCAACGTCGTCGCGAGACTGACAAACCAGCGTCAGTATGGCCGCAGGCATTGTGATGGGCTAGATTCGCCCTGTTCTCAATCGGCTCGATGGAGTTGTCACGGCGCAGGTAACGGATGTGCCCCCACGTGCTATCGTGCGGTATGACGAGACGAGCGTTTCCATCGAGGAGTTGACAAATGCCACGGCCAACGCGGGCTACCCTTCTTTGGTGGTTGTCGAACCGTCAAGCCCATGAGTGAAGTGATCCTTCAGTCCACGATCACATGTCCGGCATGCGGCCAGAAAGAAACGGAGACGATGCCCACCAACGCGTGTCAGTTCTTCTGGGAGTGTCCTTCGTGCAAGGTCGTCACTCGCCCCAAGGAAGGAGATTGTTGCGTGTATTGCTCGTACGGAGATGTTCCGTGTCCACCGATTCAGGAGGAAGGGGCGGGGGCTTCGTGTTGCTAGACATTCCCCCTAACGACATGCCGTACAACGTCAGCAATCACCGGGCCGCGACGAGTGATTGTCCATTTGGAAACGCCCGGCTTCGCGGCTCCGGTGCATTGCATTGTTATGCCCCGCTTCCAGCAGCGAAGCAGGGATTCGGATGACTGGCGTCAGTGTGAGTCGAGCAATTAGCAATTCAAGCATTACCCAAGGTGAACGATACACCATCCGTGAGTCAATTATAACGAGTAAGTGGCAGCGGATCAGTTGCCAGAAAATGCGAAGTTGCGGATGCCATCTAGACGAAGGTGACAAATGGTCAACAAAGACATTGCCAAACAGAGAAAGATATGAATTGGCGAACGCTAGTTGATCGCCGTCCACACCCTGATCGCGAAAGGTATACGAAACGAATATTCGCGTCATCCGATCACCCCAGCGGCAAAACACGCACAAAGCAGAATGTCAAGGACGATCAAAAACAGGTAGAGCCACATTGAATGATTGAAAAATGTATCGAACAGGCGGTGCCCTACAGGTCTTTCCGTTCGAGTATCTGAGATCACTTCGGAATTCGGTCCACGGAGAACACTGTCAGCGTGCCGCTTGTGTATCCGATCACGCACACCGTCCATAATTCCTCGAAGCTTGACTTGGTAGTAGTAGCCAACGGAATCGAGGAACCAGAAGGAAACGGTGATTACGGCGGCCGCGACAAAGATAGATTGGTCCAGTTTATCGCTCGTGAACGTTGCGATTACGCCAACGACGCCAACGAGCACGGTCAGGCACACCTGCTTGGTGCGGAAACAAAACGTGCCAATTTGCAGAACGACCGCATGCAGTTGATCGAGAAGACTCCAATCAAGGTCGTCTTCAACGGTGCGTTCGTAGTCGGCCATAGATGTTCTTCAGGGGCATAACGGGGTCGCGGTTAAGCGTCACTTCCCAGATGGGAAGGTGTACGGCTTCAACCGCTGGTTATGAGTCGATTGCGCGAGCAGTGCAGAAAGAGATCCGGCGGCCGGCTGGATGGGCTTGCCTTCAGATCGTGCTTGCGTACTACCGCGCGACTACAAGATACAGGAGAGATCCTGAGCCGGAACGCCTAGCCGCGATCCCGTTATGAGCGAGCGAAGCGAGCTCATAACGTCTCGTCATTCTGCTGCGCGGCCAGCCCGGACACCAGCGCAGCGTATCCACCAGTTCCTCCGCGTCAGTAGCAATGACTTGTTAGGCGGCGCCTCACCTAGAGGGTTTTCGAGCGATCGCCAAGAAAGTGGTCCCGCCGGGTTCAACCGCTTTGCCGTCCTGACCAGCGATCCGCTCGATTTCGAACCCGGCGCGACAGAGCATTTCCGTGAGTTGTTGGACAGTATACCACCGGACGATCCAATCGCGTTGCACGGTGTCCACAACGACCCTGCTCTCCTCTATTTCAAAGACTAGCTGCGTGGTAACAATCTGTTTTTTAATGTCTTCTGTTTGGGACAACGATTGTATGGAGATCACTGTTTCATCCGCACGTGTTGCAGTTCTCTTCGACGAGGGCTGATCGACGAGTTCTGGCCGGAAAACCGGAACTAGGAAACGCCCTCCAGGTTCAAGATGCCTAAAAACAGCATCGATAGCCTGCTGCGCATCATCGAGCTGATCAATCAGGCAGAATGACTCACCAGCTAGGTAGCAACTTCTATAACGGTAGGGTACGTCGAGGTCCTGCATGCGCTGACAGAAGACGATCGGCCGCAGACCTCGGACACGTGCTTTTTCTAGACAAAGGTCGAGCATGTCTTGAGAGGAATCCAGTCCGTGTACTTCCAGTCCGCTCTCAATGAGATCGAGCATCGGATGACCCGCTCCGCAAGCAAGCTCAAGTGCCGGGGTTCCGTATTTCGACACGAATCTCTTTGACGTTTCTGGATCCGGGAGGTCGGCAACGAGCGCCTCATACAGGTGTGCTATCGACCCGCTGTAGAACTGACTTGGATCAACAATGTCTGCCATATTCTGATGTCCGCGTGAAGCCGAATGACGAGACAGACCCTACCGAGCCCCGGGTGGTCTTGCCAGCGCTGCCCAACACTGAGGTCACCGGCGCGCGAAGCGGGGCCGGTGCACCGTTTTGTTATGCATTGTGCTCCGTGCCTCTGCCGTAAATTTTACCAATGAGAAGGCCATAAGCACCAAATTGTATTAATAGGTAAAAACTCTCCATGACAACAAATGAAAGTGAATTATCAACTACCTGCTTGGCAACAAAAGCCAAAACGTGCGATGACCAGAAGAATATGCCTATAATTAGAGCGTACTTTAGGCCCCTGATAATACCTTGGCCCTTAAATTTTACATAAGAGTATAAGAGCGACAAAATATAGCCCTGGATAATAATAGTTAACAAGCCAAGAGCGAAATTTGGTTCACCTTCAAAATAACCAAAAGAATGATACTTGTCTTCGAACAGTACTACATGCCAAATTACTGCTAATGGAAATGCAACCAGTGTATAGGCGAGCGTTCCAAGCAGTGTGGATTTATGAATCATTCTTATTCTCCTGTAGTGCATAACGATTGAGTTCAGCGGTAATGTGAATTTTGGTTCTTTTGTGAAAATAATGTAGCGAAGCGGAATGCACAAAAGAACCAAAATTCACATTGTCCACTGAAACGATTTGTTATACGGCATTTGCTGACCAACTATGCCTGTCTATTTTGTAGAGCACATGCTCCCGTAATGGGCTGCCCTCAGGAATCATCGGATGCTCAAAATTGCTGTTAGCATTACTCATACCCAATCTTTCCATAACCGCCCGGGACATTCTATTTGATACTGACGTAAATGAGTACACTTCAGATAAATTTAGCTTCTGGAATGCTACTACCAATGAGGCTTTCGCTGCTTCACTCGCATACCCACAACCCCAATGCTCCTTACCGAGTCTCCAACCAATTTCAACGCAAGGTGTAACTGTTAAATCATAAGTTGGCTCATGTAGCCCAACAAAACCAACAAATTGATTGTCCTCGATCTTTTCTACAGCCCAGAACCCCCATCCTCTATTAGTAATTAATGTCTCGAATTTGTGCGCCATAACATTACTTTCTTCTTCGCTCATAACACTAGGGTAATATTCCATTACATCAGGATCTGCATTTATTTTTGCAAAACTTGGATAGTCCTCCTTTTTCCATTGCCTTAACTTAAGGCGTTCCGTTTCCATTTCAATAATATTAGCCATCAGCAATCTAAATTATTTTCCTATGACGTATAACGGGGTCGCGGTTAAGCGTCACTTCCCAGATGGGAAGGTGTACGGCTTCAACCGCTGGTTATGAGTCGATTGCGCGAGCAACGCAGAAAGAGATCCGGCGGTCGGTTGGATGGGCTTGCCTTCAGATCGTGCTTGCGTACTACCTCGCGACTACAAGATACAGGAGAGATCCTGAGCCGGAACGCTTAACCGCGACCCCGCTATGAGCGAGCGAAGCGAGTTCATAACTACTGTTTATACGTCACTGTGACGCATAACACGCAAGAACGGCAAAGGGTAAAAGGTATGTTCACAGCCGTGTAAGGCATGGGGCAGAGTGTTATCAATACCTTGGGCGGATAATGTGCCTGTCGCGTCTGCGAACGTTTTGTTTCACGCAAAGATACTTAACGTGCTCGACAACGTCAGACAGAACAAGCCGCCGAAGCTCCTCGGACGAGTTCGCAATGCCTGCCGGACACGTCATCTTAGCCTCCGTACCGAGAAGGCGTACGTAAACTGGGTGCGGCGGTATGTCCGCTATCAGACGTTCACCCAAGCGAGTTGGACGACACGCATGTACAAGCATTTCTTTCGTATCTCGTCGTAGAGCAGCATGTTGCGGTTTTCACGCAGAATCAGGCGTACACCTCGCTCTCAACCACGGGCGCCTTCGTCTTCCGAATGTAAGGCATTACGGATTCCCAGCCGTCGGGGAAGAGCTTCCGCGCTTCTTCATCCGACACCGACGGGAGTATGAATGCATCGTCACCGCTCTGCCAGTCTGCCGGGGTAGCAAGCTTGTGTCTTGCTGTCAGCTGCAACGAATCCAGCACACGCAGGATTTCGGCGAAGTTGCGTCCGGTGCTCATCGGATAAGTAAGAATCAGCTTGATCGTCTTGTCAGGACCAATGATAAAGACCGACCGGACAGTTGCGTTGGTGGCCGCCGTCCGTCCTTCGGAAGTGCCTTCGGTATCGGCCGGCAGCATGGAATAGAGCTTGGCGACGGATAGGTCGGTATCGCCGATCATCGGATAGTTAGGGGCTGTACCCGTGACCTCTTCAATGTCTTTTGCCCACCTTTCATGATCGTCTACGGGGTCAACGCTCAGACCAATAATCTTTGTATTCCGTTTGTCAAATTCCGGCTTGAGCGTTGCCATGGTCCCAAGCTCCGTGGTGCAGACCGGCGTGAAGTCCTTCGGATGAGAAAACAGCACGGCCCAACCATCTCCGATCCATTCGTGAAAACGAATTGTGCCATGGGTCGTTTCGGCCTGGAAATCAGGCGCAGTATCATTGATCGCTAGAGACATGGATAAACCTCCATCTCGGTTAAGGTGAATTGAGTGTTCATGACCTCGCCGGCAAGTCATCTGCGACAAGGCGGCTTACGTGAAGGCGAGCGAACGCGCGATATTCAAGAGTACGGCGCAGCCACGGATGGTGCAAGTAGTTCTTTTGCTTTCTGTTAAGCAAAGCCCGAACCGCGCCGCCGCACCTCACCCGCCCGCCGACTATCCGGACGAGGGGCGGCGCGAAGCCCGCCACTCCGTGAACGTGCGCTCCACCTCCTTGCCCGTCGGATCACCCTCACGGGGAGATGATGTTGAGCCTCCAACCCATAATTAGATGATTAGCGCATTGGTAGAACAGAAGATCCGGCGCTCCGTTCGGCACGACGAACGTCACCGCTTCGTTGCCCGTAGCAAAATTTCCTGTTACACCGTCCATCCATTCACCCGCGCCGCCATCTCCGCCAGTCGAACTGGTCGAGATATGGAATGGATGGAGCGCGGGCGTGTTGTTCATCTGGAAAACGTACGTCTCGCCGCGAACGAGCGTCAATTCGGTTCCTTGCACGTCGTCAACTTCAAAAACCACGGAGTGTGCGTTTGGGTCGGGGTGGTCTGTTTCCGATACCACTGCCACCTGAAACGTGGTCGCATTCGGAGTCGCTGACTGTTCATCATCATCAACGGTATCACATCCGAAGGGGAGGCAAAGAACAAAGACGAGTAGAGTGGCGAACAACTTGCTCGCACGAGTGTCGAGAACTTTCATCTGGATTTGAATGGAGTGACTGGCCCAGGGTTGAGCCATGCATGCCGAACATAGGGGGATCATTCAGGCGACAATCTCACGGATCTGTTACGCCGGCCCTGGGGCGCTCGTTTGTGCCCTCCCGCCACCGACCCGAACGAGGGACGGCTCGATGCCCTCGGCCTCCCATTCATAGCTCACTTCGGGGCATCGCGGCTCATCAACTGTCTGCTTTAGTAATTGGAATGGCATCCGTGAATCACTTCTGCCCTACTGCTCATAGAAGGCTGGGTTATCCGCTTTGTGCTGTTTTAGATTTTCCAGTCTGGAAATTCCGACAGAGAGCCGATCAGCGCCGTGTTTATTAATATCGTTTAAGGGATGAGGGATGGGGTTAGGGTGCAGTTCCCGAAGCTTGTTCATCAATTCAAGGACCGGAGACAAGTCAGCCGTCTGATGATGACCAAGAGTGTATCCGAGTGCGGAAAGCGGGTCGATGCACTCTGCGATGACTCCTTGTAAAAGCAGCGGATCGCTCGCGGCATACATGATGTCGCCTCTATAGCTTGGGATTTTATTTGTCTCCCAATCCACTTGCATCGTCATTGAGAGGATTCTCCATTTCAGTTGGTGTCTAAGGAGGACGTACCAATGGCTAAGAATCGCGACCGCCTTCTTGCGAAATTCTGGGTCTGAACCCATCGATAGGTCCCACTCCAGGATTGCTGGTCCCAGCGTGTGACGAGCATCATCGTCGCAGAGCGGGTATACCAGTTCGGCTCGTATATCAACACGTGAACGGTGAAGCATCGACACGTCGGCGAAGCAATTGAGATAGCTGTAAAGGTAGAATCGATTGGATTTTACATCGACCCGGCAAAGGAAGAATGGGAGTATGACCCCTCTCAGCCACGGGATTTCGTCCGCGGTGTATACAAGCTGTTCTACTGAAACCGCCTTGAACTGAACCGCGAATGTGTCTCCGGCAAGGAGCCTACGCGGCATATTCTCGTCGGCCACCAGTAGCGTGGCGAAGGCGTCGATCCCAACATCTTCTGGGCGCGGAACTGGTGCAACCGCCGCAAAGTCTCGCAATGCCGCCATACCACGGCTTTCTGCAATGTCTCCACCACGCAGGTTTTTATCTCTCCTACCGCTCATAGTGCTAAGGAATTACCGAAACAACAAATGCTTCGCAAAACTTGTCTGTGACGTCATCAGAAAGGACATGGTGCCAATATCGCTACGTCTTAGCAGATGCATCCGGGCACAAGGCCCTCGGCCTCCCATTCGCGGAAGGTCGCCTGCACCAGCTCAAACAAAAGGGGCGACCCCGTGATTCCGGCGTCGCCCCTCTTCGATTTGCCTTGAGGCACATCGCGGTTGCAGATACCTACTGCGTCACTTCAGCAGCGTTACGGTGAGCGCATCCGTGAAGCGTTCGCCCGCTACACGCACGATGTACATGCCGCTGGCGAGACCAGCGCCGTCAATCGTAATCTGTTGTGACTGGTTCGCTTCAACCGTACCCTCGAACAGTAACACTACGCGCTGGCCCAGTGTGTTGAAGAGTTCGGCCGTCACGTGCTGATTGTGAGCAACAGCCAGCGTGAACTGGCTCTGTGGGTTGAACGGGTTTGGGTACGCGTTCGAAAGTTGGTGCGTATCCACCACTTCGATCACGGCCTCGACTTCAGAGCTGTAATCGAAGGCCCCGTTGAAGTCTATCTGCTTCAGGCGGAACGTGTGCGCGCCGACTGTCATGTCCCCAACCATGAAGCTGTAGGTCTGGGCCTCGGTCGTCGTGCCGTGGCCTTCTACGAATCCGAGCGCATCCCAATCGTCTCCACTCTGCAGCTGGATCTCGAAGCCAGCATTGTTGGTCTCGGACGTCGTCACCCAACGCAGCGTGACCTCTGTCCTACGAACGACGGCATCGAAGGAAAGGAGTTCGACCGGCAAGGGAGGGGAGACAGTGAGTTCGCTCAGGAAGGTCAGGCTATCCCTTTCGTATTCTCCACTCTCCGTGCACAGAGGTGGGCGATCAATGCAAGAATCGTATGTCACATCGACGTCTATCGGGGGAACGCCGGCCTCGAGTTGAAAGCTTGTGCTCCAGATACGATAGGCCAACAGTTCTCCGGTAACAAAGCCGTCGACCTCGGGCGTAATCGGATCATCTCCCCAGGCAGTTAGCGCGATGTTGGTGCTGTCGTCAACCCACATGACTACTCCGGCGCACATGCCGGACGGAGTGAAGACAGCAATTTCATCCCCCGGCTCGAAGGGTTCACCGAAAAAAGTGGGTTCGATGGCCGCCTCTATGACAATTGTGGCGCTTTCTCCTGTATTGAAAGCACAATCCGTGAAATGCTCTTGGGCATTAAGCGTGCCACCGAAGAGTACCGCAAGGAGCATTGCAGGTATCGGCCACGTATTCTGAACTCTGCGCATAGTCTTCCCCCCGATGATTCGAAACGGAACAAGTGATTATGCTAAGAATGGCGTGGATTCATTAAGATGTCAATTACGACCCAATTTAGTCTGTCTCTTGCTACCCTGTTGCCTATTATTGCCCTGATTTACGAGCAGATCCACCTACCGCGCAAGTGTAATGCGTCCGGTATGCCCTTGGTGGTTCGCACGCAGGCGGTAGAAATAAGTGCCTCTTGCCAGCCGTGAGCCATCGAATTCTGTTTGATAGGAACCAGCTTCCTGCATCTCCGCAACAAGTGTGGCCACCAAGCGCCCCAGTACGTCAACAACCTGAATCTCTACGTCGGCCGTATCGTTTAGGGAATATGCAATCGTGGTAGTCCAAGAGCCAGAGGTGCGTTTCGAGGAGCTCGATAACGCAATAGACCGCGCCGCCGCGCCTCGCCCGCCGGCGGGCGAGGCGCGGCTCGAAGCCCTCGGCCATCCACTTTCAGAGCAAGAGCACCTATAGTGGTCGGGGGCAGGCCTCGCCGGGAGACCTGCCACCTTGTTGCGACTCAGACTTCGGCCAACGTTTACTTCGCCAGTAGCATCGTCCGCACGAAGCTGCCCTGCGGCGTCTCCAGCCGGTAGAGATACGTCCCGCTTGGTAGGTCGCTCGTGTCGAAGACCACCTCGTGCGCGCCGGCCTCCCGAGTGCCATCGAGGAGCACACGGACTTGTCGGCCCAGCACATCGTAGACGACCAGTCGAACCTGCGCCGATTCCGGCAAGCCGAAACGAATCGTTGTACTCGGGTTGAACGGGTTCGGGTAGTTGCCCTCCAGAGCGTACTGATCGGGCACCGCTACCGGCTCGCCCGCACGTAGGTTCGCCGTCCCACTATCGATGGCGTCGATCATAGCCTGGGCAGTGGCGATCAGGTCGTCTGCTTGCGCGTCGGTAAGGGCGTGGCCGCGCTGCGCTTCGACGAGGAGGATGGAGGCATTGAGCTGGTTGACGGCTGCGATTGTATTGCCGCTTTCAAAGCTCCCTAAGGCATTTTCGAGGATGGAGACAAGCGAGTTTTCGAGACCCCTGACGAGATCGAGGCCGATGATGTCGGCAATCAGCGCGTCGATAGCCTGCTCGACGCTTAAGACTGATGACTCAACCTTGCGGACGCGATGGTTAAGAACCTCCGCAACGAAGAGATTCCCGGAGCCATCCACGAAAACACCAATGGGGTCAGACAGTTGCGCGGTAGTGGCCAGGATGCCGTCGCCGTTGAAGCCAGCTGTGCCCGTGCCGGCCACCGTGCTGATGAGGCCGGTGGCGCCGTCTACCTTGCGGACGCGATTGTTACTAAAATCCGCAATGAAGAGATTCCCGGAGCCATCCACGAAAACACCAGCGGGAAGATTCAGTTGTGCGGTAGTGGCCGGGATGCCGTCGCCGTTGAAGCCAGAGGTGCCCGTGCCGGCCACCGTGCTGATGATACCGGTGACGGCGTCTACCTTGCGGACGCGATGGTTTTCTGAATCCCCAATGAAGAGATTCCCCGAACCATCCACGAAAACACCACGGGGAGCAATCAGTTGTGCAGTAGTGGCCGGGATGCCGTCGCCGTTGAAGCCGGGGGTACCCGTGCCGGCCACCGTGCTGATGATACCGGTGACGCCGTCTACCTTGCGGACGCGATGGTTGTTAAGCTCTCCAATGAAGAGATTCCTGGAGCCATCCACGAAAACACCAACGGGATTAAACAATTGTGCGCTAGTGGCCGGGATGCCGTCTCCGTTAAAGCCAAACGTGCCCGTGCCGGCCACCGTGCTGATGAAGCCGGGCTGGGCAGCGGCCACTGTGGTCAGGCTCAGCAGCACCGCTAAGAGCGGCAGGGCCAGAGACGTGATCGATAGCTTTGTTTTCATCGGTGGTTCCTCCAATCAGGGTGGGTTCTGGGTGTCTTGATCGAGGGGGGACAGGTTCGTCAGGCCGAATAGGCCCCAACAAGTTACGATTATAGAGAGTACCACACAGCCATGACAATTACAAAGCGCACCCGGGCCCCAGCGTGATTCAGTTTGGCCGCAGGGAACATTAGTGTTACATCAACGCCGCATATTGGGCGCCTACTCCGAATCGACCACCGGCATGGCCACTGGCAAAAGCGCTGCCAAAGCCGCCACGACCGCAAACTCCGCGTCTTCTACGGGATGGGCGTCGCCCGAGACCGGCGGCGCCACAGCAGGTAGCCGTAGATCGCGGCGTTGACGGCAAGCACGAGGATCCCGAGCACGATCTGATGCGTGCGGGTTAACCCTCGGGGGTAAAGGATAGAGAAGATGTAGCGCTCGATGAATCCGCCGGCGTAGCCGGCCTCACCGCCTAGGCCACGCAGGTGTTTCTCTAGTGGCGTAAGCGGGCACACCCAGCCGAACAATTCGATGAGCGCGCCCCACATGGCGCACGGTAGGTGCATCCACAGGACCCTCGGCCACCGTAGCACCAGCAGCCCACCCGCCACCACGAACGCAACAAACAGAAAGTGCACGACGACGACGAAATCAGCAAGCAAGCAGTAAGGCATGATGGCAAGAGAAAGCCCCGGCATCGAACGATGCACAGCGGCCATCAAGTTTGAGGTAGACGTCGTCGGGGACGAAGGCACCGAGCTCCGGCTCGACGGCTACAATACACCCATCGTACACAGGCATTGAAACGCTGCTCACGCGGCAACGAGCGCGAACTCCGCGTCCTCTACGCCTCACCCGCCCGCCGGCGACGCACATCCGGGTCAGCTTCTTCGCCATGTATCATTCCTGTTTCCAAATCATCGGGTAAGCGGCAATCCTACGCTCCCCAACTACTGATTATCCCTCGAGGTGAGGTACAACGCACAGAATCGGCAGGTCGCAACGTACTGTTCACCGCTGCGCTCGGATCTGGTCCGCGTGATGTCAGGCATTCTTGCAATTCCCGATTGTGAGATGCAAGGGCCATTTTGGTTCGCGAGGAAGCCCGAGCTGTTCGCGATAGTCGAGAGCCTCGGGACAGTCCACTGGCAGGAAGATGTAGCCGTCCGTTTCCTGCGGCGCCTGTTCATACTCCAGTGTGACCTCCCGGCCCTCTCGGTCGTTCCAATGTTCGAGGTTGGGCGGAGTTTCGTTTTGGATGATTGATACGTGTGCGCCCCAAAGCGGCTCGCTGATCTTTACGCCGCCCGGGGCCTCTAGCTTGCAAAGATGGCGAAGGTACCGGCCTAAATCGCGATCGCACTGAACAATGAGCCACCAGTCCGTTGTGGCCCCATCTCGTCGCACTCGGTTTCCGCCGCTCCCAAGGGCGGGCGCGAACTTGTATGTTCCAGTGATTTGGGGCATGTCGGAATGCCTAACTACTGTTTTTTCGTCGAGGTGACGAATGGTGTGCAGCATCGGCAGTGCGCCTCCCCAATATATCCGCTGCCATGACATCTACAGCTCTCTCTGGGACCTTCGGCCATAAATCCCGAGGCCGCACCGTAGCCCCTCACCCGCCCGCTGGCGAACGAGGGCCGGTTCGAAGCGTTCGACCCCCTGTCCCCGCGCTAGCCAAGGATTGACTACTACTCTGAGACCAATGTCATGCCGGCTCCTGCCGGATCAAAGCCAGGCGGAAACTTAGTAGCGGGATTGTAGCGGGCGCCGGTTAGAATGGCCGTAGGCAGACCCAAGGCCGTACTCAGGTTGGCCCCAGCTAGGTTAGCCACGTATAAGGTGGCCAAGTACAAGTTCGCATCGGTGAGATTGGCCTCGGACAGGTCGGCCCCGGACAGGTCGGCCGCACTCAGCATGGCCCCGGTCAGATCAGCCCGACCCATCTCGGCAAGCCGCAGGTCGGCTCCACTCAGGCTGGCCCCGGACAGGTCGGCCCGATATAGGTGGGCTCTTCTCAGATCGGACCAATCCAGCCTGGCGCCGGCCAGGTCGGCCCGGCCCAGATTGGCCCCGAACAGGTTGGTACAAGCCAAATTAGGGGCTTCGCTGATGGGATCCTCTACCGTTCTAAGCCCATTCGGGCACGTCCACGTGACATCATCCTGGGCCCAGGCGGGGCCCGCGGGTGCCAGCGCCATCACAACCGCCAGGGCGAGAAGCAGCGCACGCGAAAACGTCAATCCTTTCATAGCCATGAACCAAGCTTCAGTTGGAAAAGGACGCCACCACTTTGGTCCACAGCCGCGTGTGCAGGCGGGTGGTGTCGCCGGGGTGTGAGACGATAATATAGAGCAACCGCCTTAAAGTTTGATCCTTACCCGCCTGAGGATCCGAGGCCGCACCGTAGCCCCTCACCCGCCCGCTGGCGATGCCGGGGGTCCGCTCGAACCCCTCATTCATCCACTATCGTAGCAACAGCACCTTTTGCGTCGCGTGGACGAGCTGTCCGCCGCTATCCGGCCGCCATGTCGAACCACCGACAAGACCGACCTTGGCGCTGCTCAGGGTGAACGCCTGATGGCAGGGCTCATCGACCGAGCCGCTCCAGCTCCTCGGCGTGGTCGGTCTCCTCGGCCAGCATGTCCTCGAGCCGGACGGCGAGCCCCTTGTCGCCGCATTCCTCCGCCTGGGCGATCCGCGTCGTGTAGTTCGCAATCACGTGCCGCTCGGCCGCGATGTCGATCTTCATCATCTCCTCGGTGGTCCGGACCTTCTTTGGCATCGACGGCTTGATGTCGAGCTCTCCCCCGAGTGCCGTGATCTTGTCCGCCAGAAACACCGCGTGGTTCATCTCGCCCACGATGTCCGCTTTCAGCTCTTCCCGCAGCTCGTGGCCGAGCAGCCCGGTGGCCGACGCGGAGTGATACAGATACCGTAGCACCGCCTCGAGCTCGAGGTTCAGGTCCTCGTTCAGGCCGTCGATCAGCTCCTGCTTCACGTCGCGCTTCGTGCTCTTCGTCGCTCGCTTCGCCATGCTGCCTCCCCCCTGATTAGTTGATGTTGGCTCGAGCGATCCCAGCCGCATTCAATACGGGCTGACTATCGCGTACTCGCCCTCAACATAAGCCACGCAGCCTAACCTTACCGTGATCTTAAATTTACCTACGCAAGAACCCGGCGCCTCACGCCGCAACGACCACGAACGCCGCGTCTTCAACGGGCAGCGCCTCAACCGCCCGCCGGCGAGCGAGGGGCGGCTCGAAGCCTCGGCCATCTACTATCGTAGCAAGAGCAGGAAACAGTCTGTTCAGGCTCAGACTCGCGAGCTCGGCACCATGGAATTCATCGACCCACGGCAATGGCGCTGGGAAATCCATCAACACAGACGCGATCAGTCACCTTATTGGTGGCCGGATCTATGCGAACCACCGAAGCATCTTCGGGAAGAACAGCCCACACCGCTCCTGCACCTACAGCCACATCGTCCACCCAACCGCCGACGTCGATTGTGGCCAGGACCTGGTTGGTATTCTCGTCGATCCGGATGACAGCGTTATTCTCCGCCGTTGCGACCCACACGGAGCCCGGTCCGACAGCGAGGCCCGGGGCTTCACCCGTCTGCACCCCGACACTGATGGGCACGACGGTACCCCCAGCACTCACCCGGAGCACGCGACCGGCCCAAAGGTCGGAGGCCCAGAGATCATCGGCGCCTCCTGCGAGCGCGTTCGGATAACCGTCGGTATCGATCGTCGTTGCGATGCTCGATGCAGTCGGCGCGAACCTGTGAATTTGCCCCTGGGCAGTGGCGACCCAAACCGACCCGCTGGTCATCGCCACGTCGTAGATGGCGGACTCGGTCTCTATCCGCCCGACGACGGCATTGGTTGCCGGATCGATACGCGTGAGTTGCCCAAGATCGCCGCTGCCAACCCACACCACTCCGTTTCCGGCACTGATGCTACTGGAATATGACGCCGGTTGCAGCGATGCCACGACAGCGTAACTCCGAGGATCCACACGATGGACATGGCCCTCGAAGTACGTGATCCACACGCCTCCCTCGCCGACGGTTATCTTTTCTGCCAGCTCGCCGCGATGTGGATCGATCACCTCAATCACTCTGGCCGACGCGGGATCGATGACGGCGACTGTCCCGGTGTTTCGTTTCACCACCCAGACGAGCTCGCCCGGCTGGGCTGCAACCTCGGCAATCAGGCCGACACCGCTCATAAATAAGAGCAGGCACGAGACCCTTGCCCAACTCGCGTACCTCAGCATCGCATCCCCATTTGGCAAACAAATTGTACACATCCACGGATGACCAGTATAACAACCTCCTTCCGAATAACAAACGGCGCGAACCCCTCGGTCTCCCATTCCTGGAAGGTGCCTTTTGAGCGAATCAAGACGAAGGCTGCCATTCCCGCGCTTGGCAACCTTCGTGTAACGGGCCGGAATCGCGCGTTCTCGTCCAGCATACATCTATTGGGATAGGCGCCAGACGCGCCAGATCCTGAGCCGGAACGCTTAACCGCGACTCCGTTATGAGCGAGCGAAGCGAGCTCATAGCTACTGATTATCCGTCGAGGTGACGTATAAAGCGCAGAATCGGCAGGTCGCAATGTATTTGTTCACTGCTGTCCTGGTACGGCGCGTTATCAAAACTTTGTATGGATAAGACGCTTGTATGAGCCTCCCCAATATATCCGCTGCGATGACGACTGCGACCCTGGACGTCCAGCGAGCCTCGCGCTTACTCGGCGCCTTCCCACGTGAGGATGTCTTCCTCCGACTTCTCCTTCGTAGTCCATTCCTCCGCGTCTGGGAGTGAGTCCTTCTTCTCCGTGATGTTGTAGCCGAGCTCCCGCCACTGGTCGGCCAGGTGAGCGTTCCATTCCGTATAATGCGCCCACTTTTCGGGCAGCTCGTCGTCGACGTAAATGGCCTCGACGGGACACACGGGTACACACGCGTCGCAGTCGATGCACTCGTCGGGGTGGATGACGAGGAAATTGGGACCTTCGTAAAAGCAGTCCACCGGGCACACTTCCACACAATCGGTATACTTGCAGTTGATGCACGGCTCGGCGACGATGTACGCCATGGGTAAGCTATTCAGTGTTTCGTATTACGTATTGCGCAGCGTGTAATGGAGATCGCAACAGGGAAATACGGAATACGAATTTCAACAAGGCCCCGAGTCAAAGGATTCATCCTCCGGTAACAATAGATCCTACGTCCACGCGGCGCTCGTGCTCTCGACTTCTTCGCCCGCCGGTTCGGCGTATTTTGGAAGGCGATGCCTCCAGAGCCCCAGAGACCGAATCACCCGCTCCTCATGCTGCTGGACAAGGCGCGGTTTAGACAGCTGACCGTCGAGGTGGACGGGTGGAAGAAGTGGGGCGTGCCGGAAGCACCGTCCAGTCCTGCGGGGGAGCCGTTGCCGACGCACCCACCGAACTTACTCAAGCGGCAGAGTCTCAGGGGACAGGCTAGGCTTTGCCTGAGAAGGGTTCCGCCTCCGATTCTGAACTAGGGCCTGTTCACAGTGAGCGTGTTGAGATTGGTTCGAGGACAGTCTGAGGCCGATTCAAGGCGCGGGAGGAGGTCGGGGCAATAGTCCCGAACGACGAGTGCAACGCCGAAACGGTCCAGAATGGGCCGAAACGATCCTTCATGATTTACTGTGAACAGGTCCTAGAACTGCAGTTCTATCCCCGTCTGCCACTCGGCGAACGTGCGCTCTACCGCCTCGTTGGTCGGTTCGGACTTTCCTTCTTCTCTGGCCTTTGCCACTTCGCCGCGGGTCCTCGTTTTCATCCGTCACTTCTCCGCGGGTTGAAATACCTGGATGCGGTCGTTGCGGAAGTCTGCTACGTACGGCTGGCCTTCTAAGTCGACGGCAACGTCGGCCGGGCGGCTACGGCCGTCGCCACGTTGAACCGGCCGGGGCCTGTGCTCTCAATTGGCGACGGCGTGGAAGGATTCCTCGCTCTCAATCGCTTCTAAGATCGGGCATTCACTCGTTGGTCCGCGCCCGCTACAAGAAGTTACCAGTCTCGTCAACTGGTTCTTCATCCGCTCCAGGTCACTGATCTTCTTCTCGATGTCGACGATTTTTGTCGCGGCACGCTGCTTCACTTCACCCCGGTCCGTTTCCGGGTCAACGCGGAGCGAGAGCAGCTCCTTGATCTCGGACAGCGTGAAACCGAGTTCCTGCGCCCGTTTGATGAACCGGATGCGCTCAACGTAGTCCTCGGTGTATTGCCGGTAGCCGGATGTAGTTCGAGGCGGCTCGGGAATCAGTCCGCGCTGCTCATAGTAGCGGATCGTCTCAATGTTCACGCCGGCACGCCGGGCTAATTTTCCTCGGGTTATCATCTTCATTGCTCTCGGAGGTGCATGGAGTCGGCGCGGTGGCAAGATGGTTTCGAAAACACGTTCAAATTGTTACTCAGGCCTGCATACTGATCCAGACATGGTGACGCAAGTTCTCAGCGAACCGGCTCGAATTTCTGGATGCGGTCATTGCCGAAGTCGACGACGTAGAGATTCCCGTCGGCATCGAAGGCCATGTCCGTCGGCCGCTCAAACTGCCCACTTCCCGAGCCCTGCGAGCCAAAGGCTGAGACGAACTGGCCATCTTCTCCAATAATCTGGATGCGGTGGTTGTAGAAATCGGCTACGTAGATATGGTTCTCTGGTCCAACGGTAACCGAGGTGGCCACGTTAAAACGACCTTGCGTCGAATCTGCCCAGTTGATGTCATCTGGAATCATCCAACGAAAGGCGCCGTCGGCATCGAAGGCCTGAATGCGGTGATTGTACGCATCACCCACAACGAAGCCACCATCAGGAAACAGCGCCACTGCGGTCGGATAGGTAAACTGTTCTGGCTCAGGCCCATCTTCTCCGGTCGTGCCAAACTGTCGGACCAAATCGCCCTCCGGGCTGAGTACTTGGATACGCTGGTTGTAGAAATCAGCTACATAGATGCGACCATCGGCATCGACTGTGGCGCTGGTCGGCGCGTCGAATTGTCCCGGTCCTGCGCCCGCCGAACCGATCGATGACAGCACGGTGCCGTCGAGTGTAAAGCGCTGCACGCGGTCGTTGAGATATTCCGCAACGTATAAAGTGCCTCCCTGTACTCCGAGATGCATTGGTCGCCCTAACTCGCCGGGGCCACTTCCCTCGGAGCCAAACTGGCGAAGGAATAAGCCCTCCCGGTCGAAGACTTGAATCCGGTTGTTGCCCGCATCGCTGACGAAGACCTCCTCGCCGGAGATGACGATACCAATAGGCTCTCGCAGTTCCCCCGGTCCGTCGCCTCTCTGGCCCCAGGTCTTCACAAAGCGATACGTGGGTGTTTCCGGCTCAGACGGCTGGCAGCCGAGAACGGGCACGGTAAGGGAGGCCAGAAGCAAGAGGCGTTTTGCAAAAAAAGCAGTAAGCATGGCTAAAGGTTCCGTCCGGGAGTGTTTGCAGGAGGGCCTAAATGCTGAAGCGCGAGCTCAGCGTGATGATGAAGTTGTTTTCGAGGGCACTTCCATTCAAATCCTGGACAACAGGGACTTGGACAGCCGCTTCGAGAATAACCCGCCTGGTCGCGTACTGAATGCCCGGCGCGATGTACCAAGTGGTGCCGCCCGAGTTCACATCCACGGCACCGCCCATCTCGTTCTGGTCCTGCCAGATCACGTTCGTCTCTAGGTTGCCATAGAGGAAGCTGGGCAACCCGCTACTGAGGCGGCGAGGCAAGAGGCGCACCTTCGTGGCCACGTCCAGGCGGACCTCATCCCCGAACTGAAAGTCATCGGCTTCCGTGCTGAATTTGTAAGATGCCGAAACATCGATTTGCCAGGCAAAGGTTTGCCTGGTAAACACCACGCCCGCGAAGGGGTCCCACGACCCAGAACCTAGTTGCAGTGGCGGCGGCAGTAGGCCCCAGCCGTCCGTTGCGTCATTCGTGCCGGTGGGCAGCTCAACTCCGGCGAAAGGCGCGAGCCGGGCAGTTTGACCGCGCCGGTTGAACTGGTACACCGTGTAGCGCGCAAAAAGACGAACGTCGGCCAGCCCCGAGGTCTTCCGCGTGACGCGGCCCTGCGGTGTGGTCACCTCCAGGTTCTTATCGAGGACCGGAACAACACCGAACAATGTTAGCTTCGGCGTTACGCCGTAAACACCGACCAAGGGAAACGCCAGCACTCGCAATTCCCGATCCATCTCACTGGGGTCGCCCGTAGAGCGAATGAGTTTCGACTGAACGCGTATAATTCCCTCTCCTGCGCTTACGGGCAGCGCTGTATTCGTCGTAATCTGCGCGCGCGCTGGTGAGGCCGCGATTATTGCCAGCAGCACGAAGGCAGCCGCATGTGGCAAGGGTCCAGGCCCAATTCCTTGAAGGAAGAGGAGCACCTTTTTTCCGCAATGGGCTTGGCAAGTCATCGACCAACCCCCGATGATGTTCGCACCTCTTCGTTGACGAAGACAATACTTCGCGCTTCGAACCCGGCCTCGGCGACTGCCTCTCGAAGGCGTTCTTCGGAGACCGTTGCCCCCTCGTCCATCTTCAGTTGAACCCTGCCCTCCTCCAGCAGAACGGACAGCTCAGCTACGCCGTCGATCCTCTTCAGGCGCTTCTCGATACCATAGGCACAAAAGGGACATGCAATCCCGTCTACCTCGATGATGATATCGGGATCTTCTATGAGTTTGTCATCCTGAGCGCTCGCTTGCTGTGCAAGAGCCATCGTAGCGAAAAGTGCAACGAGCGCACATGCGGCGAATCGTCTACCTGCTGTCAGCGGTGCTGGGGTTGGTCGTTTCATGGTGTGTTCCATGGTTTTAGTTCGAATGGGGTGAATGTGAATGCGATGAGGGTTCAGTCTATAGGATTGGAGTCTTAAATCCCGTAGATCTGTTTGTTGGTTAAAGCTGTTGTCCTACGCCCGCAGCCCGCAACGCGTCCTCGGACACACCTCGGTCGACGCAGCAGGTTGCAGGTATACCGTCAACGACAACGGCCGGCACGGACAGTATCGACAATGCTGCGGCCCGACGCGCCACCTCTGGATCGTTCAGATCCAGGACGGTCACATCGCAAGAAGAGCAGGCCAGGGTCTCGACCATTTGGAGGGTCTCGATACAGATGGGGCAGCCTGCTGTATAGATTTCTATGAGGCGTTTGGGACTCATCACGATACGTCTAGGTTGTCAGGTTTGTCGCGAAGACATCTACAGCCTGTTGTATACTACAGAGTTCCGAGGTTCATGAAAACTTTACAACCAGAGATTTTTTCGATACCCGTTCATCCTATTGCTCCGAAAGGAGTAACCTTAACTTAGGCGCGGTTGATCGTACTTCACGGCTTCACCCCGGTAGATCGCGATGGTAGACAATACGATGGTGCTGGTCCACTTCTACCGTGCTGCGGTCGTGCACGCGGACGTATGGCGTCGGCGCCTGGATGCCACGACGAACTGGGCGGTGGTGACTGCGGCCGCGGTGGTCACATTTGCGTTCGGCGAGGCGCAGGCTCCCCATTTTGTTCTCCTGATGGCATTGTTGTTCACTCTATTCTTTCTCGTGATGGAGTCACGCCGCTACCAGATCTATCATGTGTGGGAGCTTCTGATCCGTGACCTGCATCAATACCTCGTCCGGCCGGCGCTACTGCAGAGCTCGGATACGGACCAAGAAGCGATCGAGGCCGGTCTGGCGCAGATCGCGCGGGATCTCGGGAGCACGCTCCCGCGAATATCCCTCCTCGAGGCGGCCGGACTTAGGATTCGTCGGAACTACGGGCCCTTATTCACCATCTTACTGTTGGCCTGGTTGCTAAAGCTCTGGCTTTACCCCAGGCCTACCTACGAGACTGAAGAGTTCGTGGCTCGCGCTGTGGTAGGGGTCGTGCCCGGAGCTGCCGTTCTGGTTGCGATGGGTGTATTCTTCGCCCTTTGTGTGATTGCTGCACTAGGCGCACCCTCCGAGCACATTGTTGACTGGGCGGCCGACGTCTCACCGGCCAGGAAGCTCGTCGGGCGGAGAGGGCGGCCGAAAGAATAGGATGTAGTCCCCATCTCGAACCTGTCCGTTTGCCTGCTGCGCTTGATCCATCGTTGCGGGTGCCTAAATCGATAGAGGATCGTACTCGTTCCCCATTCCGCTAAAGCCAAGGCGCGCATCCTATCTGCTGTATCACTCCCGGTAAACCCGTCGTCATGCGCTTCATCGTACCCATTCTTTGCTTTCTGATGGCCGCCGCCTCCGCATCTGCCCAGCCCTCTGATCCAGTTGTTCTCGTCGTCCACGGAGGGGCGGGTACGATTAGTCGGGATCGGGTGACGCCGGAAAGGGAAACTGCCATCCGCTCGGCACTGGAGGAAGCCCTCCGCGCAGGGTATGCGGCCATTGAGGAGGGCAATCCTGCACTCGACGGTGTGGTGGATGCTATTGAGGTGCTGGAGGATGACCCGCATTTCAACGCAGGAATCGGCGGTGTTTTTGCAGCCGACGGCACCGTGCGTCACGATGCCTCCATCATGGATGGCGCTACTGGGCAGGCGGGCGCGTCGACGGGGACGATGCACATCCGCCACCCCATCCAACTGGCGAGAGCCGTGATGGAGCACTCCGTCCACGTGATGCTCAACGAGGAGGGCGCGGAGGAGTTTGCCATCCAACAGGGTTTGGAGATCGTGCCGAATAGTTTCTTCCACACCGAGCACCGCCGAAGGGCGCTGGAGGCCGCCCAGGAACGTGAACGCGAGCTGCAAGGTGATGCAGGCTATGTGCCCGAGGAATGGCAGATGATCGGCACGGTGGGGGCAGTAGCCCTCGACAACGAGGGGCATCTCGCAGCGGGCACCTCCACGGGCGGGATGACGAACAAGCGCTGGGGCCGAATCGGCGACTCGCCCATCATCGGCGCGGGGACGTTTGTCAACGATGCGACGTGCGGCGTCAGTTCGACAGGCCACGGCGAGTACTTCATCCGGCTTGCCATCGCCCACGACATACATGCGCGTGCGATGTACGGCGGAGAGACCTGCACCGAAGCCGCTGAAGCCGTTATTCACGAAACGCTGACCGAGGCCGGTGGCACGGGCGGCGTCATCATGCTGGATCGCCATGGCAACGTGGCCATGCCGTTCAACACGAAAGGAATGTACCGGGGCTATATCACCCGGAGCGGGCAGGTCACGGTCAAGCTGTACGCCGACGAATAATGTTGACGTACGATCCGGAAGAGGCTATCGCAGCGCTCGCCAAGGCCGATTACGACCTCGGCGTTTTTATGGAGGTGGCCGGGCCGTGCCGAATTGCCGAGCGGGCGTGGGCGCAACCCGTGGAGCCGTTCGAGGCGCTGTTGCGCTCCATCATCTACCAGCAGCTTTCAGGTAAAGTCGCGGGGACCATCCACGGCCGGTTTGTCGATCTGTTCGATGGCGCTGGGCCTTCGCCCGAAGCGCTTCTAGCGCTCTCTGAAGATCAACTGCGCGGATGTGGGCTATCGCGAAACAAGACGTTGGCTGTGCAGGATCTGGCCGAAAAAACCCTTGCAGACGTGGTCCCCGAACGAGAAACGCTTCTCACACTTCCCGATGATGAAGTCATCGCACGCCTTACGGAGGTTCGTGGGATCGGCCCGTGGACGGTAGAGATGCTGCTGATGTTCAACCTCGGCCGCCCGGATGTCTTGCCCGCAACAGATTTGGGCATCCAGAAGGGCTACCAACTGGTGTATGGGACGAACGATCTCCCTACCCCCCAAGAACTGGCAGCGCACGGCGAGAAGTGGCGGCCGTGGCGGACGGTGGCGAGCTGGTATATGTGGGAGGCCCTCCACATCGAGCGCGGCGAAACGCCGTAGGGGTTAGCCGGTGGCTCGCCCACTGACCGCCGGCCTACTCCGCGATCTCCGCAGCCATTCCGGCATCAGGTTCGACGAATTTCGCCAGCACGAGCCTGGCGAACGACGCATCAGGCGGTCCCGTGAAAGATGAAGGCCGAGATGTTCGCGAAGGCATGCAGGATGCCCATCGACAACTGCGCGTTGGCAACGCTCGGATCGCGCGGCGTCGTATACTTAGTGAATGGAGAGAGAATTGGGATCGGTGCATGTCTGGTTCCCGAAGGACAAAGCACTAAAAGAGGGATATACGCTACCGGTAATCTCGGGTGAGTTCTCGTACTCTCACGACTTCGCTCTATGGATGGCGCTCTGCGCGCGCGCTTCCTACGAGGACGAGGAGGACGGGAAACGGATGTTTATCGCGGCCGGATTCAGGGAGGACGTGCGCTTCATCCAGAAAGGGGAAACTCAAGCCTATATCGCCGTGCATCCGGGTGGCACGAGCCCGTTCGCGGTCATTGTGTTCCGGGGGACTGACAATATCCGGGACGTCTTGACCGACCTGAAGCTCTGGCGGCGGAATGTCTGGGGGCGGAAGGTCTGGGGGCTCCGCGGCAGTCGCGCGCACCGCGGATTCCAGGACGCACTCGACGAGGTCTGGGCCGACATCGTCACCAACCTGCGGGACATCCGCAAAAAGCACGGAGCCGTGCCGCTCCATTTGACGGGACACAGCCTGGGTGCCGCTCTGGCGCTCCTCGCGGCGCAGCGCCTTGAGGATTCGGAGGATCTGGCCCCTGCCATCTCCGTCGTCAACATCGGCTGCCCTCGGGTCGGTAACCGAGAGCTGGGCGAACGGATTGCCGAGAGCGCGTCTATTCACCGTGTCGTGCACGCCTCGGACGCCGTCCCGCGGATCCCACCGCTGCTCCTCGGCTATCGGCACGTCGGCACCGAGCATTGGCTGCTCCCCGACGGCGGCGAGATGACTTTTCCGCCCCACCCGAAGCTCGCGCAACGGGTGCGCTGGCTGCAGCTTGCACACCATCAGTCCTATGCGTTCAGACAGTACCTGCTCGTCTCGGCAATCATCGCGTTCTTGCTTACCGCAGGGATCTATAAAGGCCTAAACATCGATTTAACCGTCGTCGAGGCGCTGGTCCTGTTCGCCGTTCTGTGGATCGCTCTCGTAGGTGTGATGTCCCTACTGGTCAGCCCCCGTCTGCCAACGCCGGTACGGCGGTGGTTTCGCCCGCACGCCTTGATCGATCACAAGTCCGACCTCTACGTCGAGGAACTGACGGCCCGCGCCGAGAGGTGGCTTTCATGCCGATATCCCTATGAAGAGGGCAAGAGTGGCAAGGAAAGCTCCGAGAAGTATTGAACGCATGGCAATTCTCCGGGCCTGAGCAGGCCCAATGGTTGAAACAAGGCGCTAAAAATATAGCAGTGTGGATCGATCCGAGAGCCAACCCTATGGAGGTGCCATTGCGTCGTTTCACCGACGGTTCACAGAAACCGAGGTTATGCGAGGGGCGGTGGACTTGTCTAATAGAGCCCATCCGTTCAACGAATCCCGAGGATCACCATGCACCGCCTTCCCCTTTTCCTTTTTGTTCTCCTGTTTGCAGCACTCGCGGTGATGGACGCATCCGCACAGTCCGGCATTGACGAGGTTCTCACCTGGCGCAGCTACAGCGCCGAGCGTAGCGCCCGCGTTCGGGTCTTCGACTCGGGCGACAGCCGCCGGCTCCACACCGTGGTCATTGAAGAGGCGAACGACAACGCCGGGGGTCCCGTAACAGATGAGGCCCGCTATGTGGCCGAGACCATCGGGCGCACGTTCGGCTTCGATCCCGTGGATGCCTTCTTTGTTTTCCGCTTTGAGGTCGGCTCGGCTACAGGCGCATCTGCGGGCAACAAGATTCTCCTTCTGCGTGTCACGTTCCGCCGAGGCGCCACCGGCGAATTAGGTGCTCCGTCGTGGCGCGTCATCAGTGCAGAAACACTTTCCGACCTCACCGACCGGGCGCTGTAGGGTTCAGCCGAGTAGAGACGCTCAGCTACGGATCGAGCCGTAGTTGCGTTTCCGGGCCGTCGGGGCTTCGGTTCCGGCGGCCCGTTTTTTTAGGAGGTTGTTGAATTACGTGCTCCTTCGCAGGCCGGATGACGTTTTTCAACATGGTTTTATAAGCCGCCAATGGGATGTCCCCCTTCAAAAGGGGGACTTCCCGCCGCATGGCGGGAAGGGGGTGGTGTGGCTGGGAGCTGCACCATGATTTCAAACCCGGATTGCCGACCCCCGCCCGTTCACCTCCTATCCCGGCCTGGGGCCGGGATTCGTCCCCCTAAAACAGGGGGGACATTCTTATGAGGCTGTTGAAATACTCCGTCGCAGGCCGGATGACGTATTTCAACAGCCTCTTGGGGGAGGGCGTGGGAGGTACCTTTGAGGCCTCACCCAATGTGTACACCGTGGAGCAACGCGCTCAGCTCGGCGGGCTCATTCGTCTGCTGAGGCCCCTCAACTTCGTGATGTTTTTCGCCGGCGTAGCGCTCGGCGGATTGCTCGCCGTCGGCCTCGATGCCTTCGCCGCCGAAAACCTGCCGCGGATGCTTCTGGCGATGGCTTCGGCAGGGCTCATTGGGGGAGGAGCCAACGCCATCAACGATGTTTACGACCTCGACATCGACCTCGTAAATCGCCCGGAGAGGCCTCTTCCATCCGGAGCCGCTTCCCCGGAAACCGCACGCAGACTGTGGCTGGGGCTCACGATTCTCGGCGTCGCGATCGGATGGTTCATTTCGCCGGTGCACGGGCTCGTGGCTGCCGGGGCGGCCGTTTTGCTGTGGGCATACAGCGCCCGCTTGAAGCGAACCCCCGGTTGGGGCAACCTGGCGGTGGCCGTTGTCCTCGGGCTGGCAATTTTTTACGGAGGGCTTGTGCCTGCGTCGGGCAACCTTGTCGCCGTCCTGATCGGCGCCCTGTTCGCGTTTTTCACCACGCTGGCGCGCGAGGGCGCCAAAGACATCGAAGACATGGAAGGCGATGCCCGGTTCGGCGCCCGCACGCTGCCTCTTGTTTGGGGCGTTCGTCCCGCAGCGCGGTGGGTTCTTGCCGTCATCTTCCTCACCCTGTTGGCGCTGCCGGTTCTCGCCGTCGCGGGTTTTGGTGTGGCGTTCTTGGCGTTTGCAATCCCGGTGGCCTGTAGTTTGCTTGCCTCAGGGTGGGCGCTGCTGCTTGCGGGGGTCTCCGGCACGGCGGAAGCATGGCATCGAGGCGCGGGGACTGCCAGTACGTGGCTCAAAGTGGCAATGGTATCCGGCATCCTTGCGCTTTCGCTGGCCCGAATCGGGTAAACCGGCGATACCATTCGCGCAATTGAATTCGTTCCTACTTTTAGGGCCTGTTAACATTTGATCGCGGCGGGCCGTTTCGGGCCATTCTGGTCCGTCTCGGTGTTACACTCGTCGTCCGGGGCTATTGCCCCGACCTTCTCGCGCGCCTTGATACGGCCTCAGATTGTCCTCGAACCGACCTCACGTGCTAAGTGTTAACAGGCCTTAGTGTGACCTTTTACAATTAACGGGCGGCTAACCCCGTGCCAGTCTCTACACCATGCACTCCCTCGACCCGCAGGCTGTAGTCCGAGCCCAACAGGGCGACGAAGCGGAACGCGGGCGATTGCTTGCGGCCCTGGAGCCTGTTCTGCGCGCGTTTTTCAAGGCGCGGATCGGCCGGGTGCCCGACGTGGACGATCTGGTCCAGAACACTCTCATTCGCGTACATCGCGGCCTGGAGGCGCTTCAAAAACCGAATCGCCTCAAGGCCTTTGCCATGAAAGCCGCCCTCTTTGAGCTACAGGATTTCTATCGCGGGAGGTACTCCGCGCGGGAATCCTTGTACGACCCCGACATCCCGCCGAGCGACCCTGCCGGTGTGGGTTCGGCGGGGCTGCGCCTCGATCTGGAACGGGCTATGGAAGTGTTGACGCCCCACGCGCGACGCATCATCGAGTTGCGTGAAATGGGCTATCCGTACGCAGAGATCGCCGAGACGCTTGAAACCACCGAGGCCGCCGTCAAGATGCAGGTGAAGCGCGCGTTCGAGCGCCTTCGCAACGTGCTGTCGGCCCTCGTCCTAGCGATCCTCGCCACGTCCCCTTCCCTTTGAACCCACCCTGCGGACGCCATGTCCCAGCCGTTCGATACCCTCGCCCTCTACGATTCACTCACCCCAGACGAACGGGAGGAGTTGGATCGAGCAATGGAAGCGAACCCGGCGCTTGCCGAGGCCTTTGCTCGGTGGACCAGCCTCCGCGCGGCCGTACGTCGCGAACTTGCCGCCGATTTGCCGGATCGCACGCTGCTCGTGCTTTACGCGCTCGCCGATGAAAACGTGCTGGATGCCGACGAACGGGCACGTTTGGATGCAGCCCGCGATGATCTCGGCGTCGCCATGGATCGCCATCCGGGGTTAGTAGACGTTGTCCGCCGCATCCGTGCCGACCGCGAAGCCTTCGAGCACGCCTGGGCAGCACATACGCAGATGAACGGGCAGGTGGAGGGGGAGGCAAAAACGAGTTCGGCTGACCGCCCGCCGCTTCGCCTCGTGCGCCCGCAACGTCCCGCCCGCTGGGTCTGGCGGATTGCTGCACTCGTCGCCATTGTGCTGGGCGGTACACTGCTCGTTCAAATCGCCATGCGCGATGCCGGGTTTGAAACCATCCGCGCCTCCGAACTGATGGCCGTCGATCTGCCGGACGGCTCCTCGGTGGAGTTGGCCGAGGGCGCCGTTCTGATGATTCCCGAAGAGGGTCGTCCAGTCCGCCAGGCTCGCCTGATGGGTGGCCGTGCCCTGTTCGACATTCGCCGCGATGAAGCCAGTCCCTTCACCGTCGAAACCCCGAATGCCACCATTGTGGTACTCGGCACCACGTTCGGCGTCGCGGTGACGGAAATCGAAACGGAAGTCGTGCTGGCGAGCGGCATCGTGGAACTGGCCTCCCACGCCGACCGCGAAGCTGCGGTGCGTCTCGAACCCGGTGAGCGCAGCCGTGTCCTCTCGCTGGACCTTCCGACTGAGCCCACGCCGGCCGATGTCAATGCTGAGCTAAGCTGGACGGGTGATCTGTTCATTCGCGCCGAAAGCATG
The DNA here is from genome assembly GCA_022561755.1 of Bacteroidota bacterium. Lineage (GTDB taxonomy): Bacteria > Bacteroidota > Rhodothermia > Rhodothermales > Rubricoccaceae > JAHEJB01. The sequence continues at coordinate 30,768 of JADFQN010000016.1, forward strand.
GCGCGCGTCGCTGACCGCCTGTCGCAGGCGTTCGATACGCCGGTTGAAGTGGATGCGGCATTGGCGGGCGAAATAGTTTCCGGTACGCGCTTCGAGCGCGAGGCCGGCTTGGAAGCCGCGTTGCAGGAATTGGCGATGTCTCTCGGCGCGCAGGTCGTTCCGCTTGAAGGTGGCGGTTTCAGGATCGCTCCGTAAGCGTGTCCGCTCACGAGGGCACTGCACGGGCGCTGTGTAGTCTGAGACGGCCAGGAGTCTTGTCGGGTTTAGGGGTTCGTAGCGAGGCGAGCAAGGAATCGAGATCATTTTTTCGATCTTTTGAGGCGCATTGTGGGGCTACGCAACGAAAAAGATCGGGGGAATGGGCCGATTGATTGCCGCCGCAGTAGATCATCCTGAACCCGATAGACTCCTAGGAGGCTGTTGAATTACGTGCTCTGTCGCCGAGACGAGCGCATCTCGGTTGAGATCGAGGCGCGAGATCACGGTCGAATCGGTGATTCGGCGAGATTCTCGCAACGTGGAGATCAGCCGCGAGGCGCCGTCACAGGCAAGATGGCGTATTTCAACAGCCTCCTAGAGGGAGCCCCTTGCGAACCATTGCGTACAGGGTGAGGTTTTTGCAGATGATCATCTGCTGACGATCTCGTCCTAAATGCGCCCTTTGCACCGGATAATCTCCCTGCTTGTCGTCGTGGCTGTTGGCCTCGGCGCAGAAGGGTCGGCCTCGGCGCAGGGGAAACCCCCAGAGGGTACGGTCTACACGTGGTTGAACGCGCCGTTGGAGACCGCGCTGTACGAGATCGCCGACCTGTCGGGCATCGCCGTGGTTTTTGCGCACCGTCTCGTGGATAGGCAGGTTGTGACGGCGTCCTACAAGGTAGGGGATGACCCCCGCGCGACGTTGGAGGCCATGCTGGCGGGCACGGGTCTTCGTGCCGGGCGGGCTCATGGGATGGTGGGGAGGTCCAGACGAGCGCCTGAGGTGCTCCAGGGACCGGAACGTGGTGCTCACCCGGTGGCAGGCGGACAGGACGGCGAAGAGGGCGAGGATGCGGGTGTACCGGGGAGGGTGCGGGCACATCCACGTCGGGAGGGGCAAGGGTAAGACGTGGAGCTGGTACCGCCGTATCGACGAACACGTGGAGAAACAGGAGGACGCCGATGTGCGATGAGTGTCTACCCAGGCGCTACGAGCTGTTGAGGCTGGACCTACAGACCGACCGTACCAAGATGGAGACCCGCATCCGCCGTGACCACGCCTTCCTGCTACGGATAGAGGAGGGGGTGGTGGGGTTCGTGGACTCGCATGGGTGGGTGGCGGAGATGGGGGAGGGGCGGCACT
>JADFQN010000126.1 GCA_022561755.1 Bacteroidota bacterium
TGCTGAACCTCGTCCAAGATGACGCTTCGATTTCCATCCTCGAACCCGATGTCTTTAATGCGCTCCGCTACCACGCCAACCCGATGATCTCGGTTGGGCACGCCGTAGCCATCGCCGTCCACGGCCCGGGCGAGCGAGTGCTGCTCGTCGCCGACGTAGAGCCGGGCGCAGATGCGTTCTCCAGGCAATGCCTCGATCGCTTCGGGGACTACGCGGATCTACTCGCCAAACTCCTTCCCAAAGCCGATACTGAAAAAGTTACACCTGATGTCCGGACTGAGGCCGATCCCGGACACACGCCGGCAACGTTGGAAGAGGCAGTCGTCGGTACGCTCGCTGATTACACAGGAGACGCTTCGGATGTCATTTCGACGTCGGTTGAAACCGTAAGCGCTGCAGAGAGCGTGGAGCCGGAGCACAACTTCGTGTTCGATGTACAGGCTGCGGCGGAAGAGCCCAAGCCGGACATCAAGATGCCGACCTTCGATCCTCCCGATGGCCGCAATGGTTCGCCTCGCCCACGCAACGAAATCATTGCCGAGGAGATGGCGGCGGCCCGGCAGGTTCAAGAGCCGTTGGCCCTTGCTCTGGTAGTGCCCCGCGACGCCGTAGAGGTTGCCGCCCGGGGATCGCGCGCCATCGCAGAAGCAGAGGAGAAGCTTCTGGCTCGGTTGCGGGGCGTGGCCGGGAGTTCCCGTGTGGAGCCGTTCGGCGAGCTTGTCGTTGGGGTGTTCAGCAAAGCAGGTCCGGCTTTCGTGGAAGCTTGGGTGGAGCGTGTGGAGCACAGCGGCCCGGCCGTGCAAATCGGCGTGGCGCTGCTACGCGCGCGGCACCGCACGCCCGAGGCGTTCCGCGCCGATGCCGAGACGGCGCTCCGCGAAGCCTACGAGCGGAAGGAAGACTGCGTGATTGTGGAATAAGGTGTGGGCTATCGTTTGAAGCAGTCGGCGGCGGCCCCTACCGAGCGCTACGCCGAAGCGGACGAGAATGGCCCGAAGCAGTAGATCCGTCCTTAGTCAGACAGGCTCCTAGCTGAGGCTCACCCAACGCGGGCTCGGCGAGCTTGCGGCGCACCTTGCGCACGGTCGAGACCGCTCCGAAAATGACGAGCCCGACGATCATTCCATAAACCCACCATGGGATGCCTCGCCCGGCAACGAGCAGGTAGAGGTAGGCCGAGATGAAGAGGAAGCCGGTCAGGAAGGCCGGGAACGCGGCAGGCCGCTTCCGGCGCAGGTTGCGGATGGTCCAGCCGAGGCTGAGTGTGAAGAACGGAATCGCCCCGACGTAAATCGCTCCGAAGATGAGCGGGTTCACTCCGTACTGTGCGCCAAGGCCGAGAAACCACTCGCGAAAGGCATTCCACATGAAGCACTCGGGTTGGAGAGAGACCGGCACGCTACTCGCAGAACGGTAGCGCGTTGTCACACGAAGATCACATGGGAGTCAGTGTACCTTTCGCTCTCCACGCATCGCTCACCGTATGGCCGGCATTCCCGAAGACTTTTTCGAGCGCGAGTCGCTCGACCGCACCCTTGGGATTGAGTTCGTTGAGTTAGCGGCTGACCGGGTGGTCGCGACCATGCCCGTAACGCAGCGCGTGCATCAGCCGCACGGCTACTTGCACGGAGGCGCGAGCGTGGTAATGGCGGAGTCCGTGGCCTCAGTAGGCGCCCAGATCGCTGCCGGGCCAGACAAGGTGGCCTTCGGCTTAGAAATCAACGCCAACCACATCCGGCCGAAAAAAGATGGGATGCTCCGGGCGATCGGAACACCTCTGCATAAAGGGCGGACCACCCACGTATGGGAAGTCCGGATAGAAGACGAGGATCAGCGGCTCATCTGCATCTCACGATGCACGATTGCGCTTGTGGATGCAGATAAGGAGTAAGCTCCAAATCTCAAGCTCCAAATTCCAAGCACCAAATTCCAAGTACCAAAACCTCAATGAAGCACACTTTGGAATTTTGTACTTGGAGCTTGGTGCTTCAACCAGATCAGTTGGCTGGAACCTCGGTTCTCATCTGCCACGTGTAGATGTTGTCCTTGTGCTCGCTGCAGTTTTCAAGGAAGCGAGCGCCTGATTCGTCACCAAACGCCTCGTTCTGTCGGTCGTTTAGTTCTTCGGCGGTGTCGATGAAGGGCATTCCATCTGGGGTGGCCGTGTAGAACATCACGTTCCATTCGTCGCCCCACGCGTGGGTCATCATGCCCGAGACAAACAAGGATCCATCATCAACCATCTCCTGGGCAATGGGCAGGCCGACTTCTCGCATCTCTTCAAAGAGATCGCCTACATAGCCAAGGTTGCACTTCCAGTAGCTGACGCCCATCGTTGGATTTTCGCCGCCCTCTCCTCCAGTCGTGAACATCCGCCACGTGTAGATGCTGTCCTTGTGTTCCGTGCAGTTCTCGAGAAAGCGGGCATTCAATTCGTCTCCGAACGCTTCGATCTGCCGTTTCTGAAGCTCACCGGCCGTCTCCATAAAGTCTGTGCCGTCCGGGGTGGCCAGGTAGAACAGCACGTTCCACTCATCGCCCCATGAGTGGGTCATCATCCCCCATCCTACGAGAGTTCCGTCATCGACCATCTGTTGGGCGACGGGCAGGCCCGCCTCGTTCATCTCGTCAACGAGATCGCCGATGTAGCCGAAGTTGCACTTCCAGTGACTGATACCTGCCGTGGGTGGGCCGTCCTGCGCCTGAGCAGTAAGCGGGAGCACCAGCGCGAGAACAAGCGCCGTGAAAAAGAATCTGGTCGCCATGTCGTACCTCGTGGTGAGAGTGATCGGGGGGGCGACGAGACGCGGTCAGGCCCAATCGGGTTAGCTGTCGGACCAGAGACTATTTACTACGTATAGAATTAAGATGCAAGAGAATGGACCGCACATCGCGTCGGACGGTTTCCTCATGCGCCTCAAAGCAGTATCCTTCAACTCTCATCCTTCATCGCTCACACTTCAGAACATGCTCCTCGGCAAAGTCATCGGCACCGTCTGGGCCACGCGCAAGGACGAACAGCTCGTCGGGATGAAGTTCCTGATCGTGCGTGAAGTGGATCTGGCAGGTGAGCCGCAGGATAACTTCGTGGTGGCGGTGGACAGCGTGGGCGCGGGAGAAGGGGAGACCGTGCTCGTCGCCTTGGGCTCCTCCGGCCGCCAGACGGAACTGACGAAGGACAAGCCGGTGGACGCGGTGATCATGGCCATCGTAGACCGGCTGGACGTCAAGGAGGATGCGGTGCCTATGGAAACGGGAAATCAGGGCTGACGTATTACGTGTTGTTCATTACGTAGAAAGTGCTACGCAACACCCTTACGCAATACGAACTACGCACCAGAATCCATGAACCTCGGCCGCGTCATAGGAAGCATCTGGGCCACGCAGAAGGATCCCTCGATAGAGGGCAAGCGGATGCTGCTCGTGCAGCCGCTGTTTGCGGACGGCAAGCCGAATGGCCGCCCGATAGCCTCTCTCGATACGTGCGACGCCGGGCCGGGCGATCACGTGATGTACGTGACCAGCGCAGAGGCCGCCATCCCGTTCCGCCCACCGCAGGAGCTTACGGCCTCGGATGCCACCATCGTAGGCGTGGTCGACGAGGTGGCCGTTACGGGGTAAAATATCCAGAAACAAAAAGAGCGATACGATCAATCGCATCGCTCTTTCGGGGGACAAAGGTATTACTGGTCGTCAGACTGCTGAGGTGGAGCGAACTTGTTCAAGATCGCCCGGCGGCGCTCGCGCATTTGCTCTCCAAACGCACGTTGCTCCTCGTTGAGGGTACGCATACGCTCTCGAAAGGCGTTGCGCTGTTCTTGCGAGAGGGAGCGGAGACGGTGGTGCTGTGCTCGCTGCGTGCGTCTGTGGCCGCTACGGAGTTGGCGGGCTCGCCCTCGGTGAGCACGTGCCTGGCGTCCCTGTCGCATGGCTCGCCGCCCGTTGCGCATGGCCCGGTGCTGGTGGCGCCTCGCCTGGCGTTGAAGCCTTTGAGCGCCGTGCATTTGGCCACGCCGATGGCGAAGACGCTGATTGTCGTTTTCACTCTCGGCGCGTGGCTCCGGGGTTTCTCTTTGTTGAGCGGAGGCCCTAGGAGCAGCGGCTGCCAGTAACAGACAAAGCAGCCCGAAAAGGAGGGAGCGTTTCATTGTGTTCTGAGGTTGAGTTGTTTTCCTGCACTCAACGGAGCCACCCGGCCAGTAGTTGTGTCGAAAACGTAGCGATCCCAGTCCTTTTCAGTTGCGTTCGCTGCGCTCATTCGCTACTACAGCACATACTCCAGCGCGATGAACCCGCCGATCAGCAAAACGACGAACGCAATGGTGAGCCAGCCCAGGTATTTGTCGATGAAGGCCTTGATGGGCTCACCAAATAGATAGAAGAGGGTGGCTACGAGGAAGAACCGAAGTCCTCGGCTAATAATCGACGCCACGAGGAACGTCGCCAGATTCAGCTGGACGATCCCCGCTGATACCGTAAATATTTTGTAGGGTAGAGGAGTAAACCCTCCCGCGAAAATCGCCCAGAACCCTAATTCGCGGTACTTGGCGGCGACAGCCTCGAAGTTGGCCTCCGTAAAGCCTGGGATGTTGTCGAAGAAGAAAGTGGCCAGGCCGCTGTAGGCCTGCACGCCGGTTCCGGCGGCCTCGTACCACAGCCAGTACCCGACGGCGTAACCCCCGAACGCACCCAGCACCGATCCGGCCGTACACACGGCGGCAAACCAGTACGATCGCTTCGATACGCTCACGCAAAGCGCGATGAGCAGCACGTCAACCGGAATCGGGAAAAAGATGGACTCGATGAACGCCAGCCCGAACAGAATGCCAACGGCGAAACGCTTTTCGGCGAGGCCCTCCACCCAGTCCTTCAGCGCGTGCAGCCAACCAAGGACACCGGAGTAGGAGTGGGTGGGTGAGACGGGGGGTGATTCGAGCATACGTCGGATTTCAGAGTTGAAGATTTCAGATTGAAGATTGGGAGGTTGAAGATTTCTTTAGAATGAGTTCAGTTGGGGGTTTAAGGTTATGAATGGTCGTTCCGGCCGTCTATTGAGATGGCTTAACCCATCCTGAAACATCATGGCAACATTCACACGGTTCGAAGACATCGAAGCCTGGCAGACGGGCAGAGAGCTTACGAAGCAGATCTACGCTGTGTCACGAGAGCGCGTTTTCTCACGAGATTTTGCTCTTCGCGACTAGATTCGGCGCGCGGCCATTTCCATCACGTCCAATATCGCAGAGGGCTTCGAGCGGCAGACGTCTCGGGAGTTCATCCGATTCCTCTTCATCGCAAAAGGGTCCTCGGGGGAGGTACGGTCGCAGCTGTACTGCGCGTTGGATGAAGGCTACCTCACGCAGGAGGTATTCGACGCGTTGTTCGAAACAGTCTCCAGCATCAGTCGCCAGATTGCCGGCTTCATTGAGTATCTCCGGCGCTACGATGCCGCAAGAGCAAGGGACTAAGTGGTAGCTCGCAATCTTCAATCTTCAAATCCGAAATCTCCCAATCTCTAACTCCCAACCAACGGCACAAACCGGAACTCATCGAATGCCTCTTCCTCGTAGCTGTCGGGGCCGGTTCGGGTGATGCGCAGCATGGTCTGTCCGTTGTGCCCGCCAACAGGAATAACGAGGCGGGCGTGCGGCTTGCCCTCCACGGGTTCACGGAGTTGCTCGAGGAGAGCCTGCGGCACTTCAATCCCGCCCGCCGTAACCAGGATGGCGTCGAACGGCCCGACGGCGGACCATCCCTTCGTTCCATCCCCCAGGCGTGTGAGAACGCGGTAGCCCAGCCCGTCAAGGATAGCGTTGGTGCGCTGCAACAGGGCCTCGTGGCGTTCAATGGAGTAAACGCGAGCGCCCAGCTCCGCAAGGACGGCAGCCTGGTAGCCGCTTCCCGTTCCGATCTCCAGCACTTTCTCGCGTGGTTGCGCGTCGATGAGCGAGGTCTGGTAGGCGACCGTGAAAGGCTGGGAAATCGTCTGGTTCAAAATGAGAGGCAGGGCGTGATCCTCGTACGCTCTACCGTGAAGCCCGCTCTCCAGAAACATGTGCCGCGGCACCTTTCCCATGGCGCGCAGCACCCGCTCGTTCGTGATGCCTTTCTCACGAATGAGTTCAATCAACTGCGCGCGCGCGCGTTTGAACCGCTGGGGCATGGGGGATGTTGGGGATTCTCGGGATAGATGTAGAGCCGGGGGGATCTGACAGCCGGAAATTACTCGATACGGAAATTACTCTGTCGCAACCGCATCCGGTGCGAAAGCCGCGTTCAAACGGGCCTCCACATCGCCGATGGAGAGGTTGTAGTCGAGTTGGCCGTGCTCGGCGACCGAGATGGCCCCGGTTTCCTCGCTGGTGACGATCACGAACGCGTCGGTGCGCTCGGTGAGGCCGATGGCAGCGCGGTGGCGAAGTCCGAGGTGGCCCCGAATTCGTCGCTCCTCACTGACGGGGAAGATGCATCGGGCGGCCTCGATTTTCTGGCCCTGGATGATCACCCCACCGTCGTGCAGGGGCGAGTTGGGGAAGAAGATGCTCGTGAGCAGGTCGCGCTCCACGTCGGCGTGGATGCGCGTGCCGCTCTCGATATAGCTCCGGAGGCCCGTGGAGCGGGCGAACGCGATCAGCGACCCTATGCGGTGCTCGCTCATCTCGGCAATGGCTCCGGCGACTTCGGAGGTAATGTGCGCACGCGGCGATGTTCGGACGAGGCGGCGGACAAGCGGATTGCTTCCAAGAAGGAACAGCAGCCGCCGGATCTCGGGGGCGAAGAGGATGATGACGGCGATGACGAACACCTCACTGACCGCACCGAACAGTGCCTGAAGCGTGTTGAGGCCGGCAAAACGGATGATTACGTCGAGGCCGTAGATGGCCAGAAGCACCAGCGCCACCTGTACGGCCAGCGTGCCCCGGATGAGCCGGTAGACCTGGTACACGAGGAACGCCACGATGGCGATGTCGAGCAGGTCGAGCCACCCAAGGTCAACGAAGCCGATGCGGATGGCGAGGAGGCTCACGTGGCCGCCTCCCGGAGCGCGACGCCCTTCGCGGCGGAAAGAACCTTGAGAAGCTCCACGGTGGGCCGCACGTCGTGTGTCCGCACAATCGACGCACCCTTCATCACCGCGAGCGCAGTCAGGCCCAGCGAGCCGTACAGCCGTTCGCCAACGGGCACGGGCTCATCTTGAGATCCCAGCACCGCGCCTACGGTGCTTTTCCTGGAGATCCCAACCAACACCGGCCGCCCCAGTGCCGCGAACCGATCGAGCTCGGCAATGAGTTGCAGGTTGCCCTCCACCGACTTCCCAAACCCGAAGCCCGGGTCAATCACAACGTGCTCCACACCGGCATTCCGGGCTGCTCGCACAGACTCAGCTAAACTCGTGGCTATCTCATCAACCACGTCCTCGTACTCGTGTGCATGCGGCATGTCGCCGGGTTTGCCGAGGGCGTGCATCACTACCAGCGGCGCCCCATAATCAGCTGCAGCGCGGGCCGTTCCGATGCCGTGGCGCAGGCCCGTCACGTCGTTGACGATGTGAGCTCCGGCCCGCAGTGCAGCCCGCGCAACCTCGCCCTTGTACGTGTCGATGGAGACGATGGCATGCGGAAGATGCCGTGTAATGGCTTCGACGACCGGTACCGTGCGCTCGATTTCCTCCTCTGCCGAAACGGTTGCTGCGCCTGCACCATACGCCTTCCCACGCGGCCTCGTGGACTCTCCGCCAATGTCCAGAATGGCCGCACCTTCCTCAATCATCTGGCCGGCACGTTGAAGGGCGGCATCAACCGACGCATACCGCCCTCCATCCGAAAAAGAATCCGGCGTAACGTTGAGGATGCCCATCACGTGCGCCCGTTGTCGGGGGCGGCAATCCAGCATCCGACCACGACAATCGAGCACCATCGGATCGGCGGCGGGCTGTTCCGGATGTCGAGCGAGAGCCGAGGGAAAGGCAGGCATAGGGGGTAATGGAGGGCGTAGGAGCCTATCGGACGTAGGTTGACTCTATCGCGGCTGCGGTATATCGGCTCATTTTTCCGATCTATTTCGTTTCGTAGGCACCGCTATGCGCCCCGCCGCATGGCGGGGTCAAAAAAATGCTCTCGATTTCCAACTCGCCTCGCTACGATCCCCTACATCCGATAGGCTCCTTGGAATCTACCACGCGAAATCCTAAGCGCGTTCCTGAACACGGTTGCAATTGCATCCGCTGGACTGTGGGGCCTGTCCGCGGAATCCTACGTTAGGAGAATTCTGACGGACCAAGGTTACAAACGGGGCACTTTGCTGTCTATTAAGGAACCACCATGTGCAGGGCGCGTGAAGATGCAGCGCGGGCTCCGCTTTGGTCCAAACACGTAGCCACGATTGTCACGTTTGCCTCCGAGTCTGTCGGACTTAGGGGTTCGTGACGAGGCAGACGGGAAATCGAGAGCAGTTTTTCAATCTTTTGAGTTGCATAGTGGTGCTACGTGACGACAAAGATCTGGAAAATGGGCCGATTTACCGCCACCGCAATAGAATCATCCTAAGTCCGACAGACTGCTAGACGCCGATGTACGTCTCCCGCCAACAACGCTTGCTGGATCAGTACCTGCAGGAGATCGGGCAGATCTCCCTGCTGAAGCCTGGCGAAGAGGTGGAGTTGGCGCGGCGCATCAAGCAGGGTGATGGCGAGGCTCTGCACAAGCTCGTCCGCTCAAACCTCCGCTTCGTGGTGTCGGTGGCGAAGAAGTACCAGGGACAGGGCCTCACGCTCTCCGACCTCATCAATGAGGGTAACTACGGGCTCATGAAGGCGGCGAGCCGGTTCGATGAAACGCGGGGCTTCAAGTTCATTTCGTACGCGGTCTGGTGGATCCGGCAGGCTATCCTGCACGCGCTCGCCGAGCAGAGCCGCATTGTGCGGCTACCGCTAAACCGTATCGGGACGATCTCAAAGATCCGAAAGACCAGTGCCCGGCTCTCGCAAGATCTGAAGCGCTCTCCGAGCGTAGACGAACTGGCTGCCGACCTCGACATAAAGCCCCACAAGGTTCGCGAGGCTCTTTCACAATCGGCGCGCCACATTTCGATGGACGCTCCGTTCGGCGACGATGACGACCATTCGCTGCTCGATCTCCTGGCGGAAACCGACAACGTGCCACCGGACGATCAACTGATGGGCGAGTCCATCAGGATTGACGTGGAGCGCGCGCTGGTTTCGCTCCCGCCGCGTGAGGCGGAAATAACTCGGCTCTACTTTGGCATCGGACACAAGCACCCGAAAACGCTTGACGAGATCGGCCGGCGGTTCGGGCTCACGCGCGAGCGCGTCCGGCAGATCAAGGAGAGGGCGCTGAGGAAGCTCCGCCAGAAACACCGTCGTGAAGAGTTGAAGATGCACGTGTGAGGCCGTAACAGGCTTCGTTTGGTGGCGTAGCGGTTGATGCCAATCGAGAGGAGGCCTGAACCATGACTGCTCGCTTCACTACATCGGCGCCGGTGCTGTTCGGCGTTGCCGCCACGGTCATCTACGTTGCTATCTGGCAACTCATGGGTCGGTTGCCACACCTCCCCGACCCTGGGCTCATCGCGGCGGCGGCCACCATTGACCTCGCGGTGATGGTGCCTGCTCTCTACTTTGTTCTGCTCGTTCGCAGGCGGGGATGGCCGGCCGTTTCCGTGGTTCCGGTCTTCTTGTTGAGCCTCTTCGCGGCAACTCTCCTCATTCCGGAGATCCATCACGGTGCGTTGGATGCCCTGAAGTTGCTCGTCCCCCTTATCGAGTTGGGCGTGCTCGGATTGATCGTGGTAAAGGGCGCGAGTGTGGTTAGAACGTACAGGCAGAGTTCAT
>JADFQN010000017.1 GCA_022561755.1 Bacteroidota bacterium
ATAACCTCTGACCGCTTCGATCCCCTAACAGGCTGTTGAAATACGTCATCCTGCCTTCCCACCATGCGGCGGGATTCTAGGCCGATCTCTTCGTTGCCCCGCAGTACTGCGGGGCCGAATCACCGACTCGACTACGATCTCGCGCCTTGATCTCAACCGAGATGCGCCCCGAACTTGTTGCGGGGAGCCTGCCCCGTCCCGCAGACTTGCGGGGAGCACGTAATTCGACGGCCTCCTAAATCCGATAGACTCCTGGCGAAGTACGAACCGCCAAGTACAAAGCTCCCTTGAACCCTGTTTCACTCATAACACGCAAACGCGACGGCGCGACACTGGCCGCCTCCGAAATCGCCGACCTCATCGCCGCCTACACCCGCGGCGACGTGCCCGACTACCAGATGGCGGCCTTCTTGATGGCGGCTTTTCTCAACGGATTGGATACCGAGGAGGCCACGGCGCTGACCAAGGCGATGCTCCACTCGGGCGAGGTACTCGACCTCTCCGACCTGGCGGGCATCAAGGTTGACAAGCACTCGACCGGCGGCGTGGGTGACAAGGTCTCGCTGATCCTCGCGCCGCTCGTGGCGGCCTGCGGCGTACCGGTCCCGATGATCTCCGGGCGCGGCCTCGGCCACACCGGCGGCACGCTCGACAAGCTTGAAGCCATCCCCGGCTTCAACGTCAACCTGTCGATTGGGGACTACCGGCGGCAACTGGAGCGCATCGGCGTGGTAATGATGGGCCAGACGGCGGAGATCGCACCGGCCGACCGGAAGCTCTACGCGCTGCGCGACGTGACGGGCACGGTCGAGTCCATCCCCCTCATCGCGGCGAGCATCATGTCCAAGAAGCTGGCGGAGGGCATCGACGCGCTGGTGCTGGACGTAAAGTCGGGCCGGGGGGCGTTCATGAAAGAGGAAGCCGACGCGCGGAAGCTCGCTGAGACGCTCGTCGGCATTGGGCAATCCGTGGGGAAGCCCACTATCGGCCTCCTCACCGACATGAGCGCACCGCTCGGCCGAGCCGTCGGCAATTGGCCGGAAACTGCCGAAGCCATCCAAATACTTCGCAACGAAACACCCGCCGGAGGCGCTGTGGACGATGTGCTGGAAGTCACACTGGCATTGGCAGGCGAGATGATCTGCCTCGGAGGCGTGGCCAGCTCCCCGGAAGCGGGCATCCAGACGGCCAAACACGCACTGGAAAGCGGCCTCGCTTTTGAGAAGTGGGTGGAATTGGTGGAGACGCAGGGCGGCGACATCGCGGTTCTGGACGATCCGGAGGCCCGCGTAGGAGCCCAGCCCATCGCCGAGATCCTTGCGCCGGCATCCGGCTACGTTGCTGAAATTGACCCGCTCGAATTGGGGCTCGCTTCCGTGCGCCTCGGCGCAGGACGAACAAAAAAAGACGACGAAGTGGATCCAATTGCCGGATTCGTGCTTAACAAAAGCGTTGGAAGCCCCGTAGAGGCCGGCGAACCGCTCGTTACGGTCTTCGCCTCCGATCCCTCACGGCTCGACACCGAGGCCGTCCAACGCGCGTTCACCATCACCCGAGAGCCACCGCCTGCTCCCCCATCTCGCCTTATCGGCCGGTTCGATGGCGTAAAATGGAGTGCTTAAGAGGCTGTTGAAATACATCATCCTGCCTGCGACGGCGCCTCTCGGCCGATCTCTTCGTTGCGAAATGCTCGCCGAATCACCGATTCGCCTGCGATTTCGCGCCTTGATCTCAACCGAGATGCGCTCCCCGACAAGTCGGGGCAGGCTGTCTCGGCGACAGCCCGCCCCGTGCTCGTTGCGGGGAGCACGTAATTCAACAGCCTCTTGACGGGCTCATTTCCTTAGATTCCAAGTCTGTATTCACCCGATGTGCGCTTCCACCCTCTGCGTGGGCTTCGCCATCGACAATCGACCATCCTATGTCAATCTGGAAGCGATTCACTCGCCTCATCAAATCCATGTTCGGCGGCGCCATCTCCGCGATGGAAGATCCGCGCCTGATCCTCGAGCAGAACATGCGGGAACTGAACGACCAGGTTCCGAAGATGAACGAAAACATTGCGACGGTGAAAGCCAACGTGATGCTGCTGCAAAAGGAGCACCGGCGCTACGACGCCGAGCAGAAGAGCCTCACGGCGAAAATCAAGGCGGCCATTCAGGCCGGCCGCGACGATATCGCGCAACGCTACGCCGTGCAGTTGCAAGGCGTGAAGGAGGCGCAGGTACGCACGAAAGAGCAGCTTCAGTTTGCCGAGATGGCGTACGACAAGTCGCTGCAGGTGAAGAAGGCCTTCATGCGCGAGCGCGAGAAGAAGATCGGCGAGGCCAAGGAGGCCCTCCGCGCGCACGAGCGGGCCAAGTGGCAGGCCAAGATCGCCGACACGCTAGAGCAGTTTGAGATCGCAGGCATCGATGCCACGCACGACGAAATGATCAGTCGCGTCAACGAGCAGGCGGCGAAGAACGAGGCCCGCATGGAAATGGCCCTCGACTCCATCGACACCGACGCCCTGAAGATCGAGGAGGACGCGCAGGAGATTCAGGCTGCCGAACTCGTCAAGCAGTTCAAGCTCGAAATGGGCATCGCCGAACCGGAGGAGATCTCCACAGTGCCTGAGCCGGAGCTACGCATCCCCGAAGCCGAACAAACGGGCGGCGACGCGGCGCCCAGCCGGCGCGATCGTGAGCGAACCGAGTAGTTGGTTCTTCGGCCTTCGCGCTTTGTTATTTGGGATGATTCCTGCATCGAAACCGAAGATCGAAACGCAAAGCACCAAGTACAATGCCCATGACCCCTGAAGAGTTTGAGCGGCTGAAGGAAGCCGAGAAAACGCACCTCCGCAAACTGAAGGCGCTGAAACAGCAGCACCGCGAGGCGCAGCGCAAGAAGGGCCTTCTGGACGCCCTGAAGGGGATCATGCGGCCGGACCTCGACGACGTCCATGACGAGATGGTGGACAAGCTGACGATGAAAAACATCGAGAGCGAGGCACGGTTTGAGATCGCGCTCGAGAACGCCAACCTCACGGACGATGCTCTGGAAAAGGCGGCACAGGAGGAAGCCGAGCGAGAGGTTCTCCAGAAGGCCGAAGCCGAGGCCCTCGTCCGCCAGATGAAATTGGAGGCGGGCGGTGGGGCCGCACCGTCTTCCGACCAGACGAACGCCCAGGCCGAAGGCAAAACCATTGGCCGAGCGCCATCTCCGGACGAGCCGGAAGCCGAATCCGTCGAAACGCCGAGCACTACCCGGGGATCGAAAACCATTGGCCGCAGCTAGGAGCCTGTTGAATGAAGTTTATCCGATGAGCACAGCTTTTTGAAGTAACCCGCAGCCGAGAACGCGGTACAACATCTCTATGCAAGACGAGCAAATCAACTTCTACAAGGAAGCGTTCATGAGCCCAGTGAACCTTGTGTTCCTGATCTCGGCGCTCGTGGCGGCGCTCTTTACCGGGGGCATGGCTGCTGTGCCGCAGCTCATCCTGCTCTTCACCGCCGCCGCCGAGTTGCTGTACCTCGGCACCGTCCCCCGCTCCGACCGGTACAAGCGGCTCGTCCGAAGCCGTCACGCATCCGAACGCAATAAGCCACCTAGCGACCGCGAGATCATCCGTTCGCTTCACAAGGACGACCAGAAGCGTTACGTCCGCTTCCGCAACATCGAGAAGGCCATCCGCGACAACTTCTCGAAGCTCTCCTACGCCTCGCAGGGGATGCTCGACGCGCACGCCCAAAAGATTGACGGCCTGCTGGATTCGTACCTGAACCTGCTGCAGTTGAAGGACAAGTACGGTAAGTTCGCGCAGCGGCAGGGCGAAAACGAGATCGTGCGCGACATGAGCCAGCTTCGCGACGAGATGGAGAACGACCCGCCGCGCGTCCGCAGGATCAAGGCGCGGCGCCTGCAAATACTCGAAAAGCGCCTCACGAAGTTCAAGAAGGCCAACGAAAACCTCGAGATCATAGAGGCGCAGCTTGCCACTATTGAAGACGTGACCCGCTACGTGTACGAGCAGTCGCTGACGATGCAGAACCCGGAAGAGGTTTCCTTCCAGCTCGATACACTCGTCAGCGAGATAGAGGAAACGCAGTCTTCGGTCGAGGCCATCGAGGAAGCTTTCGGCGACCCGGCCAACTTCCTCTCCGATCTGGATCTGGAAGAGTTCGAGGCGTCTATTGTCAATACCGAGGGGCGTATCGATAAGTCGCTCCTCGATGCGGAAGCCCCCCAGGGCGACGGCGCGGCGCGGCAACGCGACCGGGAGAGGAGCTAGGATCTTGGAGTATGAGCGGCTGAGGGGATGAGAGTCTGAGGGAGGAATTATTCTTTGCGCTTAGGTCTTCGCACTTAGGATTATTGCGCGCGAAGCTCTAAGAGGCTGTTGAAATACGTCATCTTTCCTGCGACGGCGCCTTTCGGCCGATATCAGCGTTGCGAGATGCTCGCCGAATCACCGATTGGACTACGATCTCGCGCCTTGATCTCATCCGAGATGCGCTCCCCGACAAGTCGGGGCAGGCTGTCTCGGCGACAGAGCACGTAATTCAACAATCTCCTAAGAACGAAACGCGAAGTACGAAAACCACTGCCATAACTGGGCACGGTACCTTTATCCCCTCACACCCTCAACCTCCCTCTTTCCCACACCCAACAATGGCCATCGCCCTCATCCTCCTGATGCTCGTACTGAGCGCGTTTTTCTCCGGCTCGGAGATCGCGTTCGTTACGGCCAACCGGTTGCGCGCAGAGGTACGTGCGCGCAGAGAGGGCTTCGTTGGGCGGATTGTGCGGGAGTTCCTCCACGATCCGGCCACGTTTCTCACCACGACACTCGTGGGCAACAACGTGGCGCTGGTGCTCTACTCGACCCTGATGAGTATCGTCCTCCACGATCCGCTGACATCCTTTTGCACGAACGTGCTTGGCACGCCTGCGGTTGGCGTATGGGTGCTGATCCTGCAGACGATCATCGCAGCTTTCATTGTGCTGGTTTTCGGCGAGATCATTCCTAAATCGCTGCTGCGTGATCCACCCGAGCGCGCGCTGATCGCTATCGCCCCGCCACTGAAGCTGACCTACTGGTTGTTCCTCCCGTTCATCAAACTAACCTCGTGGGCGTCCAACGCCCTCGTGAGGCTATTTGGAGGACCCAGGGAGAGCTTCCAGCAGTTCCTCGTTTCCGACTTCGAGCTGGCCATCCGTGAGAGCCGTGAAACGGGAGCACTGGATCTCGATGAGGAGGAGTCCGAAATCCTCACCAACGTCTTCGAGTTGCGTACGCTTCGCGTCAAGGACTCGATGATCCCACGAACGGAAATCGAGGCCGTGGGCGAAGAGATCGATCTGAATACAGCCCTTTCACGGTTTGTGGAAACCGGATTCTCGCGCCTTCCGGTGTACCGCAAGAACATCGACCGGATCGTGGGCGTGATCCTTGCGCACGATCTCTTCCACGAACCGGATTCGCTGGCCGACATCGTGCGACCGGTGCACGTCGTGCCTGAGTCGAAGCCCGCTCGCGACCTCCTGTTTTCCTTCTTGCGCAGCGGTACGTCGCTCGCGGTGGTGATCGACGAGTTCGGCGGAACGGCGGGTATTGTTACCGTGGAAGACCTCCTGGAAGAGCTCTTCGGCGACATCCGCGACGAGCACGACGCCGAGGACGCCCCCATGCACCGCGTCAACGAAAATACGTGGCTCGTCAGCGGGCGCGTGGAACTGGAGGACCTCGAAGAGAAAATGGATATCGCCCTGCCGGAGGGCCACTACGACACCGTGGCCGGCTTCCTCCTCGACCGCCTCGGCTCCATCCCCGAAGCCCACGAGACGTTTGAGTTCGAGGGCTTCAGCTTCACGGTGCTGCAGGCCAGCGCCAACCGCATCGAGTCCGTCCGCATTGTCAAACTTTAGGGGTCTATCGGGCTCAGGATGATTCTACTGCGGCGGCGGTTGATCGGCCCATTCCCCCAATCTTTTTCGTTACGTAGTCCCACGAGGCGCCTCAAAAGATCGATAGAATGGTCTCGATTTCCCTCTCGCCTCGATACGATCCCCTGAACCCGACAGACCCCACCCATCAATGATGATAGTGGTGATGGTGGTTGTTGCGGAGGCTCTGGTCGCGGTCTGCCGTGAGGGCTAGAATGACGGCTGCCGTGCAGAACACCGGACTTGTGATGCAGTGGTGGCCGCTCCAGCTTCCATCCTGGTTCTGGATAGAGCCAAACAGATTAACCAACCGCCCGTGCCAGCGATCCCAGGAGTCGCCGCCTGCGATAACCTTCGCCTCGCTCGTCATCATGTACGACAGAAACTCCTCGCCACCATTGTTGCCAAAGCCGCTCCAGATCTCCTCGCCGTTGAGCATGTCATTCGTGGCATCGTTGCGTCGATAGGCATCGTAGAGCGCTTCTGCTTCCTCGCTCGATTGTCCGGCCTGGCGGAGAGCGTCCACCGTAACCGGCTCGTTCTCGCCTACGGCATCCTGCGCGCGGCGAGCTTCTGCGGCTGTCGCGCGCTGGCTACTGGATGCGGCGTATAGGGCAACTCCTGCCCCTGCACTCGCATCCATTGACGCGCCGGCCATGCCGGGGCGCATCAGAACGTTGCTCTCCTGATAGTTGCGCGAGCGCTCAAGAACGTCCCGGTCTATTTCCCTGCCGACACGTGCGGCACCCTCAAGTGCCTGATTGGCCATTGCAGATTGGAGGACTGGCGCCCAGCCGCCATCCGACCACGAGCCGTCGGCCGTCTGGCTGCGCTGAATCTTCAGCAAAAGCTTGTCCAGTGCGGCCTCTGTACGGCGTTGCATCCGGCCATCAAGCGACGGAAGAACACCTGTGAAGAACTGAGATACCATGGAGGCGTCGATGTTGCGGCCAAGCTTCACCTGCGGCTGTGTTCCCTCGATGTCGGTGATCCGTGGGCCATCCGGAGAGTAATCCTCAACTAGCTCGACGAGGTAATTGAGTGCCCTGGACACGTTCCGGGCGTACGGCCCGCTTTCAGTGGTGCTACCTGAGCGCATCATTGCGAGCGCGGCAAAGGCCGTGGTAGCCGGATCGATTTGCACGGCGTGGGGATCGTCAATTCCCTGCCGTGTGTGGGATCCAGCACCCCAGCCACCGTTGTCGAACTGGGCGTCAGCGAGCCACTCGAGGCTGCTGTGGAGATACTGAGGTAGGGGTTTGACGTCGTCCGGGTAGACGCCTGTGAGAACGACAGGAGGGTTGTTAATGCCGCCGCCGGTGCCTGGTCCGTTACCCGTGGCGGCGGGCGCGCGAAGAAGCGTAAAGGCGAGCAGGAGAACGCCAAGCGGTACGCCCAGGAGGCTACCAATAGCGAGTAGACGTTTCATGATCGGGATGTGGTTGCGTGATTGAAATAGGAGTGCCACGGGCTCCCATCCCGCAGTCTTGCGGGATGGGTGTCGGCAGCGCGCGCGCCGACGAATGCCCGTGGACAGCAGATCAACGGACCCTCCGCCCGATCTATTACATGTCAGAATTTTAGCAGCTTATAGACAGCGCATTTTTCCGCCGCCGTTGACGCACAAAAAAGCGGAGCGGAACCTCTCGGTCCCACCCCGCAACGTATCCTCTATGAGGAAGGGCATGCGGACACATGCCTAGCTGGCTTTATATCAACATCCCTGTTATCGCAAACCCGATCACCGCGACCCCCCCAGCAAGTAGCGCATACGGCAACTGCGTCCGCACGTGGGCGATGTGATCCGTCGCCGCTGCCAGCGATGACACAATGGTCGTGTCGGAGATCGGCGAGGCGTGGTCGCCGAAGATGCCGCCCGCCAGTGCGGCCGCGAGGAACGGGGCGAGCGGTAAGCCCATCGCTGCCGCGGCAGGCACCGCGATGGGGACCATGATGGCGAACGTCCCCCAACTCGTTCCGGTTGAGAACGACACGAACGCGCCTGTTATGAAAACGAGCGGGAGCAATACGGCAGGATGCAAACGATCCGCCACGAGGCCGGCCACATACTCCCCTGCGCCCATCTCTCGTGCCACGCCGCCGAGGGCAAGCGCCAGCAGCAGAATGAACGCCATGCCGAGCATCCCGCCGGCTCCTTTGAGGCCTACGGAGGTGAGCTTCTCCACTTTCATGGCTCGCTGCGCCAGCGTCAGCACCCATGCAACGGCGAGCCCCGCGAGCACCGCCCAGAGCACGCTGGTCGAGCCCGAGCCTGCCCGAAGGTCTCCGCCACCTGTAATAAAGAGGGCGAGGGGCATCATGACGACCATCGCTCCGAGCGGCAAAAGCATGTTGAATGCGCGCGGCGGAATGGCGCCGACGGGTTCGGGTACGAGGGCGGCTTCGTCCACCATGGGCGCAGCGCCCTCTTCAAAGATGTGGCCGTCAGCCGCACGGGCTTCGGCGTGCTTCATCGGACCCCACGTCCATCCGGTTACGGCCACGAACCCGGCGAGAACCACTGCCGACAGCGCATAGAAATTGAGCGGAATGGCTGAAATGAAGAGGCTGAGGGGGTTCTCCACCATCCCATCCCCTAACAACGCGAGCACGTACGCGCCCCATGCATTCAGAGGGATAAGGATGCATACGGCCGCGCTGGTGGAGTCGATGATGTAGGCCAGCATCTCACGCGAGCGCTTGTGGCGGTCGAACAGCGGCCGCGCTACCGCCCCGGCCACCAGCACCGTGATATTTGACTCGATGAATACGACTACTCCTACGATAAACGCCAACAATCGTGCTCCGCGCGGGCCCGTCACGAGTCCGCGCTTCTCAATCCAGTTCACGAAGCCATGAACACCCCCCATGGCTTCCACCGTGGCGATGAGTGCCCCTATTACGAGCGTGAACAACAGCACGCGGGAGTTCCCCGCGTCTGCCATTACGTCCACGCAGGCCTGGATGGCATCCCCCAGCCCGGCGAGTGGATTCCACCCCGCCAGAATCGTGTAACCCAGCCATACACCCGCCGCCAGCGAGAGGTACACCTGCCGCGTGCCAATCGCCAGAGCGATGGCAATAAGCGGGGGTAGAAGGGAGATCCAGGACGGCTCGGGCATGGGCGCTATCGTGTGGTCATCGAAGCGCCGAAGCTACGCGCTTGTCCTGCGAACCACTCTAAACGTCCTCCGGGTTCTGGAACTTGAACACGACGGCGGCAAGGGCGCCTCCTACGAAGTTGGCCAGGACGTACACCCAGAGATCCGCCAACGAGCTGCTGTCGCCGAATACGGCGTCGGCGACGATGGGCCCGATAGCTACGGCGGGGTTAAAGGCACCGCCGGTTATCCCACCCACCGCGAACACACCTACAAGCACCGTGAAGCCAATGGCCAGGCCGAAGTACGAGTTGCCCTCCGTGGCCTTCGCCGTCGCCACGTTGAGAATAACGAGGGCCAGCGCGAAGGTGAACAGCACCTCCAGCAGTAAGAACGGTACTAGGCCGGTAGATGGCGCCGGCGCAACGTCCAGCGTCTCACCCATCGCCATGTACACAACCCAGGCCGCGATGAACGCACCCAGTATCTGCACGCCGACGTACGGCCCGAACTCCTTGGTGTCCATCCGGCCGCGTATCAACATCGCCAGCGAAACGGCCGGGTTGTAGTGGGCGCCGGAAATGTGGCCGCCCATGTACACCATTACCATTAGCATAGAGCCGATGGCGAGGGGGGCGAAGTCGGATCCACCGACCACGGTAAGCCCAATGGTGAGAACGAGGAAGAAAGTGCCGATGAACTCGGTAACGAGCTTGCGCATCATGGCGGTGCCTCGGAGAGATGAGATGGGTGAGGGAAGCGAAAAGATAGAGCCAAACGCCAAAAAGGAACCCTCGCCGCCGGAGGCGACGAGGGTTCGGTGGGCAGTGAGGGATTCGACGAACTAGCTATAAGTCACGTATTAACAACGACCATAATTGACACGGGTCAAACATTGGTCAAACAAAGTGCCGTTTTGTTGCCCTTCTCGCCCATCCGACCCGAGGTTTAGGATATGATTTGAACCCAGTCTGCGCCTCCCCAATATATCCACGTCTAGGGAGTTCGCCAGCTACGAAGTACCGTTCTTCGGCGCTATGGAAAACAGTGAGCGTATACAAGCCTCGCTGTTACAATCCAAGGACGCCAGCCCCTCACCCGCCCGCCGGCGCAAAGCCGAATGGCGGTCGGGGCAGGCCTCGCCGGGAAGCCTGCCCCTTTGTTGCGACTGATACTTCGGCCAGCGGTTACTTCGCCAGCAGCATCGTCTGCACATAGCTACCCTGAGGCGTCTCCAGCCGGTAGACCATCCACGTACATCCCGGCTGCGCCCGGCCTCGTCAGAAATCCGCCCTACTCGTTGGGTTCGTAAAGCGGCATAGGGGCCATAATGTGGACGTATGGCGTATCGCGCCACATCACCCACGGGCCACCGTTGTCCGGGTCGCTCGGCAATCCAGCTAGCATATCGGCGTCGGATACGATGATCATAAGGTGGGGCACTCCCTCGGTCATCCACTCATTGTCCATGGTCGCTCCCTGAGCGTACGGATCAGTGTTGCTCTCTGCGGTACCTCCTTGTAGCATGTACCCAAACCCCATTTGCGTAGTATTGACTTCTCCATGACTCATCCAAGCCTGTGCCCAAGCAAGCCACGGCTGATCCAGACACATTGGATCGTTGCCGGGAGTAGCCGGCATGTCAGGGAGACACGTCCAATCGTCCCTGCCTTCCCGCAGGACGGCCATCTCGCCACCTTCCTCCGCTGGCCAGTCGAGAATAGTGGCAGAGCCTGAGATGAAGTGCGGTGCGGCGCTCATTGCACTTCGGATCTTGGCATCGTCATCGCTGAAGGCTTGAGCGAGGCTCACGGGAGCCAGCAACAAGGCGCAAAGAGCAAAAAAAAGTAGGCGGTTCATAGGTGACCTCAATTGGTTTGTCTCGGGCTGAGAAAAGGCCGCGTCGTAGCGGATCTCCATGCGTGGCGTCAATCTGTTGATATGGATGACGACCCATGAAAAGACACATTGCGGCTAAACAGCTAAAGTGTAAGAACCGCAGTGTTACCGTCCAAATGAATCTCGCAGCTCTGCGACATCACGCGGCAACGACTATTAATCTGAATGTCAAGTGTTTACCAAGAAAGCGACGGTCCTGTCGCGTTTTTCCGGTCCCAGCTCCTCACGCCCCAGCGACCGCGAACTCCGCGTCTTCTACGGGCTAAACTCATCCCAGACTGCGCCGCAGCGCCTCACCCGCCCGCCGCATCTTTGTGCTCTGACTCGTGCCTGCTCCAGCCGCCGTCCTACGGGTGGATGGGACCCAGTCGTGCCTGGTAGGGGGTGGGTGTTTGCCGAAGGCTTGCGAGGATTGCCCGAGACGCGCGCAAGCATCGCAGGAAGCAATCATGCTGTGCGCTTGACGGCCAGCACCGTTATGTCGTCGGAGGGCGGAGCCTCAGCTGTGTGGTGTTGGACGGCCTCGACGACGCGGTCGACAAGCGCCTGGGCTGGGTGGGCGGCGTACTGGAGGAGGAGTGAGGTGAGGCGGTCTTCTCCGAACTGTTTCCGCGCTGGGTTCATCGCCTCGGTGACGCCGTCGGAGTAAATCAGCAACACGTCGCCCGAGCCGAAGGTGAGCGTGTCGTCTTGGTACGTCGCGGTCGGGAGCAGGCCGAGCGCGAGGCCGCCAAGGTCCAGCGGAGTGACGGTGCCGGCGGTGTGCACGAGCGGCCGGTTGTGGCCGGCGTTGGCGTAGCGGAACTGGTGGCGGTGTGGGTCGAGGATGCCGTAGAAGAGAGTCACGAACGTGCCTCTGCGAATGCTCTGGCACAACAGTTGGTTGGCGCGTTCGAGGCACGTCTTTACCGAGTCGGTCCAGGGGGCCTGCCCGCGCAGCGTGGCTTGGACATTCGCCATCAGCAGCGACGCAGGAAGGCCTTTGCCCGAGACGTCACCGACGCAGAGGCCGAGGCGGTCGTCGCCGAGAGCGATGTAGTCGAAGTAGTCGCCGCCGACGGTCTCGGCCGGGATGCTGGCGCCTGCCACGTCGTAACCGGGCACGTCGGGCGGGGCCTTGGGCAGCAGCGAAGTCTGGATCTCGTAGGCAAGGCGCACCTCTTCACGCATGTGCAGAAGGTCCTTTTCTTCCTCATACAACCGCGCGTTCTCCACGATCTGCGCCGACTGCGCCGCGATGATCGCCAGCAGGCGCTGATCGTCATCCGTGAAACCCGCGTTCGATTTCTTGTTGTAAACCGTCAGCATGCCGATTAGCTGGGAGCGGTTCATCATCGGCACGCACAGGATCGACCGAATGGTAGCGTCCCATCGCGCACCACGGAACCGCTCATCGTGGACCGGATCGTTCAGGACCAGCGGCATTCTATGATGCTGCATCCAGCCCAGCAGGCTGTCGTCGATGTGATAGGGGCCTTGATTGACCGAACTGCCCACGGTGCGCACCAGCGTCTTCATCGGATCGTCTGCCGATTCTTCGACCAGCGTGATGACTCCCTGTTCGCCCTGCACGCTTTTCAGGGCTCGGCGGATAATCTTGCCAACGACATCCTCGGCATCGAGCGAGGCGCCGATCTCGCGGGCCAGCTCGTTAAGCAGCGACAGTTCCTCAACGGATCGCCGGAGGCTCTGGTTTTCGTTTTCGAGAGCGTGCAGACGGGCCGTTTCGGCGTCGGGCGTGGGCATGAAGATGGCGTGCTGCCAGTGGAGTCAGCGAGGTGTACGGGAGCCGTTACGAACTGATCCTGCGAAGCTGCAAGCGTGAACTGCCTCTGCCTGGTTCAGGTAGGGCGCCCCGGAGCTAGGCTACCATTCGTTCCTGGCCAAGGGCCTTGTTTACTGCGCATTCGTTATCATTCGGCGAGAGGCACTCGCCGACAATCCGGCAACCGGACGAACGGTTCGGCGCCCTGGGTTGTTCGGGCTACGTGAAAGCAGTATGGCCGACACCAACAAACCAGTTCGTAGCGATCCCAACAAGCTGATTGGGAAGACTGTCTCGCACTACGCCATCCAGGAGGTGCTGGGCGGTGGGGGGATGGGCGTCGTCTACCTGGCTGAGGACACGCGCCTGCAGCGGCCCGTGGCGCTCAAGTTCCTTCCGCCGGCGCTTAGCCAGGATGCTCGATCCAAGGAGCGTTTTTTAGCGGAGGCACAGGCGGCCTCAGCGTTGGATCATCCGAACATCTGCAACGTCCACGAGTTCGGCGAGACCGACAACGGCCGGCTCTTCATCGCAATGGCGTACTACGCCGGTGAGTCGCTGCGGCAGAAGATCGATGATGGCCCACTCGGTGCAGAGGAGTCGCTGGACTATGCGATTCAGATCGCTCGGGGACTGGCTGCAGCACACGGAGCGGGCATCGTCCACCGAGACATTAAGCCCGCCAACGTGGTCGTTACCGAAGACGGCGTAGCGAAGATTCTCGATTTTGGTATCGCCAGGGCAGGAGAGGCACATCTGACCCAGACCGGAGCCAGCGTCGGCACGACCGGCTACATGAGCCCTGAGCAGACGCGCGGTGAGGAAGTGGACGGAAGAGCGGATATCTGGGCTGTTGGCGTCCTGCTGTACGAAGCGCTGACGGGCGTACGCCCCTTCCGGGGGGATTATGACCAGGCGGTCATCTACTCCATCCTCAATGAGGATCCCGAGCCCCTTGCTTTGGTGAACCCGGACGTGTCGTCCGATATCGAATCAGTCGTCAATCGGTGTCTCCAGAAGGACCCCGCGATGCGGTATCAGGATGCGGAGGAGCTCCTGGTCGATCTGGAAGCCGTTCACAAGGGTGCAGCACCGCGGGCGTTCTTACGTCTTTCCAGCCCGAACCACCTTCGTACATCGACGAAGCTCTTAGTCGCTGCGGTCGTTCTTCTGTTCGGGATCGCCAGTATGTACATCTTGATGCAGGATCGCGGGGAGGCCTCCGATCCTGAGTCAGCCCTGGAAGCCGCTCCCGGAATCGCGGTCCTGCCTTTCACCGTGCAGGGTCAGGATCTCGAAGTTCTGCGAGAAGGGATGGTGAGCCTCATCTCGACGGCTTTGGATGGCGTCGCCGGCCTGCGGACGATCAGCCCTAGAACCGTGTTCGCTCGGTGGCGAGAGCGCGTTTCGGGAGAGGGGAAGCCCGATCTCGCGACCCTACTGGAAATCGCGCGCGACACCGGAGCCCGATATGCCCTGGTCGGCTCAGCCGTTGGGATCGGCTCGAACACGCGGCTTGTGGCGAATATCTACGATGTGGAGACGGGCGATCGGCTGGGCCAAGCGAGATCGGAGGGATCGTCAGACGATGTATTGCAGCTTGTCGATCGCCTGGGGGTAGAGGTGCTGAGCGTCATCCTCCAGAAGGGCGTGGAAGAGCTCCCCAAAATTGACCTGGCAAGCCTCACGACCAGCTCTCCCGAAGCCTTGATGGCGTACCTGGAGGGTGAGGTGCATTTCCGGCACTTCGACATTCCGGCGGCTCTGGAGGCGTATTCACGGGCGGTCGATGCCGACTCCACGTTCGCTCTCGCTCACGTCCGGCTCTCCCTGGCCTACGGGTGGCGACCCGAGAATGCAACATTGAGAGACCGTCATGCCACTCGTGCGGCGCAATTCTCCGACCGTCTGCCGGCGCGTGAGGCTCTGCTTGTGAGAGCGTGGCGAGCACAACTGATTGAACTTTTGGATGAACTCGACGCATTGCGCCAGGCCGTGCGAACGTACCCGGACGACGCGGAGATATGGTATCAGCTTGGCGAGACGCTCTATCATGTGCAGGGCGCCATGGCGCCTGCCGAGGATGTAGAGGCCGCGTTTGAAAGAGCGGTGCATATAGATCCAGGAAACGCCCGTTACCTGGTGCACTACGTGTTCTTCGCGTGGACGATTTACGCAGACAGCCAGGAAGCTGCGCATAGGCTCGCTATGTACGAGCGAGCTTCGTCCGCGCAGAATATTGTGGCTCGTGCGGGGAGGCTCGCGCTGGACCTCGCATTCGGCGATTCCACGGCTCAAGCCGACGCGATGACTCGGCTCGAGACGGAGGACTACGACGTGGTATTCTGGACGAGCAGGTTTCTTAAACATCCCCGCTACCGGCAGCGCTCTGCGGTCACCCGGATGCTCCTTCGAAGTGCGGACGATGACCGGGTCAATGGTGCATGGTGGCGCCATGCGCTGGATCTCACGTACTACGGCCGGTTCAACGAATTGCTCGAACTCATGGAGGATCCGAGGATCGAAGCGGGGCGGCGAGCCCACATGCTTCACTTGCTCCGTGAAGTGGGCTTTCCGGTCCCGGTCGAATCGCTGGAGGAGGCGATGCGATCGATTGCGATCGACAGCAACGCCAGCTTCGGTGGCGTCCAGTTTGCCGGCGTGTACGCAGCCGACGAGGAACGCTGGTCGGACCACGAGCAGGCCATCGCGGAAATGGAAGTGCGAGCGGACCGCGCGCGGGCCGATGCGGACTCGCTACGCGCGTGGAACTGGACCCGCGATGCAAAGAGTCTGCGCGGGTACGGCCTGTGGAGAAGGGGCGACCCGGAGGCGGCACTCGCGATCCTGGGTGATCCCAACCAACTGGACGGCGACTTTACTGACTGGTGGTGGCCGGGTCAACTGTACCAGGAGCTGGGCCGCTTTCGGGATGCCGAGCGGGTCTATCGAACCCACCTCAACTTGATTCACCCGCTCGTACACCGTGAACTCGGAGGGGTTTACGAGGCTCTCCAGGAGTACGACAAGGCCCGCGAGGCGTACGAGTACTTCGTCGAGTACTGGAACGAGGCCGACCCCGAGCTTCAGCCGACGGTGGAAGAGGCACGTCAGGCGATCATTCGGCTGCAGCAGATGTAGTGCAGCATGCGTTATTTCCGGTTTTCGCAGGACCTCTCGTTACTCATCACGCCCCACCGACCACGAACTCCGCGTCTTCTACGGGCTGAGCCTGCCGCCGACCGACCGTGCGGGTTAGACGGAGCGAGTTGGGCCAACTGGACAGCATCACTTAGTTCGCACACGACGCCCGCCGCCGGGCGAGGGGAAGCTCGAAGTCCTCGGCCTCCCATTTGCTCGCTCGGTAGGTAAGCAACAACAGCAATCACCTCACGTACGTCCCCTAGACAATGCTTCATAACATTCTCTTCAAACCCCAAATCGATGCTTACGATCATAATTGTTGCCGCACTCGCTTACGCTGCTGGACGCTATCACCAATACAAGATGGGCTGAATAAGCTAAAGCTCGGCCCCATGCCCTCGGCCTCCCATGGGCGGAAGGTGTTTTATGCGCGAATCGGCCGAAGGCTGCCATTCCCACGATTGGCAACCTTCGCGTAGTTGGCCTGAATTGGGGGTTCTCCTACTTCGCCAGCAGCATCGTCCGCACCAAGCTGCCCTGCGGCGTCTCCAGCCGATCCCGACGTGCTCTCGGCGACCGCGAACTCCGTGTCTTCTACCCCCTAGGCTCAGTCCGGCTTGTCGGGGTGGTTGATCGTGACGATGAAGGTTTCAAACTTCTCGTCGGCGCTCGTCACGTCCATCCTGTCGCCGTAGCCGCGCCGGCGGCCCTTCTTGTTCAGGTGGAACTCTGCGGCACGTATGCGGACAGTTTCACTCTCGGCCTCGTCGCGCAAACGGAACAGCATGCCCTCGCTCAGGTCTAGCTGCAATTCGTTGGCCGCATCGTACGCCGCCGCCACATCCTCGTATTTTTTGACGTAGCGTTCTATGGTGTGCCAATCGCAGCCCAGCTTCTCGGCTGCAAGGTTGATGAGACCCCCAGCGGCTTCAAGGGCGGCTGCGACCTGCTTCGGCTTGTATTTCTCTGCGCGTCCCATTACTCGGAGTTATTGGAGAAAAAGATGCTCATCCCCCGATACCCGTACGCGCGTGTTCAGGGGGCACAGCATTGAGGAGCACCTCTACGCGCCGCTTGAGAGCGTCAATCTGGGCGCGGGCCTTAGCTATTGCCGGAAGGTTTTTTTCCACACCGTCCGCCAAATCCATTATTTCATCCATGAGCAGATCCGCTTGCAACTCCAGCCAGCGGGATGCGGTGGCCTCATCGGGCATCCCCTCCTCTTCGCAGATGGAGCGAAGTGATTCGCCCATACACACCCGCTTGCAGGTGGCGTCTTCCAGGGCTTCAAGATCTGCTTGTTCGGTCATTTCGTGGCCTCGGTGGGCTGGGATGATGGTGATGGGGCGGGTGAGTACCCCGGTGTGCGGTGTGCCGGCGGGCTGGCGACGCGGTCCTGCGTCTCGGGCAGCATCCGGCGGCGAAGTTCCTCGCCCAGCGCGCAGACGTGCAAAGGCGTCTCGGCATAGACGAGCAGCTTGCGGAATAGCCTCCGGTCTTCATCGCTGTAGCGGGCCTCGTTCTCAAAGAACCACGCCCCGGCCGCCTGCACTTCGCGGCGTACGTCATCAGTGGTAACTAGGCGGTTCACACTAAGCCTCCGTGCTTTTCAGTCCACGGAAAATTATTCTCTGTTACTACGCCGTTTTCGCTGGGTGGTACACCCTGGAACACCTGTTCCACTGTACCACTCTCACGTAAAGTGCCGTTTCCGCTATAAATAGAGGGGTGGAACACTGGAACACCTGTACTACCTGTTCCACTCTGTACCAGTTCTGTTCCACTTGTGCCACCTTCACGGGCCTCGTCTTCAGCCCTCTCCGCAGCCCTCTTTAACACCCTGCCCACCTTCACGTGGTTCGTGTTGAGTTGGCGGCCCATTTCACGATTGGAAAGGTTTGGCTCGCTCTCTCTCAGTGCGAGGATGTCGGCGTCCAGCTCGGAAGTTTCCGCAGAGCTACGCGCTCGAAGATGCTCTAGTTCGGAGCCATAACCGATAAGATTGAATCCGAGAAACGAGCCCTGCTTGTCCAGGCTCAGAAAGGCCACGTTCTCTGTGTCGAGCGAGAAGTCTGTCTCCCGGACCTTGATCTGCTTCAAGTATCGGGTTCCGGGATCGCGGTGGCTCTCGCCAATGGCAAAGCAGGAATCGCAGAGGTTGAGGATGTTGCGACTCCCGGCGAGGTCGTTACGTGATAGCGGTCTCGAAGCGTCTCGTTTCGGCGTGTGCGCAAGCCCCATCATGGACAAGTCGTACCGGCGCTTCAACGTGTTGAGCCTCCGCATCAAGGGCAGCGCACCTCGCGATTTTTCTGTGTCGTCTCGAATCGCCGTGAGGTTGTCAATGAACACGGCACCTGGCTTGTGCTCCACGATGAGGGCTTCAATGTCCTCACTAAGAGCATCCGCCCACTCGCCCTCAAATTCAAAATCCCTACTAACTTCGGCCCGGATGAAGTTGCGGTGGAACGAGAACAGGTGCCCAGAATCGTCTGAGTAGCGTCCGTACGATTGTCTATCCGACAGCTCGAAGTCGTAATAGAGAACCTTCATCGGCCCCACTTCTGTTGCAAAGCCGGACAGTGCGTCACGCCCACTCGCCACTGCCTGGGCTATCTGGACCGCACAGATTGTTTTTCCGGTATTGGTTTCGCCAAAGAAGATGCAAAACTCTCCCTCAAAGAAGCAGTCACCGAATACGCGGCGTGCTCGTGGCCTCGTCGCGGCTCCTTCTAGCCACTCGTTGAACGGCTTCGCAATGAGTATGCGGTGGTTCGGAGCCGAAGCTCCGCCGCCTACTTGGGCAGGAGCCTTTTCGGGGTCATTCCAACGGTCGCGGTGGAATTGAACGCGCTCGTGTGCAAACACGATTTCTTGCTCCAGCGAAAAGGCTGCTGCCTCTTCCTCGGCGACCATCACTACGATTTCGTCAGGGGTGTCCTCGCGCAATCCGAGCATGTACCTGGCTGCATCCGGGTCGCCCTCCACCCATTCCTTTGCCTCCAATCTCTTCGAGGTCGCTTTCTTTTCTGCGTCCATCATGTCCCCTGGCGCGCAGGTACGGTACCCGCGTCAATAAGGTCGAAGAGCCCTGACGTCGGATACAACACTGTCCGGCCCACGAGGCGATACTCGATTCGACGCTTTTCCCGCAAGTAGCGAAGCTGCCGTTTCGATAACCCCGTTTCCGCTTGAGCTTCCTTGTCATTGAGGTAGGAGCCCAGTCGGGAGCGCCTGACGGCTTCTGGAAGTGCCCGCAGTAGAGCAGCCGATGCCGGTTCGCTGACGCGTTCCGCCAGTGTCTCAACGGACAGGTTGGAAAGGACTAAATCGTGTTGTGTCGGCATAGCTGTTATGGGTGGTCACAACGCGAGTGTAGTACCTTTTACGACCCCCCTTTTCAGCTCATTGGCATTGTACCTGCCAACGCCGTACTACCCGTACTTCGGCCCGTACTACCCCCGTTTTTGCCCGTACTACCCGCCTAGGCTATCTCCTCTTCGGCCTCTGGTCTTTTGGCAGCTTCATTCGCCTGAGGTCTTTGGGGTGTACATACCCACCCCTTTCAAGCCTGTCTCGAACCGTCGATTTCCCCTTAACGCCAGTTAGTTCGCAGACTCGCTCCACCAATGAATCTGGATAGTTCGGCCCCCTCTTAGTTGTCGGCTTCTCCAAGCGGTAATTCACTCTCCCCTCGACACCTAGCTTCGTCAGCTTATTCGCAAATAGCACGGCAATTTCGTCATCTTTCTCTTCCGGCATAGCGGTAATCAGTAGCTCATCGAAGCGCAAATCTCCATATAGGAAGAGGCCCGGTATGGCCGTGTCCGTAAGGTCGTTCTGGAAGAAGTAGAGCGCACCCATCCGGTTTATCCACGACAGCCACCGATCCTTCGGAGCTTTCGCCCCCTCCAGTTTTTCGTCGGGCGTTCGGATGTCTTTCCAGCTCGAAATACTCGTTCCCTTCCAATGGAACTCCAACTCGCCACGGGTGTCATCAAAACCGCTGGGGATGACAAGGAATATCGAGCCCCCTTCTGTGTATCGCCGGTGCTCCACAGGGTGACATTCTAGCGCTTCAGCCATTTTCTCCTTCATCCATTGCAGCGCCGCACTCTCACCCGACGCACCATAAACAGTCTCAATCTCGTCGAGGGCATAACCGATCCAATCCACCGCGTCGTCCAGCTTCGCCCGGCCCTCTTTAATGGCGTGGAAATGATCGGGCGATAGAAAGGCGTAAAGCTGCCTCTTGTACTCGTGCGGGATTCTCTCCCATGTTGAGAGTTTTGGGTCATCCTTCATTTTGCCAGACTGCGTCTGAGAGCGCGTCAATCTCGTCTCGGTGGAGGGCGTCCAGGTAACGCTGAGTCGTTGCTACGTCCTTGTGCCCGAGCGCCGCCCCTACCTGGAAGACGCTTCCCGACCGCCTCGCCAAACTCGCGTAGGTATGCCGGGCGGTGTGGCACGTCAAACCGTCACCACCTATCCCGGCCATTTCCCCCAGGACTTTCAGCGACTTGTTGACGCGGGCCGTTGCTGCCTGCTGCCGCTTGCGGAGGTTTACCGGGTCGGCATCATCGCCGCGCTTTAAGAGCGGGAAGAGGTACCTGCCACCCGCTTCGAGATACGGGCGGACGATCTCCGCACCTAGCGGCGGAATCTTCGGCGCAAGCTCACGGCCCGACTTCTGCGAACGATAGGCGATCCTGAGGGCCCCTCCCTCGCTCGCAACGTTCGACGGCTTCCAGGTTAGCGCGTCCGATATGCGCGCCCCGTCAGCGAAAACGCATGTCAGGTAAATATCACGCGCCAATCGTTCCCGGCTGCCTTTCTTCAATTCCAATGACTGCAATGCGCCTAGCTCATCCCGCGAAAGGCGACGGCGCTTGACCTCCGCATGGCGCGGTAGAGTGAACCGGACGAACGGATCAAGTTCGGGAGCTAGGTCACCCAGGCGGACGGCCCTCTTGCAAAGGGTCCGAACGCGAACACACTCTTTGCGAACCGTGTTGGCCCCATTGCCGCACACGTTTCGGCAATGGCGCTCGAACCTTTCCAGCGCCTCCGGGGTCAAGGCCTCCCACGGCATCGCCCTGCTCGGAAACTGGTAGCCAAGCGCCTCATGCAGTTTCGCCACCGTGGTTTGGTATTTCAGGTGTTCCCAATACTTGCCGTCGGTCTCCAGCTTTTCGATGTAGTCGGAGACGAACGCCGTGAACGTGCCGGCGCGCTCGCGAAAAATGTCGTCTACCGTCTGCGCGGTGGTAGCACGTGCGCGCGCCTCGTTCAGCATGTCGGCTAAACGGGCGTTGAAGACGACTGCCAACGGGTGAGACTTGCGAACCTGCTGCCGGGCCGCGTTCCATGCCTTCGCCACTACCCAGACGCCAGTAGAGCGCTCCCGTGTTCGCCTGGCGTGCGTGGCCCGGACGTAGACCGGCGCCGTCCCATCAGCGCGGCTCTTAGCCTTGCGCAGAACCAGCTTGGCGGTGGCGTTCGCCATCAATTCGGAGAGAGGTCAAACATAGGTCAAACATTTTCCGTCTCAGAGTGGTTTTCAAGGCTACTTCTGAAGCCGACTGTTTGACCCAATATAGCAAGTAGCGGCTCACCACGGTACTTTTCGCGCCAATTCGCGCCGAGAAACTGTGGGCAGTGAGGGACTCGAACCCCCGACCCCCTCGGTGTAAACGAGGTGCTCTGAACCAACTGAGCTAACCGCCCTTTTATCGGGTTTGCAAGTTACAGGTTGGGTGATTGAAGGATGATGGATTCTGGGTTGACGTAGGGTGCAAGGGCGCACCCGGGATCAATGAACCTGCCTCACCGTCGGGTGAGCGGTTCCACGTAGGGGTGTGATATATCACGCCCGAAAATCGTACCAAAGCCGCAATAGGACATGATATATCACACCCTACCGCAGATTAGGAACTCCACGCCTCTCGAATGGGAACGGGATTCGAACCGCAGACGGGATAGCGTCTGCTGCGCGGGCAAGCGCGCGGCAGTACCACGGAGCCGATTAACATAGGTGTGGCAACTTGACCTTCGAGCGGGAAACGAGACTCGAACTCGCGACCCTCAGCTTGGGAAGCTGATGCTCTACCAACTGAGCTACTCCCGCTAAAACGAATCGTAAAGTAGGTGAACGGGAAAGAAGAAGTCAATACTGAGTTCACACGGAAGTGCGATGCCGGGGATTGGGCATACGTATCTTTGCTTGCTCTGCGCCTCCTATAAGAGCGGGATCCGAAGATCCGGCAGGCAGCAACACGATAGATTTCCCAAGTCCAATGAAGCGCACGTATCAACCCAGCCGCCGCAAGCGCGCCAACAAGCACGGCTTCCGCTCGCGGATGGCGTCCAAGAACGGCCGTCGAGTTCTGGCCCGCCGCCGCGCGAAAGGCCGTACAGAACTTTCGATCAGCGACTCCAAGTCCGGCAAGTAAGCCGCAGGGGCCACCCTGTAGAACTGTGGCCGGAAACCAGTTTCCCCGCGCCCTCCGCCTGAAGCGCCGTCGGCTCATCCGGCCACTTTTCGATAGAAGTAGAGGCGACGTGGGGTTTGTCAATGTCGGTGTGGTGCAGATTCGATTCCGAGTGGTCCCGCGAAGCGACGTAGGCGCCGACGTTCCAGTTCAGGTTGGTTTTGCCCCCGGCGGGCGTACGCGCACGAAGGTGGGGCGCAACCGCGTCCGCCGCGTGATGAGAGATATCTTCCGGCATCAACAACACGGCCTGGTGAATCTCTTCAACCAACGAGGCCTCTGCCTCACCATGATGGTCCTCTTCCGTGGTAAGGAAGACACGGCTACGGGCGACCTCCGGCGTGATTTCCCCGCAGCTTTAAGACGGCTGGAAGAGCGCCTTTCCGACGCGACGTGAACAAACTGCATGGCCGGAACTGAGGATTCCTCCTCCAGTACGGTTTGATTCTTTCCTCCCGAAACTTCAGCCCAGTGGAACAAGGCGTCGATCGAAACTCCCTAATCGGCATTCTGCTTATTTCGGTCATTCTGGGCGTATGGATGCTGTTTCTGGCGCCGAAGCCCGAAATCGAGCCAGCTGCAGACGGACAGGAACAGATCACAGACGTACCGGCCGAAACCGAGGAACAAGACGACGTTGTTGCAGAGGTAGACAGCCTCGTCGCGCCCACGGACTCCAGTTTCGCGGCAGCGCTTTCGGGCACGGAACGCGCAATTGTTGTGGAGACGGATCTGTACCGCGCCACGTTCTCTACACGGGGCGGCACCATCCGCTCGTTCCAGTTGCTCGAGTTCACGCAGGCCCACAGCGATGAGCCCGTAGAGTTGGTATCGAACGTGGAAGACGGAGCGCTAGGCCTTGTGTTCGCTCCGCCGCAGGGCAGCCTTGTCGATACGCGGTCGCTGTTCTTCACGCCATCGAGCGAAGTCGACTCGCTCGCCGTTACCGAAGGGCCAACCGAACTGGCCTTCGAAGCGCCCGTGGGCGATGGCGTGCTCCGCTTCGTGTACGGATTTACACCGGGCAACTACGAGGTCACGTTCCGCATCGAAGCGGAGAACACCAACGTGCTTGCCCAATCGGGCGGTTACGAGGTGGTGTGGGACGGCGCCATTCCCCTGGCCGAGGACGACCCAAAGCAGGAAGTCCAGCAATCCGGCGCTTACGTGCGCTGGGGCGGCGATACAAACGTGCTGCGCGTCTCCAAGCCGGATGAACCAAAGAGCATTACGGCGACGGGGCAGGTTGACTGGGTATCCGTCAAAAACAAGTTCTTCACAACGGTTCTTATCCCCGATGGGCCTACTGACGGAGCCGAACTGCTAGGACTGCAGACGGGCGAGGCCGATGTACCGGAGGGCTTCTCGCAGGAATACTCGCTTCGTCTCGGCATCCCCCGCCCGGAGCCCGGCGAGACCGCTGCCTTCCGCCTGTACATGGGGCCTATGGAGCTGAGCCGCCTCACGTCGTACGACCTGAACCTGTACGACATGGTGGAGTTTGGCTTCGGCGCGTTCATGACGCGCCCGCTGGCCCGGTACGTCATCGCGCCGTCGTTTTCGCTGCTCTCCCGGTTCATCCCGAACTTCGGCATCGTCATTCTGCTGTTCGGCCTGCTCGTCAAGCTCGTGCTGTACCCGCTTACGAAGACGAGCTACACGAGCATGGCCAAGATGCGCGACGTGCAGCCCGAGATGGAGGCCATCAAGGAGAAGTACACGGACAACCCCAAAAAGCAGCAGGAGGCGATGATGCGCCTCTACAAGGAGCGCGGTGTCAACCCGCTCGGCGGCTGCCTGCCGATGCTGCTCCAGTACCCCATCCTCATTACGATGTGGCGCTTCTTCCAGAGCACGCTCGTGCTCAGACAGCAAAGCTTCCTCTGGGCGCCCGACCTCTCCGCGCCCGACCCCATCCTCCACCTGCCGTTCTCGATACCGCTCTACGGCGACTTCGTGGCGGGCTTCACGCTGCTGATGGGCGTCTCCATGATCTTCCAGATGAAGATTGCGACCCCATCGGGCGGCTCTGCCTCGGGGCAGCAGAAGATGATCATGTACATGATGCCCATCTTCTTCTTCTTCTTCTTCAACCGGTTCCCGTCGGGGCTGAGCCTGTACTACCTCGGCTTCAACGTATTCACGGTCTTCCAGCAGCGGTACATCAACCGGCACCTGCACGACCACGACGCAGACGAGGACAAGCGGGGCAAGAAGAAAAAGCCAGCACCGAAAGCGGGGCGGAATGGCCGGGCGAGATCGAATAGCCAGGCGAAGGCGCGGAGAAAGGCGAAACGGTAGATTTTCGGGCCTGGCACGGTTTGGCGAAAGGGCGACCGGGCCGGTCGCCCTTTCGTGTTTGCATCAATGAACCAGACCGACACCATCGTTGCCCTGGCCACAGCACGAGGCCGCGCTGCCCTGGCGATTGTACGCTTGTCGGGGCCGGAGGCGGTGCGGATCGTGGCGAGCCGGTTCTCGAACGCCGGGCTGGCCGAGGCGTCTAGCCACACGGCGCATTTCGGGTATGTGTTAGATGAAGAGGGCACGCGGCTCGATCAGGTGGTGGTGACGCTGTTCCGCGCGCCGAAGTCGGCCACGGGAGAAGACATAGTCGAAGTGACCTGCCACGGCGGCGATCTCGCCCCACAACTTGTGCTAAAGAGTCTGTTGGAAGCCGGTGCGAAGCTGGCCGAGCCGGGCGAGTTCACGCAGCGCGCTTTCCTGAACGGCAAGCTCGATCTCACGCAGGCCGAAGCCGTTGCCGATCTGATCCACGCACAGTCGGGGTTGGCGCACCGTGTGTCGATGCGGCATCTGGACGGTCGCGTGGCCGAGTCCGTCGAGGCCATCCGGACCTCGCTCATCCAGACCACGGCACTCATCGAACTGGAACTGGATTTCGTAGAGGAGGACGTGGAGTTCGCGGATCGGTCGCAACTGGAGCAACTCCTCGCCGAAGCGGAAACACTCCTCACCGAACTCCTCGACTCGTACAGGCTGGGCGCACTGGTTCGCGACGGCGTCCGTGTCGTGATTGGGGGACGCCCGAACGCGGGGAAATCCACCCTCCTCAACGCCCTCGTAGAGCGCGACCGCGCCATCGTAAGCGAGATCCCCGGCACGACGCGCGACGAGGTGGAGGCTGAGAAAGAAATCGGCGGGCTGCTCTTTCGATTCGTGGATACGGCCGGCCTCCGCGACACAGTTGACCAGCTCGAAGCCGAAGGTGTCCGCCGGACGCACCGCGCCATCCATCACGCCGATGTGCTCCTCTACATCTTCGATACCACCGTAGGGCTTTCAAGGGAGGAAGCCACATTCCTTGACGAACTGGCTACGGACAGGCCTGACTTTCCGGTCCTCCGCGTCGCTAACAAAACAGACCTGCGACCCGCTGATGACAAAAAAGCACTTGCTCTCTCGGCGAAGAAAGCTATCTCAGATCCCCAGCTGCTCGACGCCCTTCGTGAGGCCCTGTCGGCGACCGTAGCCTCAAACCTGACGTCCTCGGAAGGCTCAACCATCGTGGTCAACCAGAGGCATTACCGACATCTGGCGGCGGCTCGGGAGGCCGTTCATCGCGCTCAGCAGGCCATGCAATCAAATGCCGGTGGAGAAACGCTCGCACTCGACCTCCGTGCGGCTTTACACGAACTCGGCGCCATCACCGGCGCCATCACCAACGAAGACGTGCTGGATGCCATCTTCTCGCAATTCTGTATTGGGAAATAGGGCTTGCATCTTTGAGTCGTCTCCTCTACGTTGGTGGTCTCATCACGGGAACTTTCGAAGATGGAATCATGGTAATGCAGCCACTTAAGTACCCAGTTGTGGTTGTTGTTCTGGCAGGCGCTTGGTCGTTTTATCCAGCGAGTGCGCAGAATGACCTGGCGGCTCCGTCGGATGGCCCTGTTGCAGTAGAGGTTGGCCCGTCTATATCTCTTCCCGGCGAGCGTGGTTGGGACCTGCTCTACGACAATGGTCCCATCGTAAACAGCGCCGGAACCGGCGTAGGTGGAAGAGACGAGAGCGTACTTCAGAACGTGACACTAGGGATGAGCACGCTTGGATTCGATAGTTCTGTCTCTTCGGGTTGGCGTATCGCTGACGACTTTTCGGCAGCCAGTGTAGATATGCATCCCTTTGAGTTGTATTTCTACGCATATCAGACAGGAGCCGGACCCGGGAATCAAACCATCGATGGGATAAACATCTGTATCTGGAAGGGGGAACCAGGCAATGGCGGCGTGCTCCATTGGGGAGACTGTTCAACAAACGTTCTCGCGGATGCCGAGGACGCCGGAATACTTCGAGTGACTGAGGAAACGAGTGGGACCGACGATGACCGCGCTGTGTTCAGACTGATGATTGACTACTTCAAGAAACCCCATTTCAGCATTCACACGTACTGGATGGATATTCAAATTGATGGGTCACTTGATGAAGGGCCATACACTCCACCTGTCACAATAACGGGGGATTGTGAGACAGGAAATGCAATTCAGTCATTCGACAATGGAGCTACATGGGTCCCAGCGGTTGATGAAGCAACGGGGTGTGGCCAAGCGATTCCGTTTCAGATATACGGGTTTTTCTGGATTCCCGTCGAACTAACCAGCTTCAATGCGACCCTGAATGGGACACACGCAACGCTTCAATGGACTACGGTTTCGGAGACAAACAACGCTGGTTTCGAAGTGCAGGTCCAGAATGGCGAAGACTGGGAAGTGCTCGGATTCGTCGATGGCGACGGTACAACCACCGAGGCGCACGCATATAGCTTCGATGTGGGCGAGTTGGCTGTGGGTGCTCACGTGTTCAGACTGAAGCAGATCGACTACGACGGTGCGTTCGAGTACTCGGACGAGCTGGAAGTGTCGGTTGGTACGCCGGGTATCCACGTCCTCTCAGATGCGTATCCAAACCCGTTCAATCCGCAGAGCCAGTTCACGCTCGCGGTTGCTCACGAGCAGCACGTAGTGGCCGAGATGTACAACACACTCGGACAGCGCGTGGCGGTTCTATTCGATGGCAGGGTTGAGGCCAACCAGACTCAGTACGTAACGATTGACGGCGCCGGTCTTGCGAGCGGTATGTACGTCGTGCGTGTGAGCGGAGAGCGTTTCAGCGACAACCTCAGCGTGACGCTGCTGAAATGATGCCGATGTAGTCGGGATCATCCTGAGCGCCAAGGCGGCGCGAAGGATCTCCCTCAGCCGAGCATCTTCGCTCGAAAGGGGCGGCCTGAGGAATCTGGGGCCGCCCGCCATATTTATCGGGAATCCAACGTGATAGGTTAGTCGTTATTCTATCCTAAGCGGCAATCGACCGATTCCAGGATATGCTTCACTCCTCCAATTCTTACGACGTCATCGTAGTCGGCGGCGGGCATGCCGGCGCCGAGGCTGCGCACGCTGCGGCGAGCATGGGCGCAAAGACGCTGCTCATCACCATGAGCCTGCAGGCCATCGGGCAGATGTCGTGCAACCCGGCGATCGGCGGGATCGGGAAGGGCCAGATCGTCCGCGAGATCGACGCGCTGGGCGGGTTGATGGGCAAGGTCTCGGACCGAACGGGCATTCAGTTTCGGATGCTCAACCGGAGGAAGGGCCCTGCCGTCTGGAGCCCGCGCTGCCAGAGCGACCGCATGGCCTACGCCGCTGCCGTGCGCGAAGAGCTGGAAGCCCTCCCCAATCTGTTTTTCCGGCAGGATATGGCTACGGAGGTTCTTTCCGAGAATGCGCGCATCACAGGTGTACGCACACAGACCGAACAAATCTTCAACGCCCCTTGCGTCATTCTAACGAACGGCACCTTCCTGAACGGAACCATCCACATCGGGCGTCGGACGTACGGTGGAGGACGTACCGGTGAGCGCGCTGCTGTTGGCATTACCGCGAGCCTTGAGAAGCTCGGTTTTGAAGTCGGGCGGCTGAAAACCGGCACCCCGCCCCGCATTGACGGGCGCACCATTGACTACAGCGTGTGCGAGGAGCAACCCGGCGATCAGTATCCGCGTCCCTTCTCGTTCATGACCGACGCGCTGCCGACTGATACCGTCTCCTGCTGGCTGACGTACACGAACGACGCGGTCCACGAGACGCTCAGAACTGGCTTTGCCGACAGTCCGATGTTCGCCGGGCGGATTAAGGGGCAAGGCCCGCGCTACTGCCCTTCCATCGAAGACAAGATTGACCGCTTCGCGGACAAGGACCGGCACCAGCTATTCCTCGAACCCGAAGGCCTCAACACGTACGAGGTCTACGTCAACGGCTTCTCGACCTCCCTGGCGGAGGACGTGCAGCTTGCAGCGCTGCGACAGACTCCCGGCCTTGAAAAGGTCCACATGCTCCGGCCGGGATACGCCATCGAATACGACTACTTCCCACCTCATCAGGTGCGGTACTCGCTCGAAACGAAGAACGTTGATGGTCTCTTCTTCGCCGGGCAGATCAACGGGACGACGGGCTACGAGGAGGCTGCCGCTCAGGGCTTGATGGCGGGTATCAACGCCGTGCGAAAACTCGGGCACGAGGAATCCCTGGTCCTCCGCCGCGACCAGGCGTACATCGGGGTCCTCATCGACGACCTCGTGGCGAAGGGCACCGACGAGCCCTACCGCATGTTTACCTCGCGCGCCGAGCACCGCCTACTCCTCCGCCAGGACAATGCCGACCGCCGCCTCACGCGCCTCGGCTACGACCTGGGCCTCGCTACACGCGATCGGCTGGAGCGGCTCGACGCGAAGGAAACCGCGCTCGACGAAACCCTCGACCGATTGCGCGGCGCATCTGCTAAGCCGGAGCAGGTCAACGGATACTTTGAGTCAATTGGTACGAAACCCATCGCCACCAGTACGCGATTGGCAAAGCTGGCTTTGCGACCGGAAGTCAACCTCGGTGACCTGTTAATAGCGGCCGGTCTGAGCGACCTAGCCGTTCCCATTGCCGGTATTGAGCCCGTCGAGGAATTGGCCGAGGTGGAACTGAAGTATGCGGGCTACCTGGAGCGCGAGCGCGAGATGGTGGAGAAAATGAAGAGCCTGGAGCGGTGGCGCGTGCCCGGCACGTTCGACTTCCAATCGGTGCAGGCCATTTCGTTGGAGGCCCGCGAGAAACTATCGAAAATCCGCCCGGACACGCTAGGGCAGGCCTCGCGCATCTCCGGCGTCAGCCCGGCCGACATTTCGGTGCTGATGGTGCTCCTGAAGCGCTTCCGCACCCCAGCAGGCGATGGTGCATTGGCCGAGGCTGAACCCGCATCCTGATCCCAATCTTGACGCCCTGGAGCCCCTTCGACGACCTTTCGCCGACTCAACGACAACAGCTCAATGCCTTCGCGGAGGAGCTAGCGAGGATCAACAAGCGGATTAATCTGGTTGCGTCTGGCACCATTCCGCATACCGAGGAGCGGCACCTGATTCACTCGCTGACTCTGGCTCATCGAGGTTTCCCCGATGGGGCCACCGTCGCCGATTTCGGGGCAGGCGGCGGCCTTCCTGCCGTCCCTCTGGCCATTCGCTTTCCGAAAGTCCAGTTCGTCGCCATCGACGCGGTGCGAAAGAAAACGGAGGCCACCCGCCTGTTTGCGAGAAGGCTGGGACTCAGCAATCTCAAGGTCTGGCACGGGCGCGCCGAACAATGGGACGGCTCGGCACACTACGCCGTCTCCCGCGCGACCGCGCCTCTCGCCGACCTCTGGAAGTGGTTCGAGCGCGTGGTTGAGCCGCTCGATTCTGTCCGCGAAAACTTTTGGCCTCAGGGCCTCCTCGCACTGAAAGGCGGCGACCTCACCAAGGAAATTGCCGCGTTGTTGGACGCCCTGCCAAACCTGACTATTCGACGCACCGACCTCTACGAACTACTTGGAAGGCCGTATTTCAGGAACAAAGAGATCCTGGCCGTATCCGATCCAAAAGGGTAGGGTTACCTGTGACGCTCGGGTGTCACAACAGGTGTAGTTTCTTGCATCCGACTGCTTGAAATACCATGCCCGTCCGCCCCGACCGCTCGCTCCATAAAACGGAACGTCTGTTCGCGCTCGTTCTGCTGTTGCAGAACAAGCCGAACATGACGAGCAAGGATCTGGCCGAGCATTTCGGCGTGAGCCGGCGGACGATTTTCCGCGACCTCCGCTCGCTCACCGATACCGGCGTGCCGCTCACGTACGCCGACGGCGGCGGCTATGAGATTCTGGAAGGCTATCACCTTCCGCCACTTATGCTTACGGCACGTGAGGCAGCTACGGTGCTCATTGGAACGGCGTTTACCAAGCTCCAGCCCGACCCGTCCCTCCGCCGGGATGCCAATGAGGTGCGCCTGAAACTACGTTCCGTGCTGCCTGACACGATCAGGGAGTACATCGACCGGCTTCACGAGCGGACTGTGCTCTCGCCGTACAACGAAGTTCAGGTTCAGCGCCAGAGCAACAGCGAGGAAGAGGGTTTATGGTTTGAACTCTCGGAAGCCGTGGCCCGCCAGCAGCGCGTGAAAATGACCTACTACACGCCTAGCCGCGACGAGGAGACGGCCCGGATTGTGGACCCTTTGGGCCTCGTCTACTATACCGATCACTGGAACCTGATCGCCTTCGACCACCTCCGCGACGAGGTTCGCAACTTTCGGCTCGACCGCATCCGAAAGCTCCGCACCCGCCTCGAAACGTTTGAACCGCCCGAAGGCTTCGACCTCAAGGAACACTTGCGAGGCCGTGGCGAAAACCCGGAAAACGTGCGCATGGTCGTCCGTTTTCACAACCGGGCCTGGCGTTGGGCCAAGCGCAGCCTCCCCGCCGACATCGAGCTGGAGAAAGAAACCAAGGGCGCAACCGAGGTCACCTTCCGTTTCGAGAACCCCGACTACGTGGCCAGATGGCTCCTCCGGTTTGGATCGGATGTGAAGGTCCTGGAGCCTACTGCGTTGAAGAAGGCGCACAAGGAGTTGGCGGCAAATGTCGCCAAGCAGTACAGCTAGTGCGGCTGCCTACCTAACAACGGTCACGCGCTGGGTCTGCACCTTACCATCCACCTCAAGCCGGAAGACGTAGGAGCCGGAAGCAAGGCCGTCGGTTCGGAACTGTGCCACGTGGCGACCTGCTGCAAGGCTTCTGTCAACGAGGACGGCTACCTCACGGCCACGAAGGTCGTACACGGCGACTCGAACGTGCGCGAAGCGTCCAAGCCGGAACGCGACGTTCGCATTCGTACGCACCGGGTTGGGGATGATAGATTCCAGGGCGAAGTCTGTCGGCGTGCTTCCGGGCTCGTTCGCAACGATCACCCGATCAATCGAGCGCTTCCACATCCCGTTCCCGTGGGTCCCGACGCGCAGGCTGCGGTCCATCGGCGAGATTGCCAGGTCGGTCACCATTACGGCCTCGGGGAGCCCCGCATTGAAGCCCTCCCACGTTGCCCCGGCGTCGTGCGAGACGAACAGGACCCGCGCCACATGCTTTTCGTCACGACCTTTGAGGCGCACTTGAAGAAAGGTCTGTTCGGCTACGCCA
>JADFQN010000127.1 GCA_022561755.1 Bacteroidota bacterium
GGTTGAAGGCCCTGGGCAGCTCGGCAAAGGGGACGAATCCGACCCAGTCGCCTTCCCCGGTCCAGCCGCGCGACGGAACGCGGCCCTGGCCGCTCCTGCGCATGGGGACCCGGCCGGCGGCGTAGAAACCGATGTTGCCCTCGGAATCGGCGTACACCACGTTCATCTGGGGCGCGTGGAAGTCCTTCATGGCGGCGACGAAGGCTTCCCAGCCGCCGGCCCGGTTGAGCCGGTACAGGGCCTGCACCGTGCGGTCGTCCTGGTCAAGGGCCGTGGCGGCGAGCGCCAGCACCCGGCCCTCGCCGGCGACGCCCGGCACCCCGCCCGGCGCGTCGGAAATCACCGGGCCATGCCGGGTCCCGCGCACCTTCAGCACCACGTCGTCGGCGTCGCGCACGGCGATGACCTCGTCGCGCATGGCCAGGGGCCGATACCCCCCGGGGGTCAGGTAGCGGCTGTCATCCTCAGGATCGAGCCGTTCTACGAACAGATCCTCCACGTCGCCATGTACTATCAGCCGAGGCGCTTGGTAAGGCTTCTTCACCTGAACGCCTGGCGTTTGGGGGTTGTCCATATGACAAACTCCACGGTTAGTTAATGGGACGCGAAGTGTAGGCGCCGGCGTGAACCGACCTCCTACATTCTTTCGGTGGAATGTACTCACCGGAACTAGAAGCAAAAAGCGCGCACGACATCAATGCCAACCTAATGACGTGATAGTCAGGCTGGCCAGGATGACGTACACACGTTGCTATTTACTCATAACAACTCGAATACTCTGCAGACGGGGGCATGGGCACATCGAATTTCTGCGCGTCGTCGTTCGACGTATTTGTCTCACTCATGGGGCTATCTCTAACCATTTGGAGAGAACCACCGCATACCACGCAAGCTGACCCGACGAAGGCACAGAGGCGCCCACCTCATCTTTGAGCCGAGTCCGAAGTACGGGCATGTCAAAAAACTTGGCCAACACCCCCGATTCGTCCCTGAGCATCGTCTCCAACTCCGCGTGACGGACGTTGGTGACTCCGTGTTCGAAATATGGACCCAGGTCGGCTTTGTCGTTGCGGCTCCGGATTGAATGGGGAAGCAACGGCTCCATCCCCCTGCGCAAAATCGACCGCGTCTCACCGTTCAATATTTTTTGCTCCGGAGGGATCGCCAAACAAAAGGACAACAAGCGACGATCTGCGAACGGCAACCTCACATCTATTCCAAAGGCGGCCGAAGTTTTATTCATGGTTGCAAAGACATTAGCATACGCTGGAGATACAAGGTCTCTGTGGTGGTCGTCCCGTGCAGTACGGAATCGAGCGCTCGGAAACACTTCAATTTCGCGTAGGCGCTCGAACAATCGGACTCGA
This sequence comes from Bacteroidota bacterium, assembly GCA_022561755.1. Lineage (GTDB taxonomy): Bacteria > Bacteroidota > Rhodothermia > Rhodothermales > Rubricoccaceae > JAHEJB01. The sequence goes on from JADFQN010000127.1 coordinate 1,368, forward strand.
TCCCGAAGGCCAGGGTTCAGCAATTCGCTCTGCGCCTTCCAAAAACTTTCGTGATCTTCGAAGCCGAGACGTGTTGCTTTTCTTCGGAGTGACCTGGGGATAAGAGCATCCACGCTATCTCTAGCATAGGCCAATTTCACCCTTCGCGATCGAACACCGTCGCGATTGGCTACGGCATTTACGGTGCGCGCCCATTTTACCCAGCGGCCGACCTTAAAGAGCTCTGTAGCCCACGCTTCCCCGTATGAAATCGCACTATCGCCAAAAAACCCGTCCAAAATGACGCGAATGTCCGCCTGTTGCGCCTTCTCCCATGCAGCCCAGTGCAGAAACAGGTTTACGGCGATGTGGGGCTCGTCGGCGTGCCATAGCACCTGGTCGATGTCATGGAACGCATTGAGGGTGTCGCCGGCTACCAGCATCTTATTCAGGCCGCCGCCGTCCCAGATGGCCTCCATATAGGCCCGCTCATCGCAGGCTGGAAACTGCTCGAAGATGAAGGAAATCGATGTCAAATCCTGATTGGCACCGCCCAAATGCCGCGTCATCGCGGTGACAGCCGAGGAGTCGAGCCCCCCACTGAGCATAGTTCCAAGGGGATATGCGCTGCGCATTCTGCATCGGACGGCTTCGGTGAACAGTTCACGGAAGGCCTCGGCATACTCCATCGACGACCCAAGCCGGATCTCCTTTTGGGGATCTAGCTGCCAGTACGTCGTGCTCTGAACACCGCGGGGAGTAACCGTCATCGTCTCGGCCGGGCGAAGACTCTTCACATCACTATAAAACGTTCGCTCCGCGTCCTCCTCCACCAACATGATGTAATCGACGACACGTATCGCATCCACGTCCTCGCTTACATATGGAAGGGAGAGCAGTGCTTTGATCTCGGAGGCAAATGCAAAAAATTGGTCGGTTTTGTATGCATAGTAGAGCGGCCGAATGCCCATGGCGTCGCGCACGCAGATCAACTTTCGCTCGCGTGCATCCCAAACAACAAGGGCGTAGGCTCCCACCACATTTTCCGGAAAGGCTTCACCCCATTCCTGATAGGCGGCCATCACGAGGTCTGCATCCGTTGAACTCTTGGAAACGAAACGCGGACCAAGCGCCCCGATGAGTTCCTCCCGATTGTCCACGCGTGCGTCGGCGGTGAGCACGGCGGCGCCGGCGCTACTGACAACCGGCTGGCCTTCGTTCAAGGATTCGGGTGTGGTGTGTCGGAGCACATGGCCGATGGCCACGTGATCTCCCAGCCACGATCCGCGGTCATCGCCCCCTCGGTGGGCGATCAGGTCGAGCATGCGCGCCAACTCACGCTTTTCAACGGGCCTTCTATCGAGATGATAGATCCCTGCGATCCCGCTCATTCCGCTGCCTCGATGCCGCTGAGCAACTCATAGTCTACCAGCCTCTCCGTTTCGCCAACGATGACCTCGCCAACACTCTCGACCCACGCGTGAGCTGAAAGCACACCTGCGCCGTCTTTCATCGCACCAAGGTGAATACTAGCTGGAAGGTTGCGGCGCCAATATTGGAAGCACACAGCCAGTGCCTGGGACAGGCATGGGCTATCCGGGAAGATTCGATGCGCAACTCGCTCTACCTGTTCTGCCCGCTCTCGGACTGTCTGGGTATCATTCTTCGCCTTTGACGGGAATCGGTGGGCTGCCCGTTCTATCCCAGCCAGCACACGCGGATAGGACCATATCCGGAGGGCTCCATGAACTGCCACGAGGAGGCCGGCTGCCAGACCGATCCTAATCTGCTCCCGAATTGGCTTTCGAGCCCACCGAGAGAGCAGTTGCATGGCATGGCGAAGTCTGTGTAGCACAGGCATTGTACGCTCCCGATCAGAGGCGGAACCCCGCCGGCTTTTGGGCTGGCGCGTCGACTAACGAGTCCGCGTGGTTTTCTACGGCTTCGACCACCTGCGGAAGAAGTTCCAGTCCAGGCGGCCTGGCCAATTGGAAGATCGGAACGGAACGCGCCAGACGAAGCGCTTGGGCAAGGTGAGCCTCTGTCGTCCCAAGTGAGGGCAGAAACCGAGGCACGTACGCACGTCTTAGAAATTCGATCACTGAGGCCTGGCCGTCGATCCTGTCGATGCTGATGGCCGACCCAGGCGCAAGCACATAGACGGCCACAAGTGGTGGTGGAGGCGTCGCCGATGAGCCCGGCCAGACCATTCGTTTCTCGAAGTCGGGATGGACCCGTGGGTGCCCGATCTCTGATTCGTCCAGCACGGCATGGAATACTTCGGGCCAAAGCTTCAAGCCGCCATACCCTTGCCGCGGCAGCGGTGCGTCCGCTTCTTCCCACCGCAGGGCGAGAACGTCGTCGGTCACGAGCTGGTGACCTCGGCCTACGAAGGAGGCAGCCAGCGTAGACTTCCCATCCCCTTTGAAACCTACCAACGCGACCGTTCCCTGCGGGAGTGACACAGCGCTGGCGTGCAGCACGTACTCGCCTCGCTGCGACAGAAGTACACCCATACCCACGCCAAGAACCAGCGGACCAAGGATATCATCTTCGATTCCCTCTAGCGCAGCGACATCCACAGTCCGGCCATCTCGAACAAGGAGTTCGCCGACTGTATTCCAACCGATCGTCAAGGACTGTGCGTGGCCTTCAACAAAACGACCCTCTTCGTTCTCCGTCCGGCGACCATAAACTGGTTCGTGCCGTTTGCGCACAAGGACCTCTGCTGGAACCTCATCGGGCAGGCGCAAAAGATGTGGCAGGCCGATATCGGACTGCAGCGCCAACCCATACGCCAGGTGAGTAGGCTTCTGCCCACCCAGCGCCGCTCGCTGTGTATCTGGTAGCTGTTCGATCTGAGTTCGGGCTGGTTCCGCCACGTTCCGGTTCCGACTAACTAGGCTGCTTCTGAACTGGAGATCGTTACCAGCCCTTCAGCTTCCAGGGTCCTCACAAACTCCGACACGTCACGAACAACGTCATCCCGCCGCGCTTCGAATACATTCATTACTTCATCCACCACTTCACCGAACGTGCGCGCGTGTTGCAGGTGTCTCCAAACATGCGCTGCAACGGCCTCCAAGCCATAATACATACCTGTTTCCAGCCCAAGCAGCACAACTTCGTCCCCAATTGTGGCGGCCAACTGGTCTTGTGTATGGGTGATCGTGGCTGAATCTCCGATCATATGATTCTTAAGATTAGGAGGCTGTTGAATTACGTGCTCCCCGCAATCCCGCAGTCCCGCAGCCAGTGCGGGACGGGACGGGGCAGGCTCCCCGCAGCAAGTGCGGGGCGCATCTCGGTTGAGATCAAGGCGCGAGATCGTAGTCGAATCGGTGATTCGGCGAGCATCTCGCAACGAAGAGATCGGCCGGGAGGCGCCGTCGCAGGCAGGATGACGTATTTCAACAGCCTCTTAGGGAGTGGGATGACACCTGCGCCGTGAGTATTCGTTATGTGTGGGTTCCTCCGCTGTCGCCCGACACGAAACTTACTCGTAGCTACTTGGAGGTTTGAACCCATTGAACCGCACTCTGCACAAGTTGCGCTGTTGTACGCAAGTCAAGCTTGTCTTTAAGCCTACTACGATACGAGTCTACCGTTTTCACGCTTACGTTCAATGCCCGCGCTATTTCGCTCCGCGAGGCGCCTTGCCCAATATGCTCGTATACCTCGATCTCTCGGTCGCTTAGCCTTTCGACGCCAGTTTTTGACTGATCAAGATTCGAAAGGTTGGACAGAATCTGGACCTTGGCATTGCTGGATACGTACACGCTCCCATTCAAAATCTTCCGCACTGCGTCGACAAGCGTGGTATCGGCTTCGCTCTTCATTACGAAGCCTCGGGCACCCGCTCTCAATGCCCGTTCGGCGTAGAGTTCCTCGTCGTGCCGAGTCAAAACCAAGAACCGCAGTGCAGGCCATCTGGCGATGCCCTGTTTCACGAACTCAATCCCGTTAATGCCCGGCAAGGAGATATCCGTGATCACCAGGTCCGGACGTGCCGTTTCTATCATTGAAAGCGCGTGCGGTGCGTCGGAGGCCTCGGCGACTTCGACACTGCCCAGTCCACTGGATAGAATAGCCAAAATCCCCTTGCGCACAACGGGGTGGTCGTCCACGACCAGAATGTGTAGTTGTTTCGGTTTAGCCACGTGTGGGTGAAGGAGCATCAGGCGACGGAGAGGCAATGCATGCAGCCATGAACGTTCCCAAAAACCATGCCTAACCACGCATCAGTTCGGACTACCGGGGAAATCGCATCTTCCGGCTTGCCATCCATGCAGCTATTGGGGTACTTGCACAACCACCACGGTGTTTCCCAAACTGTTCATTTCAATCGAAAGAGCACCTCCCAATCGGCGTCCTCGGTAATGCATGATGGCGGTCCCCAAGCCGCCTGATGGCGAACGGCCTTCCTGCCATTGTTCAACCCCTGTTCCGGCCGTCTCTTCAGCAAACGGCCTTCCATCGTTTTCAATGGTCAATCTAATCTGCCCATCACGTACGGATAATCGAACTCCTACAGTTCGTGCGTGAGCATGCTTAATCGCATTGCTCACCGCCTCTTGCGCAATAAAGAAGAGGTCGTTGGCAGCTTCCCGTTCAATTTCATCGACGGCGCCTTCAATGTGACATCGGCATCGGATACGGAAAATGCGTTCGATATCGGCAGAAAGGCTATGCAAAGCGCTGGCAAGCCCTCTTTCGCCATCACCGATGGGAATCAATCCCCGAGCAAGGCCGTGAGCCATGTGATCTGCCCTTTTCGCCAACTCAACAAGTTCGGTCGCGCGGTCCGCCTCCGGATAGCCTCTTTCGGCGAGCCGAGCGGCGAAATCGCTCCCGATCATCGTAATACCGACCAAGAGCTGCCCAAGACCGTCGTGTAGATCCTGACCAATTCGCCGTCGCTCTTCTTCCAACGTTCGCAACACGGCATGCTCCAGTTGTCGTTGCTCTGTTGGGTCGACGCCAATGCCCACGACGTACTCCACTACGCCGTCGGAGTCAGTAATCGCGCTATTGTGCCACTCAACAGACACGGTCGTGTCCATATGACCCCAGTACGCGCTACGTTCGTTCGGGAAGTCGTCCGCTCGCAGGGACTCGAAAGCAAGTTCGGATTCTTCGGCCGCAGATTCATCTTGCAGCAAATCGAATACATGACGCCCGACGATCTCGTCGGCTAGGCCCTCAGGTTTCCAGAGGGCGGGGCGATTGCAACGGACGATTCGCCCGTCTCTGTCAACGACAATTACGTGAACGTCGGCAGCTTCAAGCACCAGAGCCGAGAAATCAAGTTCGCGGCGCAGAGCATGCTCCACATTGTACTGATCCGTCACGTCGTGTGAAACGACTTCCACTCCTACTCGGCCGTCTGGGTCAGTAACCTTGCTGAATGCCGACTCCAGCCAGATGAAATCTCCCTCCTTCTTTCGGACGCGATAGCGGACGGTTTCGACGATATGGGTGGCGCACTGGTAGGAATCAGCCAGGTCAGCTTCGTCACCGGGATGAAGCAGAGCGAAAAAATTTGTACCCACGATTTCCCTGGCCTCGTATCCCAGGACCTCTACGCACGACGGCGAAACGCTGATTAGCGTGCCATTGAGCGCATGAACTGACTTCATGAGTGGCCGCCCGTTTCTATCCACCTCGGCACCGTCTAACCCCGTGGCGGTAACGTCTTCGCTTGTAGCCGGCGCGATAAGGTGCTCCGACCAGTAAAGTAGGCGCGGGCTCTTCGGCGTCTCTTCCTGCGTTCCGCTGGAAGATGGGGAGTCCGTGGATTGTGGTTCAGACATAACGCCGACCCGATGGATGGGCATCCTAGATTTCGCGGTTGGACCAAGGAATGCCGAGCAAACGGTCACCGCAGCGAGCACCGAACGGTTGGGTCCGCGTTCTACAACTTTCCAGACCCATGCCTTTGATCACGAAATGAGTGCTACGGGCCGCAGAGGTTAACACCCAACGACTTATCGCGCAACTATTCGTCTCCTACCTATCTTTGCGGAAGTCAGAGTAGCGCGGCCTGCGCTGCTGCCAACCGCGCTACCGGCACGCGGAACGGCGAGCAGGAAACGTAGTCGAGGCCGATGCGGTGGAAGAACTCGACCGATGAGGGTTCGCCTCCGTGCTCGCCACACACGCCGACCTTGAGATCGGGCTTCGTCCGCCGGCCATGCTCCGTGGCCCACGCGACGAGCTGACCGACTCCTTCTTGGTCGAGCGCGCGGAACGGATCGTCTTCGAGCAGTCCGTTTTCGACGTAGAACGGGAGGAACTTGCCCGCATCGTCGCGGCTGAAGCCGAAGGTCATCTGCGTGAGGTCGTTCGTGCCGAAGGAGAAGAAATCGGCCACCTCAGCAACGGATTCGGCCATGAGCGCCGCGCGCGGCACTTCGATCATCGTCCCGATGAGGTACTCGACCCGTTGCCCTTTTTCGGCAAACACGGCCTCGGCGACTTCTTCAATAACGGCGCGCTGATTGGCGAGCTCGGCTTTCGTGCCGATGAGCGGGACCATCACTTCCGGCTGGACGTCAACACCCTCTGAAGCCACGTCCACCGCTGCTTCAAACAGGGCGCGTGCCTGCATGGCCGTGATCTCGGGGAAGACAATGCCGAGGCGGCACCCCCGATGGCCGAGCATGGGGTTGACCTCCTCCAGGCTCTCGACGCGGCGCCGCACTGCTGCAAGATCTTTTCCTTCCCGTGCGGCCAGGGCAACGAGGCCATCTTCGTCGTTCGGCAGAAACTCGTGGAGCGGCGGATCGAGAAGCCGCACGGTCACGGGCTTGCCGTCCATTGTGCGGAAAATGCCGGCGAAGTCACTCCGTTGGTGCGGAAGTAGTTCAGCCAGCGCATCCTCTCGGTCTGCCTTCGATTCAGCCATGATCATCCGACGGACGGCATGGATGCGGTCGCCCTCGAAAAACATGTGCTCCGTCCGGCAGAGCCCGATCCCCTCTGCGCCGAGCGCCAGGGCCTGAGCAGCATCTGCGGGCGTATCGGCGTTCGCGCGAACCGCCAAGCGACGGATTCCGTCGGCCCATCCGAGGACCAACTCAGCGTCACCTGTCATTTCGGGATCTACCAGTTCCTCCTGCCCAACCACAACCTCGCCTGTGGTACCGTTGATGGAAAGCCAGTCGCCCTGATTGATCGTCGTATCGTTTGCGGAGAACCTGTTCGCGGCGTAGTCGACGTGGAGGTCGGCGCACCCAGCCACGCAGGGTTTGCCCCATCCGCGAGCCACCACAGCCGCGTGGCTCGTCATGCCGCCGCGCGCCGTCAGGATGCCTTCGGCCGCGTGCATGCCGCCCACATCTTCCGGGCTCGTTTCGATGCGCACGAGAATCACGTCCTCACCCCGGTCCCTCCAGGCCTCAGCCTCGTCTGCGGTGAATACGGCGCGTCCGACTGCAGCGCCCGGTGATGCCGGAAGGCCGATCCCGATTACCCGATCCGCATAGTTCACATCGTCGGAAAAACGAGGGTGCAGAAGGCCCTCAATGTGGCCCGGTTCCACCAGATCACGCACAGCATCCTCTTCGCTTGCGAGGCCTTCAGAGACGAGATCCACAGCAATCCTGGCGGCTGCCGAACCCGTCCGTTTGCCGTTGCGCGTCTGGAGCAGGTAGAGCACCCCATCCTGCACCGTGAACTCGATGTCCTGCATGTTGCGGTAGCGCTGCTCCAGCCGCTCCGCTGTTTCGACGAGTTGCTGGTAGGCTTCGGGGAACGTTCGGGCCATCTCGGCGATAGGCTGCGGGGTGCGGTGGCCCGCCACCACGTCCTCGCCCTGGGCGTTAGCCAGAAACTCGCCATACAACTCTTTCTCGCCTGTTGACGGGTTACGCGTGAAGCAAACGCCCGTACAACTCGTGGGGCCGAGGTTGCCGAAAACCATCGCCTGCACGTTGACCGCCGTACCGAGCAGGCCCGGAATGTGGTTGATCCGACGGTATTTCACCGCCCGTTCGCTATTCCACGATCCGAAAACCGCGTTGATGGCACGGGTTAGCTGCGTGCGGGGATCGGTTGGGAAGGGTTCTCCGGTGTGCCCTTCGTAGATCGTCTTGTAGCTCTCGACAAGTGTCCGGAGCGCATCGGCATCCAGTTCCACGTCATCCGAAACCCCGTGCTCCCTTTTGAGCGCGGCCAGCGCTTCCTCGAAGCGGCCGTGGTGAACGCCCATTACCACATCCCCAAACATGTCGATGAAGCGGCGGTAGGCGTCGAGGGCGAACCGCTCGTTATTCATCTTGCGGGCGAGACCCTCCACCACCTCGTCGTTGAGGCCCAGGTTGAGCACGGTATCCATCATGCCCGGCATGGAAACCGCCGCGCCGCTTCTCACG
>JADFQN010000128.1 GCA_022561755.1 Bacteroidota bacterium
CGCGCCGTAGGTCAGAACCAACCCCCCCCCCGCCCCGGTATCCCAGGCGTTTTGGGTGAGCGCCTGCAACCAGATATTGGGCGAAGCCAGTGTAGCCCAATCCGGCGTGAACAGATACGCGATGCCGGCGCCGGCACCGGGAAGCGTTACGGCGCGGATGACGGCGATCACCACGATAACAAGGAGCGTAGGTACGAGCACCCTGTTTGCTCGCTCGATGGATCGCACACCCTGCCAGCACGCGAGCGCGCCGAGAGTCATCGCCACGCCATGGAAGACGATGGGGAAACCTGAACCCTGGAAGCCGTCCCAAGTCGCCTGCGCCGACTCCAGTGAGATCGGCAAGCCACTGAAAAGCGATGTGCCGGTGTAGTACACGCACCACCCGGCCACAACGCTGTAGTAGAACATGATGGCCGTGGCCACAAACCCGACGAACGCGCCCATCCAGGCGAACTTGCCTTTCGTCAGCTTCGAGAAGGTGCCGATGGTGCCCATCCGGCCACGCTGGCCCATCGCGTATTCCGCAATGATCAGCGGGATGCTCCACACGAGCAGGAACACGAGCCACGCCACAAGAAAGGCGCCCGCGCCGTCTTCACCCGCGTTCTGGGCGGCAATGCGGGGGAAGCGCCAGATATTGCCGGTGCCGACCGCGATGCCGAGCACGCTCAGCAGCAACCCCCACCTCGACGAGAACCGTTGCTCGGATGCCTTCATGTGTTAGATGATGCTAGTCGGATGGAGAGCCGGCCGAATATCGCACATGCGGACCGAGAAACGCACATCGACGCGCGTTGTCGGCTAGGAGGCTGTCTGACTAAGGACGGATTTACTGCGGCGGCGATAAATGGGCCCATTACTCCGTTCTTTTTCGTTATCCCGCAGTACTGCGGGACGCCTCAAAAAATCGAAAAACTGGACTCGATTTCCCATTCGCCTCGCTACAATCCCCTTAGTCGGACAGGCTCCTAGTGGCCGAGGTAGCGCTCCCGAAGAATCGCCCTATGGTGCTCCACGTGCGCTGCCGGTACATTTTAGGATGGCCCGCAGAGAGATGCTGTGTTCGCTTACTACACCTTCCAGCGCGTACGTTTCGGGAGGATATCCCCAAACCACAGGCGTGGGTCTTTCCGCGCGTGCCATGCTGGAGTACTTCGCGCCGCTCATGAATTGGCTGCAGGAGCAGATTGCTGGGTGGGCCCATTCGATCTAGCCGTCTGTAACGACTACTTGGCTACTGACGACGCAGTGAAGCACCCAGCCAATCCACCCCCTGTTTCCTCGTGCTCCCGACGGAGTCGGGAGCACGAGGAAACTGTCCCCCTTGTCAAGGGGGACAAATCTCACGTGCGTTAGCACTGAGATAGGGGGTGCACCAGCGAAATGTCAAGGCACTCATTTTTCCTTCGGTCGTCAGGATGAAACAAGTGCAAGAATCTCTTCCTGAAGAGGCTGGATAGGCCTCAACGCCGTTTTCCGGCGGGGGTCCATTCCAGTCGATTGGCCGCCGTCGAGGCGGGGATTAACAATGATTGAGCGGTATCCAGGAGCGCAAGACAGCCTCGCTTCCTCCCGACCCCGCCGACCCCGAATTTGCTGCTTCATACGGTTCGGCCTCGGCCTCGCCGTTCGGATTCGTTCCAACCGGTTCGGTTTGGCGTTCAGGGTAGAAGCGGCGGCTGAGTTCATCGGCGGCATTGGCGTAATCCCTGGCGCCTCGGGATACCACGTCGTGGTCGAACACCGTCCGGCCGTCGTGGGTCGTATCCGCCAACGAGGTGCAGGTCCGCACGACCGAATCCAGGACTCGTCCGGCGTACGTTTCACGGATGTACTGCGAGTACGCGGCGTGGCCGCGCTTGCGGCCATCAACTTGCGTAAGAAGGAACAGCGGTTCGGCCAAGCTCGGATTCAGTTTCTCGCGGACGAGTCGGCAGGTTTGCCAGGTCTGCGCTGCACCCGCCACCGGCTGGTATTCCGGCGTCACCGGCACCACGGCGTAATCGCTGGCCACCAGCGCATTCATGGTGTAAACGGAGAGTGCAGCGGCCGTATCCAACATCACCACATCGTAATCGTGCCCTGTCGCCAACGCCTCCTTGATCCAGAACGAGTCCATCGGACCGGTGAGCTTCTTCTGGGCTCGCGTCATGTATTGCGTCGCCGGAAGCAGGTCGAAGCCACTCACCTTGACCACGGGTAGAGTGCGGAGGTTCGCATCGTGGGTCATCAAGGCCAGCGAAGACATGGCGGGCGCCGGCTCGCTGGCACCCATGATCTGGGTGAGGAAGCACTGCGGGTCGAGATCGACTACGAGGACGCGCCTTCCGCAAAGGCCCATTGCGGCCGCGAGATTCATTACGGTGGTCGTCTTGCCGGTTCCGCCTTTGTGGTTACAGATGGTAATGACTGGCATGCGAAGTGGGGGACGAAAGAAAAGTGACCGCGGACGAGAGTCAAGTTAGCCAGGGCTTCCACCTCGGCCAATCGACTTTAGTCGACAATCGTACCGGCCGATACTTCGCGCGATTCTCTGGCTACACCCGACGCAGCAAGCGCGCATGCGGTCTCCCAATCCTCTTCTCATCCGCCTCTACAATCCGGCATGGGCGATGAACTGTGGCATACTGCTCGGTCTGAGTATGCCCCCGTACGGACTGTACCCACTCGCATGGATCGCGCTGGTGCCGTTGCTCGTTCGCTGGAGCCTGTTGAAGCATCCCATGACGGTGTTCCGTGAGGCGTACGTCGCGTTCTTGCTGATGACTATCGTGGCCGGCTTCTGGATGTTGCTGCACTCGTCCATGACGATCGGCTTGCTCTCCGGGTTCGGCCTGCTTCTCCTTCCACTCCCCCACGCCATCGCCTTTACGCTGGCTCTTCTGGTCCGGAAGCGATTTGGATTGGTGATGGGTACGGTTGCGCTGGTGGTGAACGTACTCTCGGTCGAATACCTGATGGCTCACGGCGCCTTTGCCTTCCCGTGGCTGCTACTAGGGCACACGCAGGCTGACGCGCTGATGTTCAATCAGCACGCAGATCTGGGGGGGGTTGGCCTGCTTACTCTGGGCGTACTTGTTTCGAATATCCTCGGGATGCTGTTCGTTAGGATGGCCTATAGGCCGGGGCTCGTCCCTGGTTGGCGCTCGCTGATCGCGCTGGCGATGGTGGCCATGCTATCCGGAATAGCCGTGTATGGTGATGAACGACGTGCCGGCCTCGGGGACGAAGACCAATGCATTCGCATCGGCCTCGTACAGCCGGCGGTAAGAGCCGACATATGGGCGGACGTCACGGATGGCAGCCGGGTTGAATACCTCGCGTTGCTCTCCGACCAGCTGATTTACAATCGCGGTGGCCTCGTAGTACCGGCATCGGATACCGGTAGAGAACGGCTGGACCTTCTCATCTGGCCGGAGGCCTCGCTCCCCGTATTCGCAGAGAGCGACCGACAGGCACGCCTCTATCGCCGGCTTTCCATCTGGAGCCGCCGGCGCCAGGTGGCGCTGCTTTCCGGCGCCTTCACCAACCACGGGGGAAGCAGCTCCTACTACAACTCTGCCATGCTGTTTGAGGGCTACGAGCAGCCCCAGGAGTACGCCAAAACCCACATGGTTCCGCTCGCCGAGGTTATTCCGTTCCTCCACCAGAGCCCCATTCTGGACGCGATGACCATCCCGCCAACCGTCGATGCGCGCCTCGCGTTTGGCAGCCATCCGAACTTACTCCGCGGCAACCGCTTCACAGCGGGCACCACCATCGGGTCAGAATCGCTGCATGGCGATTACGTTCGCAAGTATGTAGCCGACGGCGCCGACATACTCGTAAATCTGGCTCAAAATGGATGGTGGGGTTACTCCCCCGGAACGGTGCAGCACCTTAACCTCACCCGCCTCCGCGCCATCGAAACGAGGCGTGCGGTTGTAGTCTCTACTGTCAGCGGGACATCGGGCATAGTGTATCCGGACGGGCGCATCGAGCGCGTTGCAGGTTGGATGGAGGAAGAGATTGCCCAACGCGAAATCCCACTCCGCACCGGGCAAACGGTATACGTGAAGCACGGCGATTGGCCTGGCCGTTTCAGCCTCATCCCTGCAGCAGGCCTCTTGCTTCTCCTGGGAGTCTCGGCCGTGTTCTACCGGCGCCCCAATCCTAAACCCTCTTCAAGGAAACGGAAACAAGACTAGTGCGTGAAGCAGGGAAAACCATCTTCGGAGGCTCCTTGCTCACCCTCAACGTACCGCTGGTTCTCGCGTCTCGCTCACCCAGGAGGAGCGCGTTGCTCCGCCGCCTCGACGTACCGTTCATCGTCCATCCAAGTTTGCTGGAGGAGGTTTGGCCGGAAAACGATCCTCCCGGCGTGGCCGTCGAAAGTATCGCGTTGCAGAAGGCGAAGCCCGTCAGCCTGGCCCATCCGGAGGCCCTCACGCTCGGAGCAGACACGGTGGTTGTGTTGGAAGGCGAGGTGCTGGGGAAGCCGGGCTCAGAAGCGGAAGCACACGCTATGCTCGATCGGCTGAGCGGTGGAACACACACCGTCTACACTGGGCTGGCGCTTCTCCATCCTTCATCAGGGCGTTCCATTACGGACCACGAAGCCACGCAGGTGACCTTTGCCGAGCTTGACGACGGCGAGATTACCCGGTACGTAGCCACCGGCTCTCCTATGGACAAGGCCGGGGCGTATGGCATCCAGGATGACTACGGGGCCTTTTTTGTCTCCCGCATCGACGGCGATTTCTACAATGTGATCGGTCTGCCACTCCACTGCCTCTATCGGATGCTGACCGAGCACTTCGCCGATTTGCTTGGCACACCTCCAGTGCATGAGAGCACGGCCTCCTAAGTACCAAATTCCAAGTACCAAATTCCAAGCGGTCTCATCAAGCACTCTTTGTGATTTGGAGTTTGGAACTTGGTACTTCAGACTTACAATTCCCTACGAGTCTATTGAATTACGTGCTCTTTCGTTGGCCGGATGACGTGGTTCAACAGTCTCCTCGGCCTCCACGGGCCGTAGCTTCTGCACCATTGCCCTTCATCGTTTCGTTCTTCCCTTCGTCTTCGTTCCCCCTTTTTCATGCGTGGCTTTCTGTCCGCCGCCGCACGCGCTGTGCTTCTCGTCGTGCTCGTTTCTCTCGGAGCCTGCGCCAGCGACGAGCCCTCGGAATCGGAACACGTTGCGGCCCTGCCTGTGCCTGCGGTGCGGAACGACATCACCACAGCCGTTTCCGAGGCGGGCCTCGATACGCTGACACGCCTCCTTCGGGAAACAGGGCTCGGTGACTCGCTGCGTGGCGAGGGGCCGTATACCCTCTTTGCCCCCACCGACCTCGCCTTCACTGAACTCCCCGGTGGCTCGCCCGACGGGATAACCCCGGCCGATCTTGCCGCGATGTTGACCTACCACGTAATCTCCGGCCGTTTTGAAACGAGTTCACTGGCCGGATCCATGGACATCAACACCCTGCACGGAAGCTCCGTCACCTTTACGGTGGGCTACGACGACGCCACCGTAAGTGATGCAAGTGGGCATACTGCCAACCTCGTGATGCCAGACATGAACGTGGACAACGGCGTCGTCCACATCATTGACCGAGTGCTGATGCCGGGCCCGGTTGCAGGCCGATAGCTAGGAGCCTGCCCATGCCGCCTTCCTCGCCCCCGGCCACAGATTCCAGGCCCAGGACCATCGTGGTTACGGGTTCCTCGGGGCTTATTGGAAGCGCGCTTTGCCGCCGATTGGAGGAACACGGAGACCGCGTCGTGCGCCTCGTCCGTACGCGCGAAGCCGCCGAAGACGAGCATGCTCTTTACTGGAACATAGCCGACGGCGAAATCGACCGCAAAGGATTGGAGGAAGCGGCTCCCGATGCCGTCATCCACCTGGCCGGAGAGAGCGTTTATGCATTGCGTTGGACGCGCGCCAAGAAGCGCCGCATCCTGGATAGCCGGAGCATGGGAACGACATTGCTCTCTGAGACTATCGCCGGCCTCAGTCGCAAACCTGTCGTCCTGCTGTCTGCCTCGGCCGGCGGCATCTACGGCGACCACGGCGACCGGCCGGTCACAGAAGAGAGCGCCCTGGGCAGCGGCTTTCTCGCGGAGGTATGCAGAGCGTGGGAGGCCGCCACGAACCCAGCAGAAGAAGCCGGAATCCGAACGGTTCACATGCGGTCTGGGGTGGTGTTGGCCCAATCCGGCATCCTGCTCAAGCGCCTCGTACCTCTGTATCGCATAGGCCTCGGCGGACCCATCGGCATGGGCAACCGCTACATACCGTGGATTGCAATAGATGATGTAGTGAGCGCGATGTTGCACCTCATGGATTCTCAACTCGAAGGCCCGGTCAACCTGGCCGCGCCCGGATTTGTGACAGGTCGCGCGTTCGGGAAGGCGCTGGGCCAGGTTCTCCGACGCCCTTCGATCATTCCTGCTCCTGCTCCTTTGCTTTCGCTGCTCGGTGGCGAGATGGCGAGAGAGATTGCTCTCACGAGTATCCGGCTATCGCCTCAGCGGTTGTTGGAGGATAACTTTGCCTTCACTTACCCGGAATTAGAACAGGCCCTGAAGCACATCTTGGACGCGCCAGCCGGAAACGCGTGATTTCACGATCCGTTGCCGATCGCCCGAACCTGGACCGGTGCGTCGTTATTGCCTGCGACAAGCCAACCGTTCGAGCTATTTCTCAGCCATACGAGGCTCCGCACGTCGCCCGAAAGGGCCAGACCATGCCGGCGCGTTGGCACCGATTCCCACCCTCCTTGCCCATTCCCAAGTAATACGAGGCCACGACCGGCATCATAGGGGCCGCGCTCCACGTCGGCGAAGCGGTTGTTGCCTGCGGCTATGAGATCCACGTGCCCGTCGCCGTTTACGTCTCGCATAACGAATGCGTAGATAGGTGCGACTTGTGCTTCGATGGGCAGCGCATGGGCGATGAACTGCCCTGCCCCATCGTTCTCGAACCACGTCGAGGAAAACCAGCCCGCTTCGCGCGTCAGCGCGTCCTCCAGTTCACTGGCACGAAACACTTCGCTAAGAGTCGATGCCGCATAGCGGCCGTACCTCGGAAAGCGCTGCTGCAAGTACGGGAGTTGCTTCATCATCATCTCCCGTCTGTGAATGGGGTATTCGCCACCGTCGGGATAGACGAGCGTAAGGATCGGGTCCAGACTTCCGTTGTTGTCGAAGTCCTTGGCGTAGATATGAACAGGCTCTTCCAGGCTGCCCCGAATGCGGCTGTTCAACCCCAGGTTGCCGCCCAGCAGGTCCACATCACCGTCGCCGTCCACGTCCACAGCCGAGAGCGTATTCCACCACCCCATGTAGGCGCCTAGCCCATTTTCGGCAACCAGGTCGAGCCCACCAGATCCATTTGCCGACCAAACCTGGGGCGCCATCCATTCGCCTGCAATCACCAATTCCTCAGAACCGTCGCCGTCAACATCGGCAAACGCAGCGCCTGTGACCAGTCCTACCTCGGCGAGGCCGGGCGCCAGGGCTTCCGTCTGATCGGTGAACCGCCCCCCCTCATTGATCAGCAGATAGCTCCGGGGGCTCTCCGGCCAGCGGCCCGGTACCACGCGCCCGCCGACAAACAAATCCGCGTCGCCGTCGCCGTCCACATCGCCGGCAGCGACAGCGCCTGTGGGAACCGGCATCAGTGGCAGGGAGCCTTCCGCGGGTTGAAAACCGCCCTGGCCATCCCCCATGTACAGCCGATCCTGATAGGCCTGTGCAGCCGATTCGTCTTGCGATGTCAGATGGCTGCCGCCGGATGCCACGTACAGGTCCAGCACCCCGTCGCCGTTCGCATCGAAGAAGAGCGCGCGCGTGTCCTCGGAGGAGGCGTCGGCCAAGAAGGGTGCGTCGGCAGCCGTCTGGAAACTCCCATCCCCTTGCTGGAGGAATAGCTGCCCCGCCTGCCCGGCAGCACCACCCACGAACAGATCGTCGAGGCCGTCGCCGTTCACGTCGGAAGCGGCAAGCGGCGGGCCCTCGCGCGAGTGCATGTGCGGGATAAGCAGGTCGCGTCTGAAGTCAATAAATGCGTCTTCCAGGTGCGTAAACGAGATGCCGGTACTAACCGCTTCGGCAAATAGCGGCGATTCAGTCGGCGAATACGGTCGTGGAGAATCCGTGGCTTCACTATAATCAAGTGTGACGCGCTGATCGACAGATACATCCGCTGACCGATGCCATTTTCCATCAGGCCAGACAACAGTCACGCTTACAGCAGAACCATCCTCGCCCAATCCAAAAGCCAGTTCAGGGGGAACAGAAGAGAAAAAGCCTCGCGACGAGATGTTTTCGCCAACCTGCTGCTGCCCGACCTCGTTTTCTATCGTCACGCGCGCGCCAATGCCAAATGGGTTGCCGGGTGGCCCTTCAAAGGCAATCTCCAGCCAGTGGCGATTCCCGAAAATATGGTTCGCCATGTTCCGGTACAGCCTGGCCGTGCCATCAATATCATTGACCACCAGATCGAGGTCGCCGTCGCCATCGAGATCCGCATAGGCGGCGCCATTCGAAAATGTCTCATCATCGAGCCCCCAAAGGGACGAAACGTCCTCGAACGTCAAGTCGCCTCGGTTACGATATGCGTAGTTCGAGAGCTTTTCGGATGGAATCTGATCCAGATACTGATAGATGTCGCCTTCCTCGAGCGTAACCCTCCCACCTCCTGCTCTCTTGAGCGAATCAAGGGTGAACTTCATGTAGTCCTGGTTCGTGACATCGTGACGATAACCGTTGACTATGAAAATGTCTCGGTAGCCATCCAGATCGTAGTCCGCAACCAGGGCTCCCCAACTCCAATCCGTCGTCGAGATCCCGGCCAATTGACCTACCTCCGAAAAAGTCCCGTCACCATTGTTCAGATGCAGCATATTCCGCTGAATTTGTTCGCCGTAACCATATTGCTTGAGGATCTCATACCGGTCGTACTTCATCATGCTGCCCAGGAGTCGTTGGCGCCTGGAATCCTCAGCCATCATGTCCAGAATGACAATGTCGAGGAGTCCATCGTTGTTGATGTCCGCAACGTCCGAACCCATGCCGGAATGCGCGGTATGTGGCATCGCCTCCATACCGCTTTCCGTAAAGGTTCCGTCTCCGTTATTCAGGTACAGAAAATCGGGGATGACGTAGTCGTTTGCCACGAATACATCCATCCATCCATCACCGTTGATATCGCCTGCCGTAGCGCTGAGCCCAAACGCAAAGTTTTGGATACCCGCTTCAGCGGAAACATCTGTAAAATGATCGCCATCGTTCCGAAAAAACAGATCGGTGGCGTATTCCTCGGGTTGGTGGGGGGCATGCCGGACCTGGTTCGCCCTACTGAAGTCTGTCGGATGGTTGAGAAGGTACATGTCCAGGTCGCCATCCCGATCGTAATCGAAGAACGTAGCGTGGTTTGAATAGCTCTCAGAGTCGAGACCGAATGCTTCCGCCGATTCGGTAAATACACCGGAGCCATCGTTAATAAAGAGCTGGTTGCGTCGGTCAATCGACCAATCCGGGTGCCCGGTGTTGCACACGTAGATGTCCAGATCCCCATCTTCGTCCACATCGGCCATAGTAGAGCCAGTGGAGATGCTGCTGTCTCGTCCGGCGACACCGGCTTGTTCAGTGATGTCTTCGAACTTGA
>JADFQN010000018.1 GCA_022561755.1 Bacteroidota bacterium
ATGATCTCGACCGCGAACAGACAGGCTGCGTGGCCCGCGCCGGGGTGGTCTTCCGGAAGTTGAGCCTGGCGGGCGGTGATGCGGATGAAGCGAGCTTCTTCGGCAACCCGTACCCTCCAATGTGTTTCCGTGTCAGGCGTCACGTCCTCGCCGTTCAGATAGAGTCGCGTTATTCCGGCCGGAGGATCCGAAGACCTCCAATGTTCGCCATCTGTTGAAAACTCAACCACAACCTCCTCTGGCGGTGCAATCCATGCCCTAAGATTGTTCAAAAAGCTCGCAATAATTCCTTCTATTGCTCTCAATTCACCGAGGTCTATCGTCGCAACAAGGTCATTCTCCCACCAGCCTTGGGAAAGACCATCACGGTGGTCGGAGGAGCCGAGAAGACCATCAACGAGTGCAGAGGGACTCGGGCCGGGGTAGCGGCTATCAGGAGGATGTTCAAAGGTGATCGGTTTCCCTCGTGCCAGATGATCGACAACGGAGAACTCGCGGCGGATGGGCAGTGGTTCTTCCTCCGCAAACACGCCGAGAACAACACGGTCGCCTTCCACAAACGTAGTCGTATCCGAAACAAGAGGTGAAGAGGCTGTTGGAGAAGTTGCATCGGTCGTGTAGCGAACATCCAGTCCCTCCACCGATGTCTCTACGTGAACACGAGGCTCGCCGGTTTCCGAATCCGTTGAGACACGGAGCAGAACCACGTCGCTGTCTTCCGGACCTGGGCGGACGCCCATCGCGCGGAGGCGCGCGTATTGATCGTTATCCAAGCGTTGCTTGAAGTCATCATAATCACGCTCTCCGTGCGACCAGAGGGCTTCCGACATCGCCAGCAGCCGGGGGAAGGCCATCAAGTCGAAGTTGGCGGTCGTGATGTACTCGCTCCAGAGGTTGGCTTCACCGCCGAGCACGTGTGCCCGTTCTTCGTCCGTGAAGCTGAGCGGAGCCGGATCGAACGAGTAGACCTGTTCGAGTGGCAGCCCGGCTGGGCTGTAGTCGAAGTAGGCGTGGCTCGTTGGCGAGACAATCACGTCGTGTCCTTCTCTGGCGGCTTCCAGAACCGTGGCCTGGTCGCGCCAGACTTGCACGACCGAACCGGGAACGCCGCCGCCGTCGAGAATCTCATCCCAACCGATCAACGTCTTGCCGCGACTCGCCAAATGCTCGCCGATGCGGCGGATGAACCAGGCCTGTAGCTCGTCTTCGTCTGCCAAGCCTTCGCGGCGGATAATCTCCTGGCACGGCTCACAGTCACGCCAGCGGTCCTTGGGCACCTCGTCGCCGCCGATGTGGATGTATGGGGATGGGAACAGTTCGGCGACCTCATCCAACACGTTCTCGAGAAACGTGAACGTCTCCGGTTTGCCGACGCAATAAATGTCGCGGAAGACTCCCCAGTCGTTGGGCACGGCCTCCGGCGGACCTGAACAGGCCAGCTTCGGATACGCCACGAGCGCGGCCGTAGAGTGCCCTGGTATCTCGATCTCGGGTACGACCATCACGCCACGCACACGGGCGTACTCGATGACATCGCGTACTTCCTCCTTCGTGTAGAAACCGCCGTAGCGCGATCCATCCGGCTCCGTTCGCCACGCGCCGACCTCAGTTAATCGCGGATACTGGTCGATCTCCAACCGCCACGCCTGATCCTCCGTCAGGTGCCAGTGGAGCACGTTCATCTTGTATCGTGAGAGCAGGTCGATGTAGCGCTTGACAAACTCGACCGGGAAGAAGTGCCGGCTGACGTCCATCAGGCTGCCGCGCCAATGGAAACGTGGCTCGTCGAAGATTGTGACCGCCGGGATTCGCCACACATCCCTCCGCTTTCCTTCCAGATCCTCGAATTCAGGCGGAAGCAGTTGACGGAGAGTTTGAACACCCCAGAGAATCCCCTCCGAGCCCGTTCCCCGAATGTGGATGCCGCCCGGCGTCGCAACCAGACTATAGGCTTCTGGGTTCGGCATGTCGTTATCCGCGTCCAAAAGAATGGAAGGGCTTCCGTCTGACTCCGATAAGACATAGACGGCGAAGCCGGTTCGCTCGCGGAGAATCTCGGCGAGAAACGAACCTATCTCACGGATGCGTTCGTCCGTGTTGTCCGTCACGATGTAAACAGGATTGCGCAGTTCGAAGTGCCCCCCATCGAAGCGAAGTGCAAACGGCCACGGAACGAGATCTATGTCGCTCGTATCCTGGGCAGAGGGGGCGGGGATCCACAGAACAGTGATCAGAACAAAGCAAGCGCCTGTGAAGAGCTTCATCGCACCGGAAAATCGTGGTAGGTCCGCTCGTACGGCTCGTTGCGAAGCGTGTAGTGCCACCACTCCTTGCTGTAGTTGCGGAAGCCGTGGTGGCCCATCACGGCGCGGAGCCGCAGTCGGTTCGCCCGTGCTTCTCTTCCAATGGATCTATTTTCGGTAGCCGAGACTGGGCTGAGGCAATCGTAGGCCGTGCCCATGTCGAGGTCGCCTTCGGCGTAGCGTTCACCGAGCGGGCGGTCGCAGCGAGGCAGTGGGCCGTCCGCGGGATCTGGATACGGATCAGGCTCTTCATACGGAAGGCGAACCAGCGTGAGATCGACGGTCGATCCCCGGCTGTGGCCACTGCGCCGGGCGATGTAGCCGCGTGAAAACAACAATCGCCTCGGCTCTTCCGGATAGAAGGCCCGTTTCATGGTTTCGGACGAGCCATTGGCCCAGCGAACAAAGTGGTTGACGGCCCGCTGCGGGCGGTAGCAGTCGTACACCTTCAGGGAGTACCCGTCGGCCTCCAACTCGGCCTGGACATCGGCCAGGGCTCGGGCAGCGCGGGTCGTAAGGATGCACTCGGCGGCTTCGTAGCCGTCGATGGGTTCGCCAACGAAGTTGAACGCCGTGGTGTAGCGCATCTCCTGGATGATGCCCGGCGCTAAATCCTGCAGGTAAGAGAACAATTCAGGCAGCGTATCCGCCCGCACAGGTACTGCCATCTCCCTGGGTTCGACTCCCGGCATCTCCACATCAATCCGTTCCGGTGGAGTCGCTTCGCTCGGCCCGCACCCTGCTCCAGCCAAGAGCGTTAACGGAACGAATACGAGGAGGAGGGCGATGAAACGAGGCATAACCGCTTGGGCGTGTTAAGAGGCTGTTGAACTAATGGTCATGCATCTCGTTCTTTATGCCGTCCCCCTCACCCCGTCCCTCTCCCGTCTGGGAGAGGGGGTTTCGTAGGATAAGGTGAGGCCACTCGCCACGTCGAGTAGTATTTCAACAGCCTCTCAACAGTTAGCGAGTCGAGGTGAGTTCGAGGTCGGCCTGAGGCCGATTCTAGGCGCGTGGCGAGTGTGATGCCCCCCGCCTTCGCGAGGACAGGCTACGCATCGGACGAGGAGCGCAACGACGAAGCGGTCCAGAACGGCCGGAAATCGCCCGAGGCGATTGACTATTAACACGCTCTGGTGGCACCGGGTTGATCACGGAAGATCGTCATTCCGACCTTCATCTACACGCCAGGAGTCAACCGCCGGAGCGTAACTTCTCGCCCTTTGTCCCTCGGCCTATGTCGCCCGAATCCCTTCTTATTGCCATTGCCGTCGTCGTGGTACTCGGTGTCGGAGCGCAATGGCTGGCCTGGCGGTTTCGCCTGCCGAGCATCCTCTTGTTGCTCGTCTGCGGCTTCGTGGCCGGCCCCGTCACCGGTTTCATCGATCCGGCGTTGCTGCAAGGCAACTGGCTCTTCCCGTTCGTTTCGCTGTCGATTGGCATCATCCTGTTTGAGGGTGGGCTGAGCCTCCGACTCGACGAACTACGCGATGTCGGGCACGTAGTCCGCAACCTGATTACCGTCGGCGTGGCGTTCACAGGTATCACTGCGGCCATTGGGGCGCACTATCTGGTGGGGTTTGGATGGCCCGTTTCAGTCGTCATGGGAGCCATCCTGACGGTATCAGGCCCCACGGTAATCATCCCTCTATTGCGGCATGTCCGGCCCAGCGGCCGCGTGGGCACGGCCGCCAAGTGGGAGGGCATCACCATCGACCCCATCGGCGTCATTCTGGCCGTACTGGTGCTGGAGGCCGTCATCCTCCTCAACGAACCAGCTGCTGCTGGACATGCGGCCAAGGGCTTCACTGCTGTAGCCGGCCCTCTCCTGGAGGTGCTTCTCCTGGAGATCGTAGTTGGCCTGGGCGTCAGTGTGGCGGGCGCGTTTTTCCTGATTGTGCTCATCCGCCGCAGGCTCGTCCCCGACTGGCTCCAGAATCCGATGGCCCTGATGACCGTCGTGGCGGTCTTCGCCCTCGCGAACGCGCTGCAGGATGAGGCCGGGCTGCTCTCCACGACGCTCATGGGCATCTTCATGGCCAACCAGCGCTACGTGTCGGTCCACAAGATTATCGAGTTCAAGGAAGACCTCCGTGTGCTTCTCATCTCGGTGCTCTTCATCGTTCTCAGTGCGCGTCTTGAGCTTTCGGCGCTGGCCTACATCAGCGTAGGCTCGCTGCTTTTCCTTGGTTTGCTGATGCTGGTTATCCGGCCGCTGGCTGTCATGCTGTCGTCGATTGGCACAAAGCTGACGTGGAAGGAGCAGACATTTCTGGCATGGCTCGCGCCGAGGGGAATCGTCGCGGCGGCCGTTGCCTCGCTGTTCAGCTTCCGCCTGGAGGAGTACTTCCCCGAAGACGCAGCACGCATGGTGCCGGTCATTTTCTTGGTGATTGTAGGCACCGTTGCGGTATACGGCCTGAGTATATCGCCGCTTGCGCGCCGGCTGGGTCTCGCCCAGCCCAACCCGCAGGGTGTGCTGTTCGTCGGAGCCCATGCGTGGGCCAGGCAACTGGCCCGGGTTATCAGCGATCTGGGCTTCGGCGTTTTGATGCTCGACTCAAACTCTACGAACGTGGCACGCGCACGGCAAGAAGGCCTGACGGCGAAGCGAGGAAATGTCTTGTCGGAAGACGTGGTCGATGATCTTGACCTGAGCTCAATTGGCAAGCTCGTAGCGCTTACACCAAACGACGAGGTCAACTCGCTGGCAGCATTGCGGTTTTCTGAGATTTTCGAGAGCACCGGGGTCTACCAGCTGAACGCCAGGGTGGGAAACCTCCGCGCGGGCGAGGGTGAACTCCCCCTACATCTTCGAGGACGCCCGCTTTGGGGAAAAGGCGCAACCTTCGCTTCGCTTGCGGAACGGTTCGACCAGGGAGCTGAAATAAAGACCTTTGAATTGTCCGAAGATGATGATTACGCTTCTCTGCAAAGGCGCTATGACGACGATCTTGTACCCATGGCGTTGGTAAACGCTGACGGTGAGCTCCGCCTCTTCACAGACGATCAGACGCTCACGCCAGAGAGCGACGACCATGTGGTAGTCCTCGTGCCTTCGGTGGCCCATCGGCATGGACAAGTCGGCCAGGTGCCGTTTGAGCAACTGGTTGCGCGTTCGGAGGTCATTGACCTTGACGGTAGTATCTCGTACGAGAAACTGGTTGCGCAGGCAGCAGCATCGCTTGCCCGCGAGCTTTCCACAGACGTGGAGGGCCTGGCGCAGGCGCTACAGGAAGGCTCCCGATATGGCGCCGCGCCAATAGCAGGAGGCGTCGCGCTGCCACACATCCGGCTACGTGGAATCGACCAGTCCGCGCTCTTGTTGGCGCGAAGTCGAGCCGGGATACGTCCGACCCAGGACGACCTGGAAGCGAGCGAGACCGTGCATGCCTTTTTCTTCCTGGTCAGCCCAGAAGAAAACCCAGAGATGCATCTCCGTATCCTGGCAAACATAGCGGGCTGCATCGATCAGAAAGATTTTCTGGAGGAGTGGCTTGCAGCCGATGACGAGCGAGAACTGAAAGAGACTCTGCTTCACCACGACCGCTTCCTCTCGCTCTTCCTCAGTGCAAAAAACACCACTTCGGGGTTTATCGGGAAGAAAGTCGGCCAGATCGAGCTCCCACCGGGCAACTCCATTGCCCTGATACAACGGGGTGATGACTTCGACGTACCAAATGCCGAAACCGTACTACAAGAGGGTGACTGTATCACCATCATCGGCGATCCGGCTGGAGTGCATCGGCTGTATAAGCGATACCGCGACAGCGACCCGAAGACCCGGGACGATTGATAGAGGCTAGGAGGCTGTTGAAATACCTCACCCCCGCAGTACTGCGGGGCCGAATCGCGGATTCGACTGCGATCTCGCGCCTTGATCTCGACCGAGATACGCTCCCCGACAAGTCGGGGCAGGCTGTCTCGGCGAGAGCCTGCCCCGCGCTCGTTGCGGGGAGCACGTAATTCAACAGCCTCCTAAACCAGACAGACTCCTGGTGGATAAGTTGCGCGCGAACCTGATTCGGCCTGTTCTCGTGCCCCTTCCAGAGCTTTTTGTTGAGCGCCTCCGCTCCATTGTCCCCCCGGAGCGGTTCGATGGGGTGCTGGGATCGTTCTCCGCGCCTCAGGCCGTTGGCTTTCGGATTAACAGACTGAAGGGTTCGGAGGATGCTGCGCTTGACGAACTACGCAGCGTGGGTCTTTCACCCGAGGCCGTGTCGCCGGTGCCCGGAGCGTTTGCCGTTCCAGCCGAGCAGCGGCCGCAACTCCTGAACTCCGAACCAGCATCGCGGGATGCGATCTACATCCAGAACGTCTCGAGCCAGCTTCCTCCCCTGATTCTCGATCCGCAGCCGGGCGAGCGTGTGCTCGATCTATGCGCAGCGCCGGGGAGCAAGACGCGGCAGTTGGCGTGCCTGATGCAGGATGAAGGCGAAATCGTGGCCGTGGAGAAGGTGCGGAAGCGGTTCTACAAACTCAAGGCGAATGTGGCGAGGCAGGGGAGCACCATTGTGCGGCCGGTTCTTGGCTCCGGGACGGCCTACTGGCACCGCGAGCCCGAGGCGTTCGATCGTGTGATGGTGGACGCGCCATGCTCCACGGAAGGCCGCTTTCGAACCGACGACCCCGAAACGACGCGCTACTGGAGCCGGAGGAAGATCAAGGAGATGCAGGCCAAGCAGCGGCGCTTGCTGTTTGCTGGGATTCAGGCGCTGAAGCCCGGAGGCACGCTGGTGTACTCGACGTGCACGTTCGCGCCCGAAGAAAACGAGGCCGTGCTCCACAAGGCCCTGCGCACGTTTGGGGATGCGGTCGAACTCGTGGACGCGAGGCTGGACGATCTGGTGGGTGATGCTGCGCAGCCAGGATTGCTCGGCTGGAACGACCGCGTGTTCAACCCGCACGTGTCGAAAGCTCGCCGCGTTCTGCCCGACGGCACGTTTGAGGCCTTCTTCGTGGCGTGCTTCACGAAGCACGAAAGCACGATGAGATCATAAGAAAAGTCCCCGGCGAGCATGCTCGCCGGGGACTTGCTGTATGCCGCGTGCCGCAGTCTGCAGAAGACCCGCTACCTAAGCAGCGTAACGCGGCGGTTCTCAGCGAACTTCTCTCCCACGATCTGCACGAAGTACGTTCCGCTCGTCAGGCTGTGCCCGTCGATCGTGTACGTGTACATGGTGCGGCCGGAGAGTATTCCGTCGTTCAGCATGGTTATCAAGCGGCCGCGAACATCGTAGAGCGCGATCTGAACGTTTTGCGGCTCCGCCACGGCCAGCGTAAATGTCGCCGTAGGGTTGAAAGGATTGGGGTAGGCTTCCGAGAGAAGATGCGTCCCAGGGAAGTCCATCTCGCCCTCGTTCGCGACAAATAGAATGACGTTCATCTCCACGTCGATATCGATCGAGGCCCCGCCACCCGGCGCGTTCGTGGTCATAGTTACCGTGGCCATCTCCGTGGAATCTGCCGGGATGGTACCGGCGTCCAGGGTGAACGTCACTTCGTCGGTGCTACCCGCGGGCACAGAGCCGCTGGAGGCGCTGAACGACAGCCACGTAGGCGGTGTGCTGAGGCTCCACGTGAGTTCTTCCCCTCCGATATTAGTGATCGTCACAGGAACGTCAACGGTCTCGCCCTCGACTACATCAGTATCGATAGACGTCGGGTCGACGAGTACAAACGAGCTTGAAGCCCCCGACGTGAAGTCCTCCGTGTTGTCCGCGTTTGTTCCAGAAGAACCCTGGTCAGCCAATACACCCAGGCCTCGCCGAGCAAAGGCATCCCAGATAAGGTCGGTGTTGGCGCCGTCGTAGAGCAGCTTGTCGGCGACAAGGATGGCGTTGCGGGCGTCCACAAAGCCCGGCGAGCATGGCTGCAGCTTCAAGCCTTCGGTGACGAGGCTGAGAGAGATCTGGTTGCCTGCCGTGCCCGTAGCGTCGTAGATGTCGGGGTCGAAACCATGCGCATCAATCAACTCCCACGTCATCTCCCAGATGGCGGTCGCCCACACGAACCCTACACCGTGCGGAATAACTTGCGTCCGGCTATCCTGATAGGTAAAACCGTTTATGCCGAAGTCCGTGGAGTAGGGCGCCGGCCTGATACCCGTTCCGTCGGTCGGCTCATTGATTACGTAGGTTCCAATACCACGCCGATCGGCGCCTGCGTCACCTACCTCTTGCGTGAGCATGAGACCGTAGTAGTCGCTCCAGCCTTCGCTCGGGCGCTCATCGTTGCCCAGGCAGTTGACATTGCTCGGGCCGCCCGTCAACCGGTTCGAAATGCCATGGCCATACTCATGGACAATGATGCCGTTGTCGAAATCACCATCATGGAAATTACCGGGCGTCACGTCCACAGTCACACCGGGAAGCTCTCCAGCGATGGCCTCTCCCGTGCTCTGAAAGACGAAATAGTTTGGAATGGTAACCTGATCACCTACAACGCCGCCGCCCATAAGGACGAGAACATCACCTACGTTGTTATAGACAATGGCTCCGATCGCTCCCGCATTCTCGGCGTTCAGCACCTTGACGCCGAACTCACAAATCCCGCGCTTGATAAGAGCTATCTGACCGGTTAGGTCATTAGTGAGATCAAAACATCCCAATTCCGGCGCAGCCGATGTGTCGACCACGGCCTCTACGTCGCCCATCATGCCTGCAAATGCGCCGAACGTGGAAATCTGGGTGGGATACTCGCCTGCAATAATAGGCGGGGCCGTGACTTCGAACACGGCAGGCTCATCACCCGGGGACCAAAGGTACATCTGCATCCTTGGATTTCCGCCATCTGAAGGCGTTGAGAAGTTGGCATTGTTTAAGCTGCCGCCGTCCTGGGCCTCTGCGTTTACATAGTCGCTTCCTATTCCACCATTACCAAGGTTGTCTTCCTGGAAGTTGCCGCTCGCTTCGTCGAAGCCGTACTGGTACAGTACGTCGTGGATGATGTTGTTCCAGTAGAAAAGATTCGTGACCGCTGCATCCGAATATTCATCCGGCAGGTCACTCAGATCCAGCGGGAAGTCAAAGATCAGTGAGCCGCCTCCGTCGGGTGAACTGCCCGGATCCGGGACGTTGTTGTCGTCGGTATCCGTATAGGCGTGGACATTGTTGCCTTGTGTGGTCGTATAGGATGAGGAGTTGTCGTCGTGCCATCCCAGGGACGACGCGATCGGATCGGCAGGGTCAAATTCCAAAGAGCGGCTGCCATGATTTGGGCTTTCCACAGGCACGGCGAACACGTTGTACTCCGGCCCACCAAATCCGTTGTTTGGTTCAATTGGGGCATAATTGGGGATGCTCTCGCTGCGGCCATGGCTCAGGGTTCCCCAATTGTCATGATCTACCAGGTCACCATAGTCCAGAACCCGGCCGTTTACAGCGTCTACACGTGCGGTGAAGTAGTGCTGCTTGTCCTTCGTGTCCAGGGAAATGTCCCATGCGAGGCGCACATCGCCGTTATCCAGCGCGAAGTAAACAAGTTCTGTGGCCTCCGGAACGAAGACGAAGTAATCTAGGCCAACACCGATAGTGATAGGTCCGTCGGTGATGGCGTCACTCTCAACAAACCATGTCGACGAGATGGTACGTAGGTAGTTCTCAGCAGATCGTGCGGCGCCCTCAGCTGTTCTCCCGGGCGAATCCGTATTGACACGGTTTGCAAGATCGGAGACAAAGCGCGCATGAGGCGACATGATCTCGTTATCCGAGGTGACGACGGCCTGGGCCGTGGCGTTGTACACCTCAATGCCGTTGTGGGCTTGTCTTAGATACACGTACGTTGCATTGGTGCGGCGGCCGGTGTAGGCGTCGGTTACAATCAGTTCGGCAAGATCCTCAGCACTCGCGCCATACCGGGCCTCGTTCTGAACGAAATGTTGCTTGACGGTGGCGATGGCCGCGTCCACCTGGGCGAATGCCGGGGCAGACGAGGCAAGCAGGGTGAGGCAAACCACGCAGTAGCGGATTTTCATGGAGCCATTCAAGGGTAAGGAGGGGAAGGGAGCGGACCAAGCCGCGAAGAATAGCAAGGAACGCCACAGGGACGAGAAAAGCAAGGGCGCGGCCAATCGGCGTGGGCAGCATGCGGTCTCAAATCCATAACAACGAACGGAGGCCCCGGCGACATCTAGCCGTCGGTGCCTCCGTTCATATTGTGGAGAGATCCTTCGCACCGCTATGCGGTGCTCAGGATGATCCCGCTTCGCGGGATCACTTCAGCAGCGTCATACGTTGCGATGCCGTAAATGTCTCGCCTTGGACACGGACGAAGTAGGTGCCGCTGGCCAGGCCTGAACCATCGACGATGAATCGATAGCTCTCGTTGGCGTCCATATTGCCATCATGAAGCACGGATATGCGCCGGCCGACGACGTCGTAGAGTTCGACGACCACGTTCTGAGCAAGCGACACCGCAAGCGTGAATTGCGCTTGAGGGTTGAATGGGTTGGGATAGGCTCGGCTTAGCTGGTGCGTGCCCACCACGCCGACGACTACCTCAATCTCGGGGCTGTACTCAAAGGCGCCATCGAAATCGATCTGCTTCAACCGGAACGTATGAGTGCCCGCGGTTAGATCGGGGACCGTGTATCTGTACACATTGACTTCTGTTGTCGTGCCGTGACCTTCAACAAATCCCAGCGCCTCGAACGAGCCGCCTTCAGCGTGGTGCTGCACCTCGAAGCCGGCGTTGTTCGTCTCGCTGAGCGTGCCCCAGCTCAACAGCACGTCGCCGTCAATGATCGATGCGCCGAATGTGGCCAACTCGACCGGGATGGGGGTGAAGTCCTCCACATTGTCTGAATTTGAGTTACTGCTTCCCTGGTCGGCATTCACGCCCAGTCCGCGTCGCGCAAACGCTGCCCATAGCAGGAACGAGTTATCGCCGCCATAGAGCAGCGTATCCGCATCCAGAATGGCGTCGCGGCCATCAACGAAGCCCGGCGAGCACGGCTGCAGCTTCATTCCCTCGGTGACGAGGTTGAGCATGATCTGGTTGCCGGCCGTACCGGAGGGAGTGTAGATGTCGGGATCATAGCCGAAGGCATCAATCAACTCCCACGTGGCGTCCCAGATGATCGTGGCCCACACGAATCCGATGCCGTGGGGTACCGGGAGCGTGCCGTCAGCCGTACGGCCATACGTATAGTCGTTGATGCCGAAGTCTGTGGAGTACGGCGCCGGGCGAATCCCGACTCCATCTACGGGTTGTTCGGTAACGAAGGTGCCGATGCCACGGGGATCGGCTCCGGTATCACCAACTTCCTGGGTGAACATTAACCCGTACCAGTCGCTCCAGCCTTCACTCGGGCGCTCCTCGTTATTCAAGCAGCCTACGTTGGCAGGGCCGCCGGTCAACCGATTCGAAATGCCGTGGCCGTATTCATGGACGATGATTCCGTTGTCGAAATCGCCGTCAATGTCCACGTTGTCGGGTGTAGCCGAAATAGTCACTGTTCCGGGTAGTTCGCTCGCAATGGTTATCCCTGTACTTTCCGCCACGAAGTAGGAGGGAATGGTAACCGAGCCGCCGTTGGCGCCTGCGCCCATAGTCAGGATGCCTTCGCCGGGGCTATTGAGACTGCATCCCGGCGATCCTGGCGTGCAGTTGTGGACGATGGCGCCACTAGCACCGGCATTCTCCGCATTCAGCACCTTGGTACCAAACTCGCAATCACCACGTTCGATCAGTGCAATTTTACCCGGCGTAAAGCCGATAAGCGCACCACAGCCGCGTGTTGGTTCTGCACTACCGTCGTCCACATATTCCACGTCACCAGCCATGTCGGCGTCGGGTGACATCTGAGGGCCAAATCCCGCTATCAACGTGTTGTAGTCTCCGGCGATGCTGGGTGGGAACAATACCTCCAGGACCATCAACCCGTCCCACAGGAACATTTGCATGCGTGGGTTGCTGCCGTCGGCAGGTGTGAAGAAGTTGGCGTTGTTCGTGCCGCTGCCATCCTGCGCCTCTGCGTTGACGTAGTCGCTTCCGGCTCCACCGTTGCCGAGATTGTCTTCCTGGAAGTTGCCGCTTGCTTCATCGAACCCGTACAGGTACATCACGTCGTGGATGATGTTGTTCCAGTAGAAGAGGTTCGTTACCGCCGCAGGCCGATAGGTCGACGGATCCATTCCCAGATCGAGCGGGAAGTCGAAATGCAGAGCGCCGCCTCCATCAGGTGAACTGCCTGGATCCGGAATGTTGTTGGCGTCTGTGTCCGTATAGGCATGGGCGTTGTTGCCCTGCGTTGTTGTGTAGCTGGTAGATCCGTCGTCGTGCCATCCGAGAGAGGAAGCAGTCGGATCTGCAGGGTCAATGTCGAGAGCCCGGCCACAGTGATTCGGGCTCTCGCACGGAAGCGCAAAGACGCGGTATTCCGGCGCACCAACTCCCCTATTGGTTTCGATGGGGGCATAATCGGGAACTTGCTCCCCTCGGCCGCTCAGCAGGGTTTCCCAATTGTCATGAGCGACCTGGTCGCCGTAGTCCAGAACCTGTCCGTTTACAGCGTCAACGCGTGCGGTGAAGTAGTGCTGGTGGTCGCGGGTATCCAGAGCAACGTTCCACGCGAGGCGCACGTCACCATTGTCCAGTGCGAAGTAGACAAGTTCTGCAGACTCCGGAACGAAAACGAAGTACCTGGGGACGATCCGGCCGGGGCCAGGACCATCAGTCCCAACGCCACTATCAACCTTCCAGGAAGACGCTATTGAGCGTAAATAGATCGCGGCGGAATGTGCTGCGTCTTCAGGAGCAGTCACCGGAGAATTGGTATTGACACGGTCTGCAAGATCAGAGACAAAACGCGCGTGAGGCGACATGATCTCGTTATCCGAGGTGACGACGGCCTGGGCCGTGGCGTTGTACACCTCAATGCCGTTGTGGGCCTGTCTCAGATAGACGTACGTTGCATTGGTGCGGCGGCCGGTGTAGGCGTCGGTTACGATCAGTTCGGCAAGGTCCTCGGCGCTCGCGCCATACCGGGCCTCGTTCTGAACGAAATGTTGCTTGACGGTGGCGATGGCTGCGTCGACTTGGGCGAATGCCGGGGCAGACGAGGCAAGCAGGGCGAGGCAAACCACGCAGTAGCGGATTTTCATGGGGCCATTCAAGGGTAAGGAGGGGAAGGGCGCGGACTAAACCGCGAAGATCTGTAAAGAACGCCACAAGGATGAGAAAAGCAAGGGCGCGGCCAATCGGCGTGGGCAGCATGCGGTCTCAAATCCATAACAACGACCGGAAGCCCCACCGATCAAGTTCAGCAGGGCCTCTTCTTTTGCAAGATAACGCCTTAGAGTCAGAGATCCTTCAACCTGGTGAACGGGTCTCGGGATGATCCCGCCTTGGGGGGGATCACTTCAGCAAGGTGATGTGGTGGCTATCCGGAAAGGTCTCACCTGCGATCCGCACGAAAGAGCTCCACGACATCCCGCAACTTCTCTTTGACGTGAGGATCGATGCTGGCCTTGAACCCCTTCACGAGGTGCGGCTTCAACCCGTTCGCTTTCCAAACTCGATGAACCATCGACTGCGAAACGCCGAGCTTCTCCGCGAGCAAACTCCTCACTCCCGTGACACACGCGGTAGTGCTTCTGATATCCAACATCCACCAAGCCGTCATATCCGCGCCAGCCGTCTCTGAAAATGATCGACTCAGCATCCACATGTCCTCGAATAATGCCTTGGAGGACCTTCTTTGAGGCGTTCGGGACAATCTCTGTGTACACACAGTCATCGCGCTTGAAGATGCCGAAGACTATGGTTTTACCGCCTGCCCCTCTTCCTCGCTTGCTCCGTACCCGCTTGGGGCCGAAGTAGGACTCATCGACTTCGACGTTGCCACAGAGCGGTGCTTGGGCATTGCAAGCCGGTACCAATCGGTGTCGGATCTTGAGAAAGATGGCGTTTACAGACCGATGGCTGAGGCCTGTCAGTTGCGCGGTATGGGAGGCCGTCAGATCAAGGGCGGAGCAGCGTATGAGTTGCCGGAATCTGGCCTCAGAAATCCTCGAACGGCGGTAGTACTTGTTAAGTCTCGGCATGATAAGAAGCTAGCAGCATGACTGCGTGCTTAGCTTCCTAAGACCCTTGCAAATAAAAGAGGGAGCCCCAACAGTCCACGCTGTTAGGAGGCTGTTGAATTACGTGCTCCGTCGCCGAGACAGCCTGCCCCGACTTGTCGGGGAGCGTATCTCGGTCGATATCAAGGCGCGAGATCGCAGTCGAATCCGCGATTCGGCGAGATTATCGCAACGAAGAGATCGGCCGAGAGAGGTGCCCGCAGACCGGATGACGTATTTCAACAGCCTCATAGAGGGGATGGATCACGTGCCGGTGCGCCGCGACAGCCCGCCGAAACGCCGGTCACGACTATGGAAGGCCTCGACAGCGTCCGCAAGGGTTTGTGCGGTGACGTCGGGCCAGAGGGTGTTGAGGAAGAGGAGCTCGGCGTAGGCGGATTCCCAGAGGAGGAAGTCGCTCAGCCGCTGCTCGCCCCCTGTGCGCATAAGGAGATCGACGGGTGGCGTTTCCGGACAGTGAGCCGCCGCCGCGACGTAGCTGGCAAAGACCTCGCGCGAGGGCGGGGCCGATGGATCTTTGGTTTCGGAGGCCCAGCGGGCTGCCGCCATCCGGATGGCATCGCGGCCGGCGTAGTCCACCGCGATGCGGAGGTGCAGCCGATTGCCCTTGCGCGTTTCCCACTCGGCGCGTGTGATGGCCATGCGCACGGCTTCCGGGAGGCGATCCCGGCGCCCGAACACCGTCAGGCGAACGTGGCCGCGTCTCAGGCGAGCGATCTCTGCCCGGAGGTAGGTGCGGAAGAGGACCATCAGCGCACCGACCTCGGCTTCCGGGCGTTTCCAGTTGTCGGCCGAAAAGGCGTAGAGCGACAGCGTGCCGATACCGAGGCCGGGCGAGGCCTCCACAATACGGCGGACGGCTTCCACACCCGAGCGATGTCCGGCGGTTCGCGGGAGTCCACGCCGTTCCGCCCAGCGTCCGTTGCCGTCCATGATGCAGGCCACGTGGAGGCCAGGGAAATCGCGTACGTTCAAACTACTTTGCATTGTAAAGTCCATCGATGAAATGAAAGGCGCCGTTGTTACAGCGCCCGATATGAATGCAGCACCTACAGCATGTTCTCGACAAAGAGGTACGCGAAGATGGCGCCGAGCAGGAAGAGGCCGATACCCAGCACTGCCAGATTGGCCTTTCTCCGGGCGATGTCGAGCGAGATGGTGATGCCGGTTTCGCTATCCTCCTTGCGGATGCGCAGTGTAGCCCTCGCGTTGAGGACCAGCGCAAGTGCAAGGCCGCCGAGGATCACAGCCGGATGCAGGAGGGCGTGGGGCAAGAGCATCACCTCTATGCCAGAGAACGATTGCAGCATCCCCGAAATGAACAGGAGGAGGGCCGGCAGGCTGAGGACGAATCCGAGCGTGGCGAGGAGGCCGAAGCGTTCCTTCTGTATAATCGCATTCATGGTATCAGGCGTTTCGGGAGGCCTCGATAACGGCCTCCATCTGGTTCAGGTAGGTGTCGAGTGCGGCTCGACCTGTGGAAGTCAAAGAGTAGTCGGTGTGGGGAGTGCGGTTCTCGAAGTACTTGCGGCAGGAGATGAACCCGGCCTCCTCCAGCTTGCGAGCGTGAACCGAGAGGTTGCCGTCGGTGAGTTCGAGGACGGTCTTGAGGTCTCCGAAGCTCATGGCGCCACCGGCAGCCAGCGCGCTCACGATCCCCAGCCGCACCCGCTGGTGCAGCACCGGATCGAACTCCGGAATAAACGGAGCAGGTCGCGCAGCTTGCTTTTTCTTCGTCGATTGTTGTGGCATTGTGTTAATCCATCTTTTGTCTTCGGCCCGTCCTGAGACGAAGCCGAAGGATCTTCCGTCCTCCGAAAATCACCCCCCGTATTTCTGTGCGATGTAGGCGCCGAATGCGATGTGCAGCCCTCCGAATCCGACCCCCATGAACAAGCTGCCCCACGCGGCAGGGGCGATCAGCGCAAGCGCGCCGACCAGCATGAAGAGGCCACCCATCATGGGGATGAGCCGGATGGAAAACATGCCTGCCGCGATCACGCCCGCGCCGTAGATCATCAGCCAGAGGCCCGGAAGCAACTGCATGCTTGCCGTGGCATCCATCACGTCCTGTTGAGCGAAGTACTCCGTCGTCGGCCCTACGTCGTAACCATATACTGCCAGCGTCAGTGCAATGCCGGTTAGCACGGCGGGAAGCAGGCCCAGGAGGAACTTCCGGCCCTGCCCGCTGAGGAGCGGCACGCCGTGCTTCCGCGCTTTGTAGGATGTCGCCCAAACCCCAATCGTGAACCCAATCAGGGCTTCGGCAGCCCACACGCTCATCCATCCAACCACGGTAGGTTGCTGGTGCGCAACGAAAGCCGCGACGATGGCCGTGATGCCCATCATCACCCCGCCCCAACCGGGCACAGCGGTGAACTCCGACGTCCGCTCCATGGCCTGCCGGATATAGCGCAGGTGAGCCTGTGCCGCGGAATCGGGAGCAACAGGCGGCGAGTGCGGGCGGCGAATTGCCGGGCGGTCTTTCAAAGCGTGATTGATTGAATGCGAAGTACTTTACACCGCAAAGTAGAATTGGTTTCATGCTGCGCAGGAAAAAATTGGGCAGTCTCCTACAGGTCGTCGCGCTGGTCCTTCAGGTATTTGTAGAGGAGCGCGCGCGCGCGGAAGATGTGGGCCTTCACCGTGCCCAGCGGCAACTCCAGTTTGGTAGCAATCTCTTCGTAGCTCAGTTCTTCCTGATGCCGCATTACGATGACCCGGTGGTATTTCTCTGGGAGCTGCTCAATGGCTTCCCCGATGATTGCGTTGCGCTCGTCGGCCACGATGTGCCGGTCGGGCCGCCACGTGGTGTCAGGGAGCTCCATCTGCAGCTCGCCGTCCTTCGTCTGCACGGGCTTGTCGATGGAGAGCGTCTGGAGCTTCTTTTTGCGGAGATAGTCGATGGTATGGTTCGTGGCAATCTTGTAGAGCCACGTCGAGAAGGCGTACTCGGCCGAGTACGACTTGAGCGAGGAAAACGCTTTGATGAACGCCTCCTGCGCGAGATCCTCCACCTGCCGCTTGTCGCGTACCATTTTTCCCACGTGACGGATGATGGCCTCGCGGTACTTGTTCTCCAGGTCGCGGTACGCCCGCTGGTCTCCGCTGAGGGCCATCGTCACGAACTCTCGGTCCTGCTCGCTGGACGCGGAGGGGGTCGAGGTGGTGGGCTGGGGAGACGAGGCGGCCATCGTGGACAAAGAGTGGGGCGCAATCTACGGATGGGTGTACCGGATTTCGGATAGGGGATATCGGATTTGGGATTGGCGATTTTGGATTTTGGATTTTGGGATATCGGATATCGGATATCGGATATCGGATATCGGATATCGGATTTGGGATATTGGATATCGGATAGGGATTTCGGATTTCGGATTTGGGGTGGGCGATTTAGGAGGCTGACTCGTGAGAGCGGTTCTCCGTCTTCTGTTCTCAGACTCCTGGCGTACGTTCTCAGACTCCTGGCGTAGTTGACGTCGAGTTGCCCGACCGCAAGGTTTTGAAGTTTCACCTTGTCCAACCAGAGTAGTACCGTGACCAACCGTCTTCTCCAACTCATTCGCTCCGACCACCCCATTCAACGGGTAGCCTCTGACCTCTCGAAGCGTTGTGCGGACCGAGCCCACCGCCGTCTAAATTTTGGAGGATCGGCTCGTTTCGAGGATCGGCA
Source organism: Bacteroidota bacterium (assembly GCA_022561755.1). Taxonomy (GTDB): domain Bacteria; phylum Bacteroidota; class Rhodothermia; order Rhodothermales; family Rubricoccaceae; genus JAHEJB01. The sequence goes on from JADFQN010000018.1 coordinate 18,063, forward strand.
AAGCGGCACGGAGACGCTGATCATCATTGTTGGAGGCTATCGCCCCAAGCTTTGGCCCTACACCTTTCCCAGACTGGCTCTGTTTCTTCCCCCAGACGCTGATGTGTGTCTAACGTCTCCGGGTCTCGATCCACTTGAGGTCCGGGAGATGGCAGAACGGAACGGATGGAGCTACCTCTCGACACCTGACAACCGGATTGCACGAGCCAAGAATCACACCATACGCCGCCACCCGAACGCCCAATGGATCGTCATGCTGGACGAGGACATCTTCCTGACGGACGGGATGATCTCACAACTCCGAGACGGATTCGAACGAGTTCGCGAAGAGGCACGATTCGAGCCTGGATTCGTAGCGCCCCTTCTGAATGTCAACGGCCACTCGTATACAGTTTTACTTCGCCTGCTAGAATTGGAGGAGGCCTATCGGGCGCGATTCGGGGAACTGAAGAGTGCGTGTATGGGCATTCCAGCCCACGCCGATCCCGAGGCAGCACGATGGCTGTGGAGAAACACGACACCGCTCGACGCCACAGCCGAACGACTTAGGAAATTGCCCTTCGCCTACTCGGCCATCCCGCATCGTTTCTCAATCGGCGCCATGGGGATCGAGCGCTCGTTTTGGCAGGAAATGGGTGGATTCAGAGCGGCGCTGCTTGAGGGGCATATCGGTCGTCATGAAAGGGTCTTGTGCGAGTATTGCACCAACACATCAAGGCCCGGCGTGCTAGTCCACACAGCCTTTGCCGGTCACTTCGCTTTCTACACCCAGATTGAATCGATGGAGCGGATGTTGGCCGAGCGCCCGGAAGTCTTCGCGCTGCCCGACCAGGTGACGGAGCGGTATCCGGTTAAACAGTCTTTGGCGGAGCCGGACGCTCGTTAGGAGGCTGTTGAATTACGTGCGCCGTCGCAGGCAGGATGACGTATTTCAACAGCCATTTAGCCTACTCCGCAGCACCCGGCGCCCCCAGCACTTCGTCCACGCTGTTGAACGTGATGGCGTGGTAGGTGGGCCGGGCGTCGCGGTAGATGCGGTCGGCGATGGGCCGTCCCCAGTCGGACGCGGCGAGGTCGGTGTAGAGGGGGAGGATGAACTTGCGGCGGCCCTGGGTTGTCAGGAACTCCTCCAGCGACGCAAACGCAGGCTCGTAGCGATTGCGAATGGCCACGCGTAGCCACGCAAAGCGCACCTCGCTGTTGCCCGTCTCCGTAAACCCGAAGGCGCCGTCCAGCGCAGCAAGCTGTTCGGAGGAGAGGCTTTCCGGGAGGGATTTCAGGAAGTGCAGCCACTCGTGCGTGGTCCATTCCTCGGTGCTCAGTTCGGCGGGGGCAGTTCCGTTGGAGAACGCTTCCGCTTGCGCCTCGACGCGCGAAAAGGCCTCCGAGGTCACCTCAGACGCATTTTCCGGTAGACCCGGGCCATAGATCCACGCCTCTGGATCAACGCGCGCTCGGAGGCCAGCGTCGCCCGCAAACAACTCCGCATCCATGTACGCCACGAACCGTTCAGTCGTCATTGGCCGGAAGGCGTGCGCATCGAAGTAGCCGCGGAGAAACGTATCGAAGCGCTCGCGGCCCACGATCTCCTCGACCGTGAACAGGAAGGCAGCACCCTTGTCGTAGGCGATGGCCGTCATGCCCTCGTCGGGGTCGCGCCCTTCGAGGTTGAGGCGGAGGTGCGTGTCGGCTTCGTCCAGTTCCTCCAGCTCTGCGTCGAGGCCTGTACGGCTAAGAGATTCCAGCATGGCCGCGTAGTCCGCTCCGTACACGGCCTCCATAATGCGGTTCTCGAAGTAGCTCGTGAAGCCCTCGTTCAGCCAGAAATCATCCCACGTGGCGTTGGTGACGAGGTTGCCGCTCCACGAATGCGCCAGTTCGTGCGCGATGAGGGAGACGAGCGAGCGGTCGCCGGCGAGGATGGTCGGCGTGGCGAAGGTGAGGCGCGGATTCTCCATCCCGCCGAACGGGAACGATGGCGGCAGCACGAGGATGTCGTAGCGGCCCCAGCGATACGGCCCGTACAGGTTTTCGGCGGCGTCCATCATGGCCTCCACTTCTGCGAACTCGTAGGCGGCGGCTTCCACCACCTGGGGCTCAGCCCAGACGCCTGAGCGCGGTCCTAGCTCTCGGAACTCCAGATCGCCGATGGCAAGCGCGATGAGATAGGGCGGGATGGGCTCGTCCATGCGGAAGCGGAACGTGGTCCTCCCATCCTCCGTCGGTTCGCCGTCCCGGGAATTGCCCTCGGCGCTCATCACGGCTGTGAGGCCTTCGGGCACCGTGATCTCGGCCTCGTAGGTCTGGCGGATGCCGGGGCTGTCCTGCGTCGGGATCCATGTCCGTGTGAGGATGGCCTGCCCCTGCGTAAAGAGGAAGGGCGCGCCGCTGCTGGTCTGTTCGGAGTTCAGCCATTGCACGGCATCGGCGCCCTCACCGGTGCGGTAGTGAACTACGATCTGGTTTGCCGCCGAAGGAAGTTCGATGGTGAGCGGTGCGCCCAGGAGGTCGTCGGTATCGCCCGTCGAAAACGTTAGCTCGTTGCCGTCCGTGTCCGTGATTTGCTCGATGGCCAGATCGCGGATATCGAGTACGATTTCCTCTGCGTCAGGTGCGGTTTCAATCGTGAGGGTTGCCGTTCCGACGAGTTGCTGCGCCTCGAAGTCAGCATTGAGGTTGAGGGCCACGTGCGTGACGCGAGCCTCGGCCGGCTTGGCGTAGGAGTGGACGTCGTGTGGCAAAGCAGATAGGTCGTCGTTCGGCGTGTCAGTCGTTGTTTCAACGCAACCGGCGAGACCGGCGAAAAGGAGAAAGGCCGGGAGGGCGAACCGAGAGAGTTCGTGCATGTCGAGATCAGGAAGAGTAGTGTGCAAAATAGCTACCGCGCTATCCACGACGCCTCCGCGCGGAACTTCTCTACCGTGGATCGGCGAGGATGAGATCTCCAGCGCAGCACTACCTGCCACCCTCTGCCATGGTTCGCCAACGTGCGGCCTCAACAGGGCGGCCCCATTCCTCCTGCCGCACTATCATTACCAAGGGCGCGCGCTCCGACCATTAGACCCGGATGCAGTGCCCGTTTTATTACGAGAAATGCAACTGGTCTCCGATGATCAACCGTCGAAAGCGGAATGATGTCGCGTCGCATCCATCCATCAATGTGCACCAATGCCCCGCCGGTATTCATTTTTAATGGCTTGCTTTTTACATCTGTGCCTCCTATTCTCTATACCCTCCCTGAAAAATCAGGCAACGCGGGTTTCATTCGTACGTGTCCAAAACGTACAAAACATGAGGTGATCATGAGCCTTCGCATCCTTCCCCAAGCTGCGCTCTCTTTGACCCTAATTCTCTTCCTGTCACCATTTGCTAGTGCCCAATGGGCCGGCCAGGCGGGAGGAACCAGCAGCGACCAGAGTGGCGATGTAGCCATCGACGGTTCCGACAATATCTTCATCACGGGCAATTTCACCGGCGACGCCGATTTTGACAACGACGGCGTCTTCGACGATGCGTCGAGCGTCGGCGGCGAGGATATCTTTCTTGCCAAGTACGACGACACAGGCGGCTTGCTGTGGGTTGTCTCGGCCGGCGGCAGTGGCTCCGACGAGGGGTTTGCGGTGGCGGTCGACGCCTCCGGCGACGCCTACATAACGGGCTACTTCTCAAACAGCGCCGATTTTGATGGCGACGGCATGGACGACGCTACGGCCACGTCGGCGCGCGATATGTTCCTGGCCAAGTACGACGCCTCCGGGGCCTTCCAATGGGTCCGGACTGCCGGTGGGCTCTCCGGAAATGGCCAGGATGCCGGAAAGGATATCGACATCGATGGAAGTCATGTCTTCCTGACAGGCTATTTCCGTGGGGACGCCGACTTTAACAACGACGGCGTTGCCGATATTCTAAACTCCGGGCAGCAGGACGCTTTCGTAGCTCGCTACGACACCGCCGGTTCACTTGACTGGGTTTCGGCGATTGGCGGAGGACAAGCCGATGAGGGAGCCGGTATCGCTGCTGATGGAATCGGTGGCGCATTTATTACGGGCTCGTTTAAGGGCAACATCGACATCACCGGCAACGGCGTCGACGATCTCATCAGTGCAGGTGGCGACGATGCTTACGTGGTGAGTTGTGACGGCGTCGGAGCCATGGTCTGGGCTCTGGCCGTTGGAGGAACGGGTTCCGATATGGCTAGCCATATGGGCCGAGATGCCGCAACCGGTGATATCTACGTCACTGGTGAATTTAGGGGCTCAGCCGACTTTGACGGCGACGGCGTTCCGGATCTCACGGCAACAAGTGCAGCGGACATGTATATCGTCAAGTACAACTCCGCCGGCGCCATGCAGTGGGCGAAAAGCGCGAGCGGGTCCACCAACGAAACGTCTCACAACTTGTTCGTAGACGCCGGTGGCGTTCTTGTTACGGGCGGATACCAGGGGACCATCGATTTCGACAACGACGGTGTGCCTGAATCCACAAGCACGTCTGGAGTCGACGTCTTCGTGGCGTTTTACCGTGCGGACGGGTCTTTTGCCGAATTCCTCGTCGCGTCCGGCAATGGATCGGATTGGGGAACAGGCGTGGTGGTCGATAGCGCCGAGAGCATGTACGTCGTCGGCACGTTTCAGAACAATCTCGACATACTCGATGATGGCGACGACGATCTCGAGACGTACGGAAGCCACGACGTCTTCCTCTTCTGCGCGCCGCGATTGCTTCCTGTGGAGCTCGTCTCGTTCAATGCGACGGTCGATGGAGATGACGTCCTGTTGATGTGGGAGACGGCTTCAGAAACGAACAACGCCGGTTTTGAGGTACAGGTGCGTTCGGAAGGCGGCGTGTTTGAAGCGGTCGGTTTCGTAGAGGGACACGGGACCACGACGGAGGCGCAGGTTTATTCCCATACGGTTATCGATCTTGACCCCGGCACGTACGCCTTTCGCCTCAGGCAAATTGACTACGACGGCGCCTTCGAGTACAGTCCGGCGATCGAAGCAACGGTCGGTGTACCGGGTTCGCATGTATTGAGCGCGGTCTACCCGAATCCGTTCAACCCGCAGACGAACTTTACGCTTGCTGTGCGTGAGACCCAGACCGTCGCGATCACGGTTCATGATGTCCTCGGTCGCGAAGTTGTGACGTTGTTCGACGGCACCGTCGAAGGCGGCTCGACGCACACCTTTACGTGGCAGGCGAGTGGTCTTCCGAGCGGGATGTACATGATCCGCGTAATCGGCGAATCGTTTGCCGAAACGCGCTCGGTGACGCTGCTTCAATAGCGCTTCCGTTTCTACGTGATCAAGCACCCGCTTCGGCACAAAGCCGGAGCGGGTGCTTTTTGTAAGGTCCGCGGTCTGCAGCAACGGCCGGTCGTCACTTGATAAACAGCATCTCCCGGTACGTCGGCAGCGGCCACAGATCGGCCGAGACGATGCCCTCAAGGGCATCGCAGACTTCGCGGACGGAGGCCATGGCCGGGATAACGTTGTCCTTCATGGCCCTGGCCTCGTTCTTGGCTCCGTGGGCAGCCATCCGGGCCTTCGCGAGTCTCCCGATGGCACCCTTGAGGTCGTCCACGAGCGCGGATACCTCCTTTGCCGTTTCCATTGTGCCGCCGAACGTGAGGCCGAGGTCGCTGCCGCGCGCGGCGGTGTCGATCAACTCCGAGAGGTACCGTACGGCCGCGGGCAACACCATCGTCTGCGCCATGTTTTCCGTCGTAGCCGCCTCGATGTTGACGGTCATCACGTACTGCTCGGTAAGGATCTCCTCGCGGCCCTCCAACTCCGCCTCCGAGAGCACCTCGTAGGCCGCGAAGGCTTCCACCGTCGTGTCAACGGTGAGTTGCGGGAGAGCGTCCGGCGTTGACTTCAGGTTGAGAAGGCCGCGTTTCTCGGCTTCCTCGTTCCATGCCTGGGTATAGTTGTCGCCGTTGAAGATGATCGCCTTGTGGGCACGGATGGCGTCGGCGATCACGTCGTGGACGGCGTCCTCCAGCGCTTGCTTGCTGCGCTTCTTCTTGCCGAGTTTTGCCTCCAGTTTCGTCGCAAGGTCGTCAATGGCCTCGGCCGCGATGGTGTTGAGCACGGTTAGTGGCAGGGACACACTCTGCGACGAGCCCACGCCGCGGAACTCGAACTTGTTGCCCGTGAAGGCGAAGGGCGAGGTCCGGTTGCGGTCGCTTGCGTGGCGCGGGAGGCGCGGGAGCACCGGCGTTCCGAGCCCAAGGAAGCCGCTTTGCTTGCTGCTGGAGGCCTTCCCGGAAGCCGCGATCTGCTCGAACACGTCTGTAAGCTGCTCGCCGAGGAAGATCGAGAGGATGGCCGGCGGGGCCTCGTTGGCGCCCAGCCGATGGTCGTTGGCGGCCGTGGCAATCGTGGCCCTCAGCAATCCCTGATGGCGATGCACCGCTTGAATAACAGCCGTGCAGAAGAATAGGAAGAGCAGGTTCTCGTGCGGGGTCTCACCCGGCTCGAGGAGGTTCATCCCCGTGTTCGTCGACATACTCCAGTTGCAATGTTTGCCCGAGCCGTTGATCCCGGCGAAGGGCTTCTCGTGGAGGAGGCAGACGAGGCCGAAGCGCGGGGCCGTCCGCTGCAGCGTCATCATCATGAGCTGCTGGTGGTCGGCCGCCACGTTCGCGTTCTCGAAGATGGGCGCGAACTCGTACTGCCCGGGCGCCACCTCGTTGTGCCGCGTGGCGACGGGAACGCCAAGGTGGTAGAGCTCTTCCTCAACGGCGTTCATGAATGCCATCACGCGTTCAGGAATGGTGCCGAAGTAGTGATCGTCGAGCTCCTGCCCTCGGGGAGGCTTGGCGCCGAGGAGCGTCCGCCCGGTGACGAGGAGGTCCGGCCGAGCCAGGAAGAAGCGCTCGTCGATGAGGAAATACTCCTGCTCCGAACCGCACGTCGCGTAAACGCGGCTTACGCTTTCGCCGAAGAGGTCGAGCGCCCGGCGAGCCTGCTTATTGAGGGCCTCCATCGAGCGGAGGAGCGGGATCTTGTGGTCCAGCGCCTCGCCCGTCCACGACGCAAAGGCCGTAGGGATGCACAGCGTGGCCACATTGTTGTGCTTGATGATGAAAGCCGGGCTCGTCGGGTCGTAGGCCGTGTAGCCGCGCGCTTCGAAGGTGGCCCGGAGGCCGCCGCTCGGGAAACTGGAGGCGTCGGGCTCGCCCTGGAAGAGGTTCTTCCCGGAGAACTCCGCCACGGCGCCGCCCCCTTCGTTCGGGGTGATGAAGGTGTCGTGCTTCTCGGCCGTCCGGCCCGTGAGCGGCTGGAACCAATGCGTGTAGTGCGTGGCGCCGTGCTCCACCGCCCATTCCTTCATGGCCAGCGCGATGGCGTCGGCCACCTCTACGTTAATCGGCTCACCGTCTTGGATTGTAGCGACGAGGTGCTTGTAAACGCTCTTCGGCAGGCGCGCCTTCATCTCGGAAAGGCCGAACGTGTTCTGGCCGAAGATCTTCTCAACGTCCATCGGCGTGTGCGTGTGGCCGTTTCCGTTCATGCGTACAGGGGTGGCGAGGGTGGAGGGCATGGGGGGCGTAGCTTAGGGTTGTGGGTGGAGGTTGGAAGTTTATTACGTAGTTCGTATTTCGTAAGGACTACGATCATGCTGCCAATACGCACTACGCAATACGGAATAGTCAAGTCTCGACTCCGTTCAACTCGGGCTCAGGCTGATGCAGGACCATCGGCTCCGCCTTCAGGAACCTCGATTCCTTGAGCGTCGACAGGACGAGCGACGTCCGCGTGCCGCGCACGCCGGGTAGGTGCTGGATGCGGCCGAGGAGATTCTCAAGGGCGGTCGTGTTGGGCACGCGGACTTTCAGGATGTGGGAGCCCTCGCCGGTGATCGAGTGCAGCTCTTGCACTTCGTCCATCGCGCTCACGGCCTCGACGAACTCGGCGTAGTGGTCGGAGCCCACCGAGATCACGCGGACGAACGCGGTGATATCAATGTGGAGGCGCTTCGGATCGACCACGGCGTGGTAGCCTGCAATGACGCCGCGGTCCTCCAGCTTCCGCATCCGTTCGGAGACGGACGGCACGGAGAGATCCACCGCCTCGGCGAGCTCGGTCCGCTTCATGCGGCCGTTCTCTTGAAGCAGATCGAGGATCTGCACGTCGATGGTGTCGATTTTCTCCATGCGAAGGGCTTAGCCCTGAATTGTTCAGTCGAACGGGCAAAAACTACGCACAAACGACGGGCAATATCAATAATAACCTAAATAAGTTCGGTTGATTTACCAAAACGCTCTAATTCATTGATGCTGAAAGCGATGGGCGGGCCTTCCAGGCTGCTCCGGGTGTATTTTCTCTCCCATCCGGGCCCGTAGCTCAGTGGTTAGAGCAATCGACTCATAATCGATTGGCCGTAGGTTCAAGTCCTACCGGGCCCACGTTTCGGCTTTGGGTGTGTGAGAGGCTGAAGGTGACTCTCTCATACCCTCACCCGCTCACACTCTCATACCCCGTCTTGAGTGTCTTCGACACCGACATCCAGTTTTTCCATGGCGTCGGGCCTAGGCGCGGTACGAAGTGAAGGCTAAATTCAGGTACGTCGCCCACTGAAGCATGTCACGTATGACGCAAGGTGTCACACTCGCTTGTGAAATTCAAAACACACGTAGGAAGTATATAAAACGATGGAGGTGAGCCACTTTTATAGAGGTCAAGATCCGCGTGAGCTTCCGTTCTACACACAAACGGATACAGCCGACGCGATTGGTGTACCGCGATCAACTCTCAGATCGTGGTTGAAGCCACCTCATGGTCTGTTTTTTCAGGGTCAGGGAATCGACCGGCCACTCATTCAAGGCCCTGAGGGGGTTGAAGGCCGCTTGTCGTTCTTCAACTTAATCGAAGCATTTGCCGTTGGGTCTCTTCGAAATGTCGAAGGTATGACGATGCGTGCTGTTCGAGTTGCCCACTGGACCGCCCAGAAAAGACTTAGTATTGATCGACCGTTTCTCAGCGACGACATTTGGGTATCGGGAGACCTCTATTGGTTAAAGGATGAGGAGTCAGTCAACCTGAGCCGTGCGGGTCAGTATGCATTGACAAAGGTCATCGAGAGCTATCTGAATCGCATCGTATTTCAGTCCGGAGTGCCACTTCAGTGGTTTCCGATGATTCCTTACCGTCATGCATCGCAGTCTGTCCTCATTGATCCACGAGTCCAGTTTGGTCAACCCGTAATCGCTGATGGAGGAATCTCAACACAGATTATCGCGGAACTCTTTGATGCCGGTTCGTCGATCGAGAAAATTGCTGGCGACTATGGGGTTGGCGAAGAAGATGTCGGCGATGCGCTGCTGTTCGAGCGTGTTACTCTGTGATGCCGACCTTCTTCGTGGACAATGACCTCGATGCTCCAGACTTCGTTGAGCCTTTGCTCGATGCAGGTTTTGATCTCCAACTAAATCGAGAGCATTTTGGCCATAAAACTTCAGACGAGGAGTGGATTGCTACTGTCGCTAGTAATGGGTGGTTTGCATTCACTCATGATAGGAAAATTGCGAGGCGCCGCGCTCAGCGTGAACTCGTGCTGAATGTAGGTCTGGGTCTATTCATTGTTCGAGGCAAAGCGACTCACGCTGTAATGGGAGCTAACGTGGCGGCGACTTATCCTAAGATTATTGAAGTAGCTGAGACCCATCCTCGCCCTTTCATTGCGAGTGTGACCCGACCGGATCGTGTGGGAGAGATAGTGGGGCGAGTGAACGTTTTGTGGCCAAAGGATCCCTGACGGTTCGTTGCAGACAATGCCTGTCCTCGACTCCGACATCCAGTTCCTCCACGGCGTCGGGCCTAGGCGCGCGGAGCCGCTGCAGAAGGTGGGGGTTACAACGTTTGGTGATCTGCTGCGCTACTATCCGCGCCGCTATCTGGACCGCTCTACCGTCACGCCCATCGGGAAACTGCGGGAAGGCTTAGGCGCCATCACGGTGGTCGGCACGGTAACGGCGAAGGGCGTCGTGCCCGGGCGGAAGGGAAGGGCTCGGCTTGAGCTGCGCGTGATGGACGAATCCGGCCGCTCGATGAAAGCCGTCTGGTTTCGCGGGGCGCAGTGGATCGGGAAGGCGTTTGCGAAAGGAGACCGGGTGGCCCTCCACGGCAAGGCGGAGAAGTACGGCAGCTCCTTCTCCATGGCCCACCCCGACTTCGACATCCTCGACGAAGACCATGCGGCGCTCGACACGGGGCGCATCATCCCGCTCTATCCGGGCGGGCAGGAACTCGAAAAGGTGGGCATCAACAGCCGCACGCTCCGGCGGCTCATCCACGGCCTCATCAAGGAGCATGGATTGGAGATCCCTGAGATCCTTCCGGAAAGTATCCGCACGCAATTTGGGTTGATGGACGGCAACGTGGCTCTCCGTGCCGTGCACTTCCCCAAATCGACCGACGAACTGGCGAAGGCCAGGCAACGGCTCAAGTTTGAGGAGTTTTTCTTCCTCCAGCTTCTCCTCGCTCTCACCAAAGGCAGGCAGGAGCGGATGCCCGGCGCAGTGTTCAGTGGGATCGGAGAACATACGCGGCGCTTCGTGGATGAAGTGTTGCCATTCGAACTAACTGGAGCACAAAAGCGAGCGTTGGAGACCATCGCGGCGGACACCTCATCCGGCCGCCAGATGAACCGCATGATCCAGGGCGATGTGGGCTCGGGTAAAACCGTCGTCGGCGTGGCCGCCATGCTCATGGCCATCGACGCAGGGTTTCAGGCAGCGTTCATGGCGCCTACGGAGATTCTCACCGAGCAGCACTACGCCAATATCCGCGGCTACCTCGAACCGCTCGGTCTCGAAACGCGGCTTCTCATCGGCGGGCAGCGAAAGCTGCTCCGTGAGGAGATTCTGGCGGACATCGCCGAGGGCCGCGCGCATGTCGTGGTGGGTACGCACGCTATCATCGAGGACAAGGTGGTGTTCGAAAACCTCGGCATCGCCATCGTGGATGAGCAGCACCGCTTCGGTGTGATGCAACGCGCTCGGATGTTCAAGAAAGGCGAGCGGCCGCACGTGCTGCTGATGAGCGCCACGCCCATCCCGCGCTCCCTGGCGATGACCGTCTACGGTGACCTCGACGTGACCCTGATCGACGAGCTTCCGGCCGGGCGCAAACCAATCGAGACGAAGCTTTATTCGGAGAAGCAGCGTGAGGAGATGTACGAGTTCGTCAAGCTCCAACTCCGCGAGGGGCGCCAGGCGTACGTCGTCTACCCGTTGGTGGAGGAGTCTGAAAAGCTGGACCTCAAGGACGCGGAAACGGGCTACGAGAGGCTCCGCGAGCAGTTCGGGCCGTACACCGTCGATCTCGTTCACGGCCGGATGCTCGCCTACGAAAAGGAAGAAGCTATGGATCGCTTCAAGTCCGGCGAGACCGACATCCTGGTGGCTACGACGGTCATCGAAGTCGGCGTTGACGTGCCCAACGCCACAGTGATGGTCATCGAGCACGCCGAGCGGTTCGGCCTGGCGCAGCTCCACCAACTCCGTGGGCGCGTCGGGCGTGGCAGCGAGCAGAGCTATTGTTTCCTCATGGCCGACTACAAGAAATCAGCCGAGGCAAAGGAGCGGCTGAAGGTGGTCGAATCGACCACGGACGGCTTCCGTATCTCGGAGGAAGACCTCAAAATGCGCGGCGCCGGCGACTTCTTCGGCACCCGCCAGTCCGGCCTACCGGATCTCAAAATCGCCGACATCGTACGCGATCAGGAGATCCTCATCGCGGCTCGCGAGGCCGCGTTTGCCCTCGCCGAGCACGATCCCGAGCTGCGCGCCCCCGAAAACGCAGGCACGCGCACGCATTTCGCCCGGACGGCTCCGAAAAGTCTGGGGTTTGCGCGGGTGGGCTAGAGGTAGCCCAACTATTTCAGTTGAGGAGCAACTGACGCAACTTGGTGAAGAGGATGGCTTCCATCTCTTCGCGCTTGCCTGACAAATACGCTTTCGACATGGAGGTAAGGTCTTTGTCGTCGAGTGTGATTAGGAATTCCATTTTTCGAATGTAACCCACTCTTCGTTGAAGGCTTCTTGCCTCATCCTCAATTGACCGGCAGACCAAAATGCCCAAGCGACCAACATTTTCATTGAGTCGGCCGGATAACTGGTCAAGCTCTTCATTGCCGATATCTCCACTGTAGTTTTTACACTCGATTGGAATTAACGGACAAGGGGCCTTGAGCGAATCGTGTAGCTCCGCAAAAAAACCCTCCGACGCATGATTTGAGAACGTGATATCAATTCGTTTCACACCGCCAAACATGGGCTCTTCTTTCTTCGCAACAGAGAGGCTATCCCGAAATAAGAGTGGTAACGCAGTAAATACCGTCGCGTGATAGTTGTGTGCATCAGATTTGCCCGCCACAATACTTCGGAGGTTCGACTCAAGGTTCTCAATAGTTGTCCAATCTATGTCGGCGCCCGGACATTGACTCAGTGCAGCCAGAATGGATTTGGCTAGTGCCTCTACTGAGATCGAATCGGCAAGATCGAAGGCATAGGCTTCGAGTACACCGACCAAGGCACTCATATTTGGCTGGCGAGCGGGTACTACTGCAAGGTCGCGTAGTTCAGTGCTGATGTGTGCAATTCCAAACTGCCGTAACGCAGATGAGACAGCATCACTTCGCGCCCTTCGCTCTGTCTTTGATAAGTCGTTCGGCAATTTTTGAAATGTGGAGTGTTTTCTCAAGATCGGGCTGAAGGAATAAAGTTTTTTTCGGATTGCTAGGGTTAGCAGTGCGCCATATCAGTCCTTGATTGTATAGATATTTGCAAATCTTGGAAATCGAGGCCTGACTCATTTTCAGTTCTTTCACTAGTGTGTCCTGACTCTTCGGTCTTTCTGAAAGGGCTAGATAGACATTCGGGGCGTTAGCGCGACTGCTAAGAATTTCCTTGATAGCAGCTCTTGAATTGGGATTCGAGGCTACCGAAAACCGAACTAAGCGCTCAATGTTGTCAAGCTGAGTGCGAATAGAGGCAATGTTCTCCTGTGAATGCTCAGACTCAGCCATATAGTCCTAAAAAATGATCGAGATGTGTGCCTACTTAGCTTTAAGGCGATTTAATGCTGACCGAACTGTACCCTCCGACGTGTCAAGAACATCTGCAATTTCTTTGGGTGTCGCATTCGTACTGGCCAGAATTGCAATGATCTCGTTCTGCTTCATGCTCGACTTCAGTTGAACTGCAGACAGCCTGTTCGCGATCTGAAGTTGAACTAGTAAGTCGGAAAGAGTCGCTTCAGCCTTTGCCATCGTTCTTCTTTCGGGCTTTTGCAAGTACAGATGATACATCACTCGTCTCCATAGCGAAAATCGAGGCAATGCGTGAAGACGGAATAGAGAGTTCGTTCAGACTTCTGATGGCTTCAGAACGGTTCTGGTACTTGCCACTAAGGGAGATTATGACCCGCGTCAGATCATGGATCGCATCCACAACCTCGTTATGTCCGGAATGGTCTGCCATGCCTACTTGGTTTGTCTAGCTGCTCTTGTTCTTGAAATCGCCATACTGGCGGCGCCTTCGGATTTGCCAAGCATCTCGCCCACTTCTTTT
>JADFQN010000129.1 GCA_022561755.1 Bacteroidota bacterium
CTTGGCGCTTTGAACAGGTCCTCGACGGGAGGATTCGCATCGACCCGGACCCGCGGCACCTTCCCCCACGCAGGCATCGCCAGTAGAAAAAGGGCCAGGAACGGGACTGCTCGTGGGTAGGCCATATCTATATACTTCGGAGTCTGTCGAGGTTAGGCGTTCGTAACGCGGCGAGCGGGGAATCGAGCGAATTTTCTAAGGCCAGCAATGCGGCGGGGAGAATAACGTGCCTATTTAACGAAAAAGAGAAGGAAAATGGGCCAATCGAACGCCGCCGTGGTGGAATCATCCTAAACCCGACAGGCTCCTAGCGGCGCGAAAGAAGTGCATTGATGTGGATCCCCTGTACCTCGTTCACCCGCATCATCAGAAGCCGCGGAGGCTCGATGTTGTAGTCGTCGAGGTTGATGTTCCAGTCGGCGATCAAGCGAATCTGGCTACCCGTCTTCTCCAGCGTTCCCGAAATGGTAATTGTATGGCTCACACCGTGGATTTTGAACGTGCCCTGTACCCGCGCTTGTTGCGTGCCTGAGGCTTCGGAGTCAAATGGTGTGAGAAGGCGCCCGGTAAACTCGGCAAATGGGTAGTCGTCCGTTTCCAGTGTATTTCGCATATCCCGGTCCCGCCTTCCGATGCCGGTGCGAAGGGTCGCCAAGTCGACGAAAAAGTCCACGGAGCGGTTCTCCAGGTCAATTTCCCCTGATAGATTGTCTGACGTACCGGTAAACGTGTGTAACGGCACCCGTGAGGTGAATTCGACCGTCCCGCGCTGCGTTCCATACTTCTGCGCCTGGGCAGGCAACACAGCAACCGAGAGGGAAATGAGGAGGAATCCAGTAATACGAGTTAAATACATAGCGGTAGGGGGTATTAGTTGTCGCGAGCGCCTTGATTGATCCACGCACGAATCAGGCCAATTTGTTCGGCCGAGAGCGGCGTTCTACCGAACGGCATCCGGACTCCGAACTCGGGGATACCGCTGATCTTGTCGATTATCGGGCTGCCGTCAGCATTGAACGGCTGAATTACAAGCTCTCCGTACTGGAGGCCGACGCTGGAAGTGGCCTCCGCGTAGCTCCCTAGTCGAACCCCGTTGGTACCCGAACCCGCATGGCATCCGGAGAGTGCGCAATTCTGGGCCAGAATCGGGAAAATGTCACTCGAGAACAATACCGGCTCAGTCGGCTCAACGATATCAGGCGGACCAACCACGGTGCTTCGGCATCCAGCAATAGCCAGGAACAGGAGCATGATCAGGAGGCCTCTAATCGAAGGGGTTGAGGTGTTGCCGAGTATCATATACTAGGTTGCCATCATGGCTTCCATAAAGTATTCTGCCTGTTTCGCCCAGTATACGGCAGAGTACTCGGAGCATCAGGGCATTCCGATCCCCCCTCAGGCCCTAGGAGGCTGTCTGACTAAGGGGTTCGTAACGAGACGAGCGGCGAATCGAGGCCATTTTAGCGGCCTTTTGAGGCGCATAGTTGGGCTACGTAACGAAAAAGGGCGAGGAAATGGGCCGATTATCCGCCGTCGCAGTAGAATCATCCTTAGTCAGACAGGCTCCTAGAACTTCCGCTCCAGCCCTACGAAGATCTGGCTGCCGCCCAGCGTATTTTGCGCGTGAGCAGCGCCAAACGCCTGAAGGCTCAAGCCAAAACCCAGCGGTCCGTAAACCGTAACACCCGCCCCAACGAGGATGTACCGTTGCAGCTCAAACCCCTCCGGGAGGATGACTGTAACCCCCTCGGGCGGCACCGGGGCCGAAACCGACCAGTGGGCATCAACGAGGGCCTGAAAGAGGACGGGGCCGAGCGTAACTCCTCCCTCGGCGCTAAAGAGAAACTCGTCTCCGTAGCTGCGGCGGGCATCCTCGTCGGGGAGGCACGCGTGGCCATCGCCATCTACCTGGTCATTCATACAAACCGTCGCCGTCGAGAACCCGAAGGAACTCGTACGGCGGCGATAGCCAAGGCCCGCCTGAGCATAGCCGGGAAATGGCCAGAAGCTTCGCCCGACGTTTAGCGTCGCCTGGAGATCCAATTGGCCCGGCCCAACCGCCGGGTCGTAGTTCCGTGTGTACCCCATCGGTATGCCCACGCCGAGATTTGCAGCCAACACCGTCGGCTCGTTTGGGGAAAGGCCGAGTGATGGGCCAATGTCGTACCGAGCGCCGACAACGGCTGTGCCCCAGGCAGACGACTCCCGCTCGAAGGTCGGCTCGAACGTCTCGTCGGTTACGTAGAGCCGCTTGTACGGCACCGACGCGGCAAACGTCAACCGGCTGCTAACGCCGAACTCGCCGTAGAGGTACGTACTTCGGTCGCGGAAGGAGCCGTTGGTGGTCTCGTTATAGGGGACGACGGTTCCGTCGGCATCGTACCGCGAACTCGCCGCCGCAAAACTCTGTGAGACCTTGACGTACGCGTGCCCCGCTTCCTGCGTCCATGCCTGGGCCCCGGCGGACGGCATGCTCCAGAGCAGGAGTACCGTCAAACAGGCTAAGAACAAGAGCCGACCCATGCTGTTAGGGCGCGTTAGCACTTAGCGCGTGAGGTCGGTTCGTCGACCCCGCGGTACTGCGGGGAGGCCGTTTCTAGGTGCACGAGGAGGCCGGAGCAATAGTCCCGGACAGAGCCTGCCCCGGACTCGATCCGGGGAGTACAACGCCGAAACGGACCAGAGCGACCCGAAACGGGCCGCCGCGATTGAGTGTTAACAGGCACTAGTTGGCTCGGTTGACAGTCCAGTCGTAAGCAAACTCAAATGTTTGCTCTCCGGCCACCACCGCACGAATTTCAGCCGTGTCGTTTCCCTGAAAAACGGATTGAATGGTTCCGAAGCTCGGCCGCGTCGGACTCATGACGGCCAGAAAATAGTCGCCAACGGGAACGCCCGTGGCATCGAAGTCCTCACCAAACCAATCGATCAAACTCGAAATGATAAATGCAGCTCCATCTGCATTTGCCAGCTTGGGGCTGTCGGCGAAATCGGACAGAGCAGCATCGAGCTGGGTGGAAACAACAGCCGCCCGAAAGGCCTCTTGCCGCAGTTTCGGGCACGACACGGCCGCGCAGTTGAGCCCAACGTGGATGCGCGGATCGAGTTCGTTGGGGCGCATGGCGATGAGCCCAGCCGGAAGAGGTTGGCCATCCACGGTATCCTTCATTCGCAGAATGCCGTTTTCAAGCTGGTTCAACGTCATGTTGAGGCCGGCTATTCGAAACGAGGTACTGAAAAAGTCCTCGAACCGCCCCTCCGTCTCGATGTTGTTCACCCCAGGCGCGTCGAGAATGTTCTTGAGCATCCACACGTTGTAGGCGTTCATGAAGAAGGCCAGCTTCTCGGCGTCGGACGACAGGCGGGCCGTATCGAACTGCTCAACGGCCGCAAGCACGCTATCGAACTCGGCCTGAAACTGGGCGCCCAGGCGTGTATAATCCACCAGGCCGCCCGGTGTAACTACTGCCTGCACGATGCGCGTCAGCGTGGCCTCGTAGTCGGCCGCTGGAGGCACGGGCGGGCCATCGGATGGCGGACCGGCATCGGGAGCAACCGTGCAGGCTGCGAGCATCAGGGCAAAGGCAAGTTGCAGAGTCGTTCTCAGCAGAGTCATACTCGGTGGCGTTGGCCTCGGTGGCATTGGCCTCAATCGCATTGGCGTAGCAAAACATAAAGCGCCGCTGACGTTAGGAGGCTGTTGAAATACGTCATCCTGCATGCGACGGAGCACGTAATTCAACAGCCTCTTAGGAGTCTCTCGCATTCAGTAGGTTCTACTTCGGCGGCGGTGAATCGGCCCATTCCCCCGATCTTTTTCGTTATCCCACAGTACTGCGGGACGCCTCAAAAAATCGGAATTTTTTCTCGATTCTCCACTCGCCTCGCTACAGCCTGCCCCGTCTTGGCGGGGAACCCCTAAAACCGAGAAACTCCTTGCCGACGACGTCCATTGTAGAGGGTTCCGATGCCCAAGTCCTCACGCACACATCACTGCGTGTCCGCTGATTGCATATCGGACGCCTGGTCTTCGGTAAGCAGCCGGCCGCGGAGGCGGAGTGATTTGGCAGGCTGGTCGGCGTCGTCCGTGGAAAGAACGACGGCCACATCCAGTTCACCGCGGTGGCTGAGCGCGGCTTCCGGCCGCTCTACGGACACCTCGATGTCGACAATCTCGCCGGGAAAGATGAGGCGATTTGGATAGACGACTTCGACGGCGTCGTTAAACACGCGCGCCTCGATGATCGTCAGCGGGCGCTCGCCCGTGTTCTGCATCCGGAACGTGTGCACAGCCCGATCGCCCGCACGCAAATCGCTTATCGTGTGGGTGTCGGCGTCGAACACCACGCCGCCCTGTACCGCCCCGTTCTGGATGTTGACGGGAATGACCGTGCCTGTTATCCGAAGTGTCGTATAGCTGTTGGCTGTGCCGCCGGCCTGCACGGAGATCGTTTTGTTGAAATCACCCGGCCTGCCTTCCGAGTCGTACTCCACCGTGATTTCCCCCATTTCGTTGGGGGGTACCGGTTCGGTTGAGTAGGACGGCGCCGTGCATCCGCACGAAGGCTGAACGCGCGTAATGGTGACGGCTTCGTCGCCGGTGTTGGTAAACCGGAAAGTGTACGTCGGCTTCTCGCCCTCCATTATGGAGCCAAAGTCGTGTGACTCGGTCTCGAAGGTGAGAACACCCTGGGCCTGCACGGCGTGCGTGACAGCGAATGCCAATACAAGGGGGAGGAAGCGAGCGACTCGATGCATAATGGGTTTTGTCAATCAAGTTGTGGAATCAAGCGGCCACGTGATCGCACATCAGCCGCCGCCCCGATGTTTCAATATCCCAGAAGATCGCGGGCGGCGTTGAGCACGTCTGCGTCTTGTGGAAGTACCTCTTTCTCCAGCACGTCGGCGTAGGGCGTTGGGTTGAAGCTGCCGGCCAGCCGTTTCACGGGGGCATCGAGGTGCTCGAACGTGTGGTCGGCTACCTGCGCAGCAATCTCGGCTCCGAAGCCCATGAACTCGTAGTCTTCGTAGGCCACGAGAACGCGGTTGGTCTTGCGGACTGACGAAAGGATGGCCTCTGTATCGAGAGGCAGGATCGACCGGATGTCGATCACCTCAACCGAAACCCCTTCCTTCGCCAGCGCCTTGGCCGCATTGAGCGCCTTGTAGACAATTGCGCCCCAAGTGACGATGGTGAGGTCAGTTCCCTCGCGGGCGATGCGCGCCTTACCAAACGGCACCAGGTAGTCATCGTGCGGCTCGGGGCTGCGGGCCGGCCCCTGGCGGTAGAGCGCCTTGTGCTCCAGGAAGAGCACGGGGTCGTTGGAGCGGATGGCCGTTTTCAGCAGCCCCTTTGCGTCGGCTGCGGTGCTGGGCAGCACCACTTTCAGGCCGGGGAAGTGCCCAAAGATGGCCTCGATGTTCTGGCTGTGGCAGAGGCCGCCGTGGATGTAGCCACCGCAGGGCACGCGGATCACCATCGGGCAGCTCCACGTGTTGTTGGAGCGGTAACGGAACGACGACACCTGGTTGCGGATCTGCTGCATCCCAGGCCAGATGTAGTCGGCAAACTGGATCTCGACCACCGGCTTCCAACCCGCGGCGGCCAACCCGACGGCCGAGCCAATGATGGAGTGCTCGGAAAGCGGCGAGTTGAAGCAGCGGTCGGCGCCATGCTTCTCCGCGAGGCCCTTCGTGGCCGTGAACACACCGCCCTTGCCTCCACCGACATCCTGGCCATACACCAGCACACGATCGTTGCGCGTCATCTCCTCGTCGAGGGCGTGGTTGATGGCATCCACCATCACGACGAGCTCGCCTTCGGGGCCGGGTTGCTCGTACTGAAGCTCATCCGTCCCCTCAAAGTAGACGTGCGTCGTCGCCTCAGCCGGATCGGGCTGGGCTTCGATAACTTTGGCCAGGTCGTCGATCTCGGAGGATATGTCCGAGCGAATCGCCTCCACGTCCTCCTCCGTCACGATGCCCGCCTGCACAAGTTGCGCCGCCATCCGGACGATCGGGTCGCGGTCGCGGTCCGCTGCGAGGTCGTCCTCTTCCCGATACCTGCGGTGGTCGTCGGACGACGAGTGAGGCAGAAGCCGGATTACGTCGGCCAGAAGCACAACTGGGCCTTTGCCCGAGCGGACGTGTTCGACGGCTGCCTTGCCCGCCGCATACGTGGTGAAAAAATCGGTGCCGTCGTAGCGGGCCCGGGCGAGGCCGGGGTAGCCGCCGAGCATGGGGTAGATGGAGCCTCCTGCGGTCTGGTCCTTAACCGGAACCGAAATGGCGTAGCCGTTATCCTGTATGTGGAACAACGCCGGGGCCTTTGCCCGAGCGGCCCAGTTGAGCGCCTCGTGGAACGCGCCCTGGCTCGTGGAGCCATCCCCGCCGGAGATGTAGGCAAGCCGGTCGGTTCCCTCTCGCTGGGCAGCTAACGCAAAGCCTACGCCAGGCATGAACTGCGCCCCCACCGACGAGGAGGTCGTCATGATGTTAAGATCGCGGTGGCCGAAGTGCTCGGGCATCTGCCGGCCGGCGCCGCTGGGGTCACCCGCTCTGGCGAAGTGGGCCTGCAGCGCATTCTCCGGCGTGTAGCCAATCGAGAGCGCCATCGTGAGGTCGCGGTAGTAAAAGCAGAACCAGTCGTGGCCACCCTTGAGGTGGAAACCGAGGCCCACCTGCGCAGCCTCGTGGCCGGAGGCGCCGATGTGGAAAAAGCCTTTACCCTGCTTGAGAAGCGTCAGCATCTTCTCATCCAGCCGCCGCGAAGTCATCATGGTGCGTAGCGCCGCCTTCAGAACATCCGGCTCGAAATCCTCCGGGCCCAAGGGCGTGACGTCGAGGTCGCCCTCGTAATCCAAGAGAACAGCCGTGGCGCCGTCCGGCACGGGCGCCACCGGCGAGCCGTTTCCCGTGTCCTCCGGGGAAATGAGGTCGCTCGTGGTAAAGCGAGTCTCATTATCTGGGGCCGTGGTCTTGTCAGACTTCATCAAGTAATCGCGGATTTGAGCCCTACGGAAGCACGAACCGCCCGTAGAGTCAGAACATACTATTAGGGCGTTCAATATAACCTCCTCACCTATCTTCCTCCTTTGTGGCCTATGGCATCCCTACCCACCAAGGCACCCACCCAGAGCGATTCTTCCGGCGGCAAGCGAATAGGAAAGATCGTCGCACGGCTGGGCGTCGCCGGGTTTCTGGTGTTCCTTGTTAAGGGACTGCTCTGGCTGATTGTGCCGGCCCTGCTCGTTATGATGGGCATCCAGTGTTGAGGGTGGCGAAAGAGTTTCGTGGGCCACTAAAATGTCTCCCTTTGGAAAGAATGTCCCCCTTCGAAAAAGGGACGTCCCGCTGCATGGCGGGAAGGGGGTGGATCGGCTGGGTGCGACACCATGAGTTCAAACCGGATTGCCGGTCCGCGCCCGTTCACCCCCTATCCCCGCCGGATGACGGGGCCGGGATTCGTCCCCCTGGAACAGGGGGACACTCTTGAGAACAGGGGACATTCTTGTGATCTGCTTACGAAAGGCTTTCCGCGGCGCCGGAATGCCGTTTCGTTCCCATGCAGTGCAAACCAAAGCGTAACGTTTCGGCGGATTAACCCGCCCGCCTTGCTTTTAGCCCGGATTTCTCGCACATTGCAGGGTTGACTGCCATCCTCCCGGTCCCTTGTGACCAAGCCCATGCGACGTACACTCTTCAGCCTTCTCCTGCCGGCGCTTCTTTTGGGAGCGCTCCCCGCCGCTAACGCGCAGAACGCCACCGGCGAGCGCGTCTTGCGCTCCTGGACCAGCGATGTCAAACTCGACAACGGATCCCAGGCGCGCTGGACCTTCACCTTCACGTACAACTCCGAAGCTGGTGAGTACGCAGAGACCATCACCGACGAGGACGGCGCCCTCATCGAACGCACCGTCGGGAACATGTCGATGGTCGGACCGACCCCGGGGGAGATCGAGATGGCCCGCGCCGTGATCTTCGCTGATCCGGAGCTGAGTGAACTCTACGAGCGGGCCGCTAACCCCGAACTCTCCGGCGGCTTCATCCTCCAGCGTGAAGCGGGCCACCCGTGCGGCCCCGGCTCGCGCTGCCTCCAGTTCGACATGTTCGACGTAGACGTGATTGCCCGCCGAGTCAACCGCATCCGCTACGTGGTCGTGGACGTGCGCGACGGCACGCTGGTCTCGAAGGACTTCGACCCCTCGGCCGACGGCAACGCAACCCGCTTCAACGGCAACCCCGCCCCGACCCGCTAACAGCCCTCAGGCGCAACCTCTATTACCATGCGCACCTCGCCTTTTCTCTTCATCGCAGCGCTGGGGCTGTCACTCACCGCGCTCCCGGCAACCGCGCAAGTGGATGTCACTTATTCGTGCGGCAGTACCCCTACTGGTCATGCCGAATGGCCTTCCGGCAGCCCGCTGTGGACATTTGACTTTGTCAACGCCCCGCAAAGTACAGGAGCAAACGGTTCCGGCCTAGAGATCCGCAACGTGTACTACAATGGTCATCTGGTCTTCAATACCGCACACGTACCAATATTAAACGTGGAATACGATGGCTCCGGCTGCTCGTGCTTCCGGGATTGGTTCGATGAGGAGGCCGGATATGCTACCGACGGCATTCAGGCCGGGAGTTGCATCGCTCTCTCGACGCCCGGCGTTGTTGAAACCACCTGTGACTCCAACGAGGCCGGTGGTACCGGTGGCGACCCAGGCTCGTTCACGGGTACGGCATTCGAGGACTTCGGAAGCGAGTTGGTCCTAACCAGCAACCAGCGGGCCGGCTGGTATCGCTACCGGATGAAGTGGCACTTCTATGCCGACGGCCGTATCTGGCCTGAGTTTTCGTTTTCAGCGGCGAGCGCTACTTGTACGAGCCAGACGCACCGTCATCACGCCTACTGGCGGTTCGACTTTGACCTGGATGGAGCCGAGGCTGACGAAATCCGGGAAATCAACCCGACCGCCGGAACTGAAATGACCTTTACCACGGAAGATGTCCGTACATGGGGAAATCCTGCTGACGGCATCTTCTGGGATGTTCGAGATTCCGCAACCGGCTTCGGCTATCAGATCGTGCCGGGAGCGCAAGACCTGCTGCTAGCGATCGACAGTTTTTCCAAACTGGATGCGGCCATTGCGGTATACGATCCTACAGAAATTGAGGATGGAGCCACATTCTTGAACCAATGTCCAATTAATCTGGACTCTTTCCCCACTTACGATGGTCAGGATCCCATTGTGAACGGAGAGACCGTGACCGGCGAGGACATCGTGTTCTGGTACCGCTCCAGCGCCACACACACAGGCGGCAACCCGTGGGAATGCGATATCGTTGGCCCAACATTGAACCCCATTTCAGCTGTAGCAGACGAGCCGAATGCCCCCGAAGCGCTGCCGGACGGCTACTTGCTCGAACGCGCCTACCCGAACCCGTTCAACCCGGGCACGACGGTTCGCTTCAAGGTTGCCGAGGCACAAAACGTCACGCTAACGCTCTACGATGCGTTGGGGCGCCAGGTCGCTGAGATTTTTGATGGTTATGCGGAGGCGAACCGCTTCGAGACCGTTCGTGTAGACGGCTCCGGGCTTCCGAGCG
>JADFQN010000019.1 GCA_022561755.1 Bacteroidota bacterium
GCCTACCCCGAGGTCCCCCGATTCGATTGCGGCAAGGGGGGCCACCCGGACTTCCCACTTCAGGAGCCGCAAGCTGCCGTCAAGCCCCTTCTTCGGGATGTGATTGCTTTTGCTGAGAGCTACGCGCGGCAACATGGACGACCACCGGTTCAGTACAACGTGGAGACGAAATCGTGGTCGGAAGGAGATAGGCGGCTACACCCTGCGCCGCAGGCGTTTGTAGAGTCAATCTGGAACGTGGTTGAAGAGACGGGCATCGCCGGCCGCTTTATTCTCCAGTCGTTTGACGTCCGAACACTTCAGGAGGCCAGAAATCGGGCGTTGCCGATTCGACTCGCGTTGCTCATATCGCCCGGGTTCCAAACGCCCAAAGGGCATCTGCGAAAGGGGCTGGAGGATCTGGGATTCACGCCGGACATCTACAGCCCGGACTTCCATCTTGTCACAAAGAACGTGGTGGAGTTGGCTCGCAACCAGGGCATGCTCGTCATCCCCTGGACGGTCAACGATGCGGACGACATGCTTCGGCTTCGTGAGATGGGCGTGGATGGGCTGATTACGGATTATCCGGACGTGGCGATGCGCGAGTTGGGGTGAGGGCGGTCGGGGTTGGCTGTTAGGTTTTCGCACTTGGTTCTTCGCTGTTCGCTGTTCGCTGTTCGCTGTTCGCTGTTCAGTCCTCCGTCCTCTGTCCTCGATAGGCCAACCGGCGCGCTCGGCGATCACGCCCTACCCCGGTCCTCCGTCCTCTGTCCTCGATAGACCCACCGGCGCGCTCGGCGATCACGCCCTACCCTGGTCCTCCGCCGGCTGTCCATATGAACGCTCAGGTATCAGCCTTATCACTTCCACCTTCAGTCTTCATTTTTCGGCGTTCATCCTTCAATCAAGTACCCCTCAGCCAAATCGCTGTACGCCTCCACCTGCTCGTCCGCCCACGCCTCATCCTGCTCAAGCACTTCAGCAAGGAGTGCAGCCGCGGCCGGGGCCGCTTCGATGCTGGCTCGCGCATCCAGCAAGAGCGAGCGCGTGCGGCGCGAGAGCACGTCTTCAACCGTTCTCGCCATCTCGTGGCGGGCAGCCCAGACGATTTCACCGGTGAGGAATGGCAGCTTCGGATGGAGCGGTTCGGCGTAGCGGAGGTCTTCTTTCAGGAGCTCCACGAGCTGTTCGGCGTCGCTTCCGTACTCACGGAACTGCCCGAGAGCTTCGGACGCCGCGTGGTAGCCGTGGAGGCGCAGTTCCTCCGTTACCGACGGCCGCTCTTCCAATGCTGCGATGACGGCGGCCTTGTCGATGGTTTCCTCGCCCATTTTGCGGTACGTGGTCCATTTGCCGCCCGTGATGGTGATGAGCCCGGTCTTCGATATCAGTAGTGCGTGTTCGCGGGAGATGTCCGCCGTGCCGTCTTCGTCTCCGGGGTTGCCGACCAGCGGCCGGAGCCCCGCGAAAGTGCTCAACACGTCGGCCGGTGTCGGGTCCTTGACGAGGTATTTGGCTGCGTGGCGCAACAGGAAATCGAGTTCTTCTTCGAGCGGACGAGGTTCCAAAGAGGGCTCGTCAACCTCCGTATCCGTTGTGCCGACAAGCAGCCGATCTTGCCACGGAATGGCAAAGAGTACACGCCCGTCGTCGGTTTTTGGAACCATGATCGCCGCGTTGCCAGGGAGGAACTCCCTCGGCAGCACAATGTGCACGCCCTGACTCACCGTGATCACATCCGGCGAATCTGCGTCGTCCATTTTGCGAATAGCGTCGGCGAAGACGCCGGTGGCGTTGATGACGGCACGGGCAAGGATTTCGTGCTCGGCGCCGGTCTCTTCGTCACGCGCTTGGACGCCGATGACTTCCCCGCGCGGCGCTTTCATCAACCCGACCACCCGCATGTAGTTGAGCAGGACGGCCCCGTGATCGGCTGCCGTGCGAGCCAGTGTGATGGCGAGGCGCGCATCGTCGAACTGGCCGTCGTAGTAGATGGTGCCGCCCCGAAGGCCGTCCGGCTCGAGCGTGGGCAGGTGCTCGAGGACTTCTTCCTTCGTAAGCCGTTCACTCGGCTCGAAGCCGGCCTTCCCGGCAAGCAGGTCGTACATCTTCAGCCCAATGCCGTAGAACGGCCCCTCCCACCACTCGTAGCTGGGCACGACGAACGGCAGGTCGTGGACGAGGTGGGGCGCGTTCTGGAGGAGTAGCCCCCGCTCCTTGAGGGCCTCCAGGACCAACGCCACGTTGCCTTGCTGCAGGTATCGCACACCTCCGTGGACGAGCTTGGTGCTCCGGCTCGACGTGCCCTTGGCGAAGTCGTGCCCCTCCAGGAGCAGCGTCCGGTAGCCTCGAGAAGCAGCCTCTACCGCACAGCCCAGCCCTGTTGCTCCGCCGCCGATGATGATGAAATCCCACGGTTCGGAAGAGCCCTCAAGGGCGGAGAGCATGGCATCTCTAGTCATTGAAGTGAGATCTGAGGGGTTGGAAATCGAACGGGCTGTATCCGGTAAATTTAGTCGCGAGTTGGCGATGTATACCTGATAAGAGGCTGTTGAAATACTACCCCGTAAACGAGGCGTGCGAATCTTGGCCGAGATCAAGGCGCGAAATCGTAGGCGAATCGGTGAATCGACGAGTATTTCGTAACGCAGAGATCGGGCAAGAGGTGCCGCCGCAAGTAGGTGGAGTTTTTGAACAGCCTCATAAGGGGAGGCCATTAGAATAGTCTACGGCATTGCATCCTAGCTCCAAGTGCCGTATGATTCTTTCCATGAGACCTTGCCTCCCGAACGATTATGTCGATTCCATTTTCCCCCACACGCGCCGATTCGCCCTCTGAAGGCACAGAGGAGCACATTTTCTCGGAAGAGCAGAACGAGTTGCTCGAACCGGCCGGAGGCGACGGAGCCCCCGAAATTGTATCGGATGAGGAGTGGGAGGCTGAAACCAGCCGTGCAGACGAGGCTCCGGTGGAAGATGTCTCCAGTGTAGATCAAATCCGCGAAATCCTTTTTGGGCGACAGATGAGCGCCTATGAGGAGCGTTTTTCGCTGCTCGAGAAGCGAATTCTGGTGGCCACCGAGGTGCTGCGGCAGGAGGTCGGGGAGCGGCTGGACTCTCTCGATGCCTACATCAGGGAGGAAACCGACGGGATGGGCCGCCGAATTACACAGGAGCGGGACGTACGAACCGTAGCCGTTGAGGAACTGATTGCCTCCGTGCGGCAACACCGCGATGCGCTCGGCAAGCGCATGGACGGTGTAGAAGAAGCCAGCAATGAGGTAGCGGAGGCACTACGAGCTCAGGAGGCGCGTGAGACGCGCACCGACGACCTGCAGAAGAGGCTGGACGAGAACCTCAGCGCGCTGCGGAGTCAGAAAATGGATTACCAGACGCTGGCCACGCTATTGGCCGACATGGCAGCGCGTCTGAGCGAAGGCGACGGCGAAGTCTGAGGTCCATTCCATCCACCGAGCCGCTGTTGGGAAGATGAGCCTAGTGCGACGCTACGTGCCGCGCGTGTTCTCGGAGGAATACCTCACCACCATCGGCGTCAAGATCGGCCGCGTACCCGTTCGGCACAAAGGGCAGGCTCTTTCCGGGGCCATTGCACCGACCTCCTCGTGCACCTTGAAACGGCCTCCCCGCGGTACTGCGGGGTCCTCGAACTGATCTCATGCGCGAAGTGTTAACAGGCCCTTGTGGAGGTGTGAGAAAACGGGGAACGCCTCGCAGTTGAAGCGGTCGGCGTCGCTTTGGCCGAAGGTAGAGGGGACGTGGAGAGGGGACGTGAGGCGTGAATATTGGCGGTAAGTTTGGGTCGCTCCGGACCCTGATCCCCCACCGACCAATGTGCATTCGTTGCCTCGTGCTGCTAAGCGCCTTTGTGCTCGGATTCATGGACGCGGTCCAGGCGCAACTCCCACCGCAGACACTCCGGTTCGAGCCCGTCATTGGCGGCGGACGCCACTGGCTCATCGACCTTTACCAGGATCCCGTCGGGTTTCTGTGGGCCGCTACCGAGGGAGGCCTCATACGTTACGACGGCTACACGACGCGGCAATACGAAGCCAACCCCGGCGATCCGAGCTCGCTATCGAACAACCTTGTTCGAGCGGTCTCGATGGGGCCCGGTGGCCGCCTCTGGCTCGCACTCGAGGGCCAACTAGGCTATCTCAACCCGGCATCGGGGGCGTACGAGACTGTAAGCAATGAGCACGTTTGGGATATCGCCGTCGACAGGTCCGGTGAGGTGTGGACGGTCGAAGCAATGGCGGACGGCAGGCACTGGTCCCTTTGGCTACGGACGCTAGCGGGGACGCGCCAGGAAACTGCTCCGTTCGGCGAGGGCGAGGGCTTCGGGGGGCGGTTTGGACGCGTTCCCCGCCTCGCGACCGACGCTGACGGACACGTATGGATACCGGGCGACGCGCAGGGCCTCGCCCGCGTCTCGCTCCTTGACAACGGTGCACACGCTTTTTCCCGATGGACTCCGAAAACGTTCGCCGCCGACACCGTCTTTGCCGTCCGGGCCGGGGGCGATGGGAGTGTTTGGGCGCATACGGATCGGGGTTACCATCGGTACCGGGCTCGTGACGGCAGCTTCGCGCTCGTACTCTCTACAGAGGAGCTACCTGTCGAGGCCCGTACGATTCGCGACTTTCTCATAGATCGGCGCGGACTTCTGTGGATTGCGCCGCGATCTCTAAGCGGCGTCTATGTCGCGGACCCGGCGACGGGCGACCATGTCCGCTTTGCGCATCGCACCGACGACCCCACGAGCCTGCCGGACGCGCGCGTGACGAAGCTCTACGAGGACCGGGGAGGTGTGCTATGGTTCGGCACGACGGCTGGGCTCTACAAAGCGGCGCCGCGCTGGGAAGCGTTCCACACGTATCCCCTTCCGGCATCCGACCTGGCGGCCACGCTCGCCGTCGACCGACGCGGTGGACTCTGGATCGGCTCTCTCTGTGCTCCACTCTATGCCTTCGACCTCGCCGATGCGACGTTCACGGCGGCGGCGGAACGGCTCCCCGGTCTTGACGCCCCCGAATGCCCGATGCGCCTGCTCGAAGACCGCGGCGGTTGTTTATGGATCGGCACATTCTCCCTCGACGGCAGCAATCAGGGCCTCGTTCGCTACGACCCCGCCACGGAGACGACGACAGTCTACCGGAGCGACCCCAATGACCCGGCGGCGCTCGGAAGCCGCCGCATTCGCGACCTTCTCGAAGATCACCGGGGCCAGATCTGGATCGGAGGGGAGCAAGGACTCGACCGCTACGACCCCGCTTCTGACGGCTTCGTTCATTACGGCCACGACCCCAACGACGCCACCACGCTCGCCGACCCGGTCGTTTGGTCGCTCGCCCAGACGGACGACGGGATGCTCTGGGTCGGGGCC
This sequence comes from Bacteroidota bacterium, assembly GCA_022561755.1. Lineage (GTDB taxonomy): Bacteria > Bacteroidota > Rhodothermia > Rhodothermales > Rubricoccaceae > JAHEJB01. The sequence continues at coordinate 5,387 of JADFQN010000019.1, forward strand.
GGAGGGCTCAACCGGCTCGACCCCGAGACGGGCCTCGTCACGCGCTTCCTCCCGGATCCCGATGATCCTACGGCGCTGCCGTCCGGCGCGATCACATGGATCCACCCCTCCCGCAAGGAGCCCGGCCTCCTCTGGCTCGGCACGTACGATGGCGGCCTCGTTCGCTTCGACATCGCTACGAGCCGGGTGACCCGATACACCGAGGCCGACGGGCTCCCGGATCACTACGTCAAGGCGGTTCTCGAAGACGAACGCGGCCGCATCTGGGCTCCGACGCAGGAAGGCCTCGCCCGGCTCGACCCCGCCACAGGCGAGATCCGCGTCTTCGACGAGGCCGACGGCCTCCACAGCCGCGTGTTCGGGCTATACGATGCCGTAATGCTCGCCGACGGCCGCTTCGTGCTCGCCCACCAGGACGCCATCGTCGTCTTCCACCCGGACAGTGTGGAAGCTGGGCTAAATGAGGTCCTGCTCGCCCTAAGCGCCTTCCGCGTCTTCGACCGGGAAGTGCCCATCGCGGCCGTGCCCGAGGCGCCACTCCGCCTCCGCCACGATGACGACTTCTTCTCGTTCGAGTTCGTCGCGCTCGACTTTACCGCGCCTGAGCGGACGCACTACGCCTATCGCCTCGACGGGTTCGACGACGACTGGATCGAGAGCGGGACGCGGCGTTACGCGGCCTACACGAACCTTCCGCCGGGACGCTACACGTTCCGCGTGCGTGCCGACGTGGGCGGTGGCTGGGGCGAGCGGGAGTTGGCCGTACTGCTCGTCATCGACCCCGCATGGTGGCAGACGTGGTGGTTCCGCTTCCTCGCCGGGTTGGCGACCCTTGTCGCACTCGTCGCCGTTGTGCGCATGGCCTCGACCCGCAAGCTGCGCCGCGACCTCCGCGCCCTCGAAGTTGACCAGAAGCTCCAGGCCGAACGCGAGCGCATCAGCCGGGACCTCCACGACCACGTCGGCGCGCAGCTCTCGACGATCGTCTCCGGCATCGACCTCGCACGGCTGTCCGCGAAGGGCGAGGCAGACGGCGGGGCCGGCCATCTCGACCGGCTCGAAGCGCTCGCGCGGCGCACGATGACGCAACTGCGCGAGACGATCTGGGCGCTCCATCGCGAAGCCGTCACCATCGAGTCTTTTTACGAGCGGGTCTGCGCGCACGCCCACGAGCGGGCCGCGCTCCGCGCCGACGCGCCCACAATCGAATGCACGCTCGAAGCGAGTGAAGCCGAGACCAGGAGGCGGCTCTCGCCCGCGCAGACGCTGCACCTCTACCGAATCGCTCAGGAGGCCATCGGGAATGCGCTGGAGCACGCCGGGGCCGAACGGCTGACGGTGACGGTATGCGTCGAGATGCGCGGCCTCGTGCTGGAGGTGCGTGACGACGGGCGTTTCGAGACATCTGAGGCGGATGGCGTCGATAGCGATGCTTTGCGTGGGTACGGGCTCGAGGGGATGCGCCGCCGCGCCGAGGAACTGGGCGCGGCATTCACGCTCGACGCCGAGGACGGGACGACAGTGCGTGTGGTGCTCCCTCTTTCCGAGGCGCTTGCCGGCCGACCCCCCGGAGCCGGGGGGTTGACCGCGCGCTAAACGTGCTGCATTCTACCTTGTCCGATTCATTCACACTATGCCCGTACGCCTCGCCCTCGTCGAAGACCGACCCGAAGTCCGGCAGCTTCTTGCCGAACGCCTCGGCTTCTTCGACGACGTAGAACTCGTATTTACAGCATCCTCTGCGGAGGTGTTCTTTGAGCGGCTCGATGTGGTCGGCGATCTGCCGGAGGTCGTGCTCATGGACATCGAGCTGCCCGGCATGGACGGAATCGCGGCTACGGCCCGGTTCAAGGAGGAGCACCCGCAGCTTGAAGTGTTGATGTTGACGGTCTTCGAGGACGAAGAACGGATTTTTTCGGCCATCAAGGCAGGTGCAAGCGGGTATCTGCTCAAAGACGCAAGCGCAGGACGCATTGTTGGGGCCGTATTGGAAGTGGCCCGAGGTGGTGCGCCCGTCTCGCCGCTCGTCGCGAAGAAGCTGCTCGGCTACGTCCGAGGCGACACCGACGAGGAGAACGACCTGGACATCACCGCGCGCGAGCGCGAGGTGCTGGACCTCATCGTGGAGGGCCTGATCGAAGACGCTATCGCCGACCGGCTCCTCATTAGCCCGCATACAGTACGCGGGCATATCAAGAATCTTTACGAAAAGCTCCAGGTGCATAGCCGCGCCGAGGTGGTGCGCGCGGCCTACGAGCGCCGGTTGATTGGCTAGGAGCCTGTTGAAGAAGTGCTCTGTCGGTGCAACGAATGATGTCGGATTGGCTGAGAGTGTGAGCGTGGCGTGGCCAAATCCTTCACCTCGCAAGCTCGGCACGGCCTTCCTGGCGCTTGCCTGCTCAGCGCCGCAGTGCGCCGCCCCTGAAAGGGGGGGTTAACTAGCCCCTTTCTTATCCAAGGGCAACGCAAAGCGTTGCGGCAGAGGGTAGGGCGAGGGGAATTGTGTTGGGGTGGTCAGACCGAGTTGCCTGGGAGGCTGTTGAATTACGTGCTCTGTCGCCGAGACGAGCGCATCTCGGTTGAGATCAAGGCGCGAGATCGTAGTCGAATCGGTGATTCGGCCCCGCAGTACTGCGGGGCAACGAAGAGATCGGCCGAGAGGCGCCCCGCCGTATGGCGGGGATGACGTATTTCAACGGCCTCCTGGGAGCCTGTTGGCACCTGAACTGGTGCCGCCGCAGGTAGGATGACTTTTTCAACAGACTCCAGGCAACAGGAGAACCCCCGGAACCGGGGGTTGCGGCGAGGGGCGTAAAGGTGGCTTCTTGGGGGCGTCACTAAACCCTCTGCTTCCATGCGCCGGCGCTACGCCTTATTACTCCTCTGCGCTCCGCTCCTCCGTTAGTGGCTTCCGCCTCCACGGCCGGCTCGTCGTGGGCGGGACGCGCCCGGTGGCAGACCGGACGACAGGGCGCCACCGGCACGACAACATCTCTTTCACTTCAAACCCCGAATCCCATGAACCGCATCCTGACCCTACTCCTCGTTTTTGTTTTCATCCCGACGTTCGCTGCGTGCGACAGCGGGGAACCCGGCAACGGCAACGGCAATGGCAACGGCAACGGCAACGGCACCGAGAACACCGAATGCGCCAACGGCTCCATGTCGGCGACGATTGACGGCTCCCCCTTCTCGGCCGCGTGTGTCATACTTGACATCTCCGAGGGATTCATGACGATATCGGGCGTAGAAAACATCGGCGGCTCGTCCGGCTCAGACCAGGAAATGATTACAATTGTACTAGTCCCGGCCAAGACTGGCACCCAAACCGCTGGTATTGCGACGTATACCATAGTAGATGATCCGTCAAATATCGTCGTTTGTACGGCCATCAGTATTCCCGGTATCCCTCCTTCTACGTCGGTCACGATAGACGCGATTGACGATACAAGTGCACGTGGCACGTTTTCATTTACCGTTCTGTGCCCCGATGACGGGAGGGAGAAGGAGATCATGAATGGGCAGTTCGACATCTCGAATTAGCCTGGGCAGGCCACGCGTTGTCACACCTCGCATGGAAGAACGACGCCTTCACATGCGAGGCGACGAGGCCGGGCGCTCGTGGTGGGCGGCCCGGCCTCTCCATCGGTGAAGGTGGCCAAGTTTTTCGGAATTACCAGCCATCCGGTTTTGCTCACACTTCCTGTCTCTGATACGAGCTTACTTTGGCTCGCTCCGGTCGTCCGCTGGAATCTTCGGAGGGGTGGCAGAGTGGTTGAATGCACCGGTCTTGAAAACCGACGTACCGCGAGGTACCGGGGGTTCGAATCCCTCCCCCTCCGCATGAGAAGTTGGCTCGCGTAGCGTCGAGAAGGCACGCGAGCGCTTCGAGCTAGCTCAGAATCGAGCGCGGACCTTCTCGACGGGACAAAGTCCCGCAACTTCTCATGTAGGATCCTCCACCAGGGATGGGCGTCAGCCAATCCCGGTTGTGGTCCGAAGAACCAACTCGATCTGGTCAGAAGCAGCGTCCGACCGTGCCATTCGTCGTTGCAGGATCTCCCCAACGGGATGGGCCCCGGTACGAACCATCGGATTTCGGCCGTGGGATAGATCGTGATTATGTGAATCGTGATTACGTGAATCGTGATTACGTTAGAAGAAGCCTGCTTGGGGGACGCATGGTGGAAGATCGCGTGTTCGCACGCATCATGTAATCATGTCCATCACGTAATCACGTTCATCACTTAATCACCCCGTAAGCATACCCTCACCCGTCGGCTAAGCCCGGACTTGGCGTGTAACAATGTGCGAAAGGCTCCCGTCAAAGGGCGCGGCTCATTGCCCAGAAACCTCTCACCCATGGCGCGTCTGCTGCGCATTCTCGGTCTCGCATTGCTGGTTGCCGCCCCCGTACAGGCGCAGCAGGCCATCACGTTCGACGAGGCCATCCGCCTTGCTCTCGCGCGCAACACGGACCTCCGTCAGGCTGAAGTTGCCGACCACGCCGGCGAATTGAACGTCAGGTTTGCACGTGCTGATGCGCTTCCGCTGCCGTTCATAAGTGCGTTCATCACGCCCACCCAGCGTTATGGGCTCTCGTTCGACCAGACAGCCGGGCAGTTGGTCGCGCAGACGAGTGAAGCACTCAATTTGGGTATCAATGCATCGGTCAACCTGTTCGATGGGTTCAGGAATCGCCGGGCGCTTGAGCAGGCGCGGCTCCAGCGGTCGGCCGGCACATTCAGCCTCGAGCGCACACGCCAACAAGTAACGTTTGACGTGGCAAGCCGCTTTCTCCAGCTGATGCTTGACGAGGAGATCGTGGGCATCCGTCGCGAGAGCCTGGAGGCGCAGCGCGCGCAATTGCTGCAAATCGAGAATCTGGTCGATGCCGGTGTACGAGCCCGCGCCGACGTGTTCAGCCAGCGCGCGGCTGTGGCCGGGGCGGACGGCAGGTTGCTGCAGGCCGGGCAGGCTGTGGAGCTCTCCGATACGCGCCTCGTAGAGGTGCTGCACCTCGATCCCTTCGCGGACTACGAATTTGTAGCCCCGGCGCTCGACGGCGAATCCCTGACGTTTGAAGAGGTTTCGCTGGACGCTCTCCTGAACGCAGCCTACGAGCGCCGCGCCGACCTGCAGGCGCAGGAACACACGATTCAGGCCGCCGAAACAGGCATAGCCGTCGCGCGAAGCAACAGGCTCCCCACGATTGACCTCCAGGCCGGCTTCGGTACGGGGTATTCCAGCCTCCAACAGCGCCTGGTCGATCCAGACGCCGAGCCCGTTTTTCTTCCCGTAACCACAGAGAACGGTGATCCGGTTCTTCTCGGTGGGGTTCCGTTCGAGGTACCGCTTCAGTCGAGCCCCGAACTGCAAAACACACCCTTCTTTACACAGTTCACTGAAAACCGAGGTGGCAGCATCGGGCTTTCAATCTCCATCCCGATTTTCGACCGCTATCAAACGAGCCGACAAATCCAGCAAGCGAAGATTGAAGTGCAGCGGCAGGAGTTGACGCTGGAGCGCATGCGCCTGAGTGTGGCGGTAGAAGTACGGCAGGCGGTCATCGACTACCGAAATGCGGCCGCGCAGCTTGGCGTAACGGCCACGCAGATCGAGGCCACGGAGGCTGCTCTCCAGGCCGAGCAGGACCGCTACGAACTGGGCACGGGAACGCTCGTAGCCCTAGCGCAGGCGCGCGCGCAGCACACCGAGGCCCTCTCCAACCGCGTACAGGCGATCTACCAGTTCGTCTTCCGTCGCAAGCTGATCGACTTCGCGCTCGGCGACCTCGAGCCCGAAACAGCTCTCTTTTAACAACTCCCAAAGATCCCGATTGACGACCCACATGGCGAAAGCAGAAAAACCATCCTCTTCAACCAACCCGACGCGTAAGCTCCTCATGATTCTGGGCGGCACCGTGCTGCTCATCATCCTCATCTCCATCGTGGTCAAGGCTATAGGCGGCGGGGAGGAGACCACGGAAGTGGAGGTTGCTGAGACGCAGGTTCGAGCGATCACGCAGACCGTAACGGCTTCCGGCCAGGTGCGGCCGGAGGTAGAGGTAGTGATTTCCTCGGACGTGTCCGGCGAGATTGTTTTCCTTGGGGTAGAGGAGGGCGATGTTGTGCAGCGCGGCCGGCTCCTGATCCGCGTCCAGCCGGATTTCTACGCCTCGCAGCGCGAGCAGGCGCAGGCCGGCGTGTTGACGGCGCAGGCCGACGTGGAACGAGCCCGCGCCGACGTAGGACGCGCCGACGTGGAGATCAATCGCCTGCGGACAGAATATGAGCGAACCGAACAACTCGTGGAGCGTGGCGCCGTGGGTTCAGCAGAACTTGACGCCGCGCAGGCCGCATTGGCGGGTGGGCAGTCGCAGCGCGAGATTGCCGTCGCCGGCAGGCGCGCCGCCGATTACCGGGTCCAGAGCGCCCGCGCTACGCTCCGACAGGCCAGCCAACAGCTCGGCAAAACCAGCATCTATGCGCCCATCAGCGGTACGGTAAGCCAGCTCAACGTGGAACTTGGCGAGCGCGTGGTGGGAACGGCCCAGATGACGGGCACCGAGATCATGCGGATCGCCGAACTCGATCAGATGATGCTCGAAGTGGACGTCAACGAAAACGACGTGGTGAACATCGAACTCGCAGATTCGGCGCGGATTGAGATTGACGCATTCCCGGACGCGCCCCTTCGCGGCTCGGTGATGCAGATTGCCAACTCGGCGCGCGTGTCGGGCATGGGCACTCAGGAGCAGGTGACCAACTTCCCGGTTGAGATACGCATCCTCGGGTCAAATATATCGGAGGAGGCCGACGGCGATGCAACGACCGTGGCCGCCGTGGCCGCGGAAGAAACGCCGGCTCCCATCGTCATTGCGCCAACCCTTCGGCCTGGAATGAGCGGGACCGTGGACATCTACACCCGGACCATTCCCAACGCTGTCGTGGTGCCACTGCAGGCCGTCAACGTCCGCGACTTTAACGAGATCCGCCGCAAGGAGCAGCGCCGCGCGCGCCGTGAACGTGACGACGATGGCGAAGAAGAGGCTTCCGACGAAGAAACGATCCCCGACGAGGAGGACCTCCGCCGCGTCGTGTTCATTCTTGAGGAAGGCAAGGCGGTCATGCGCGAGGTGGAGACCGGCATCCAGGACGCCACGCACATCGAGGTGCGTTCGGGCCTCACCGGCGGTGAAATGGTCATCACCGGGCCATTCCGCGTGCTGCGCACCGAGTTGGAAGACGGGGACGCCGTGGTTGAGCGGGAGGAGCGCGGTGGCGAGGACGGGGACGAGTGATTTTGAGGATTGAGGACGGAGGACGGGGTTTTGATATCGGATTTCGGATTTCGGATTTCGGAAAGGATGAGAGAAGGACGGAGAACCTTGACAACTGACTCCTGACCACTGACTACTAACGATATCCAATCCATGACAGACAGCCCACAGACCTCAGCCACCGACACCATCATTCGGATCGAGGATGTCTGGAAGACCTACAAGATGGGCACGCAGCTTGTCCACGCGCTCAGAGGACTCTCCGTAGAGATTTGCTCGGGCGAATACGTGGCTATCATGGGAGCGTCCGGCTCGGGCAAGAGTACGCTGATGAACATCATCGGCTGCCTCGATACGCCGACGAAGGGCCGCTACGAACTCAGTGGCCGCGACGTAAGCCGCCTCTCCGACAACCAGCTCGCCGAGGTGCGAAACCGCCAGGTCGGCTTTGTATTCCAGACCTACAACCTGCTGCCGCGCCAGAATTGCCTCCAGAACGTGGAATTGCCGCTCATCTACGCCGGCGTCGGCGGCAAGGAGCGCCGACGCCGAGCCGCCGACGCGCTCGAATCCGTTGGCCTCGCCGACCGGATGGACCACCGGCCGATGGAACTCTCCGGCGGGGAGCGTCAGCGTGTAGCCGTGGCCCGCGCGCTCGTCAACAATCCGGCCATCCTCCTTGCCGACGAGCCGACCGGCAACCTCGACTCGACCACGAGCGAGGATATCATGCGGCTGTTCGAGTTGCTCTACCGCCGTGGCAACACCGTTCTCGTCGTCACGCACGAACACGACATCGCCCACCACGCGCGCCGCATTGTCCACCTCATTGATGGAGACGTGGAGAACGACGAGACCGTTGCCGCGCCTGTGCTGGAACATGCAACGGAAGAAGAATTGCTCGCAGCGCCGGTGGAGCAGGACTAGGGTTCTGAATGGTGAGTGAGGAAGGGTGAAGGGTCAAGGCCAAGAGCGGATATAGTTCTTCGGGGCGCAGCCCGTCCACTTTTGGCCCAGGCGCCTCCGAAGCGATGGCAAACGTGGCGAGCCTGTTCCTGGCTGCTATCTCTGTAGCGATGATTCGCGGCGGGATTGAGGGAATGCTGGCCGGGTGATCAGCGCAGGAGGGAGAATAGCTGCACGGCCCGAAACGAAGCCCCCTCCGCACGCACGAGGTAGGCACCGGCTGGAAGACGATCGCCCTCGATGACGAAAGAACGCCGCCCCGCAGGAAGCGGGCCGTCGTGTAGCCGGGCGACTTCGCGCCCGAGCGCGTCGTAGACGGCGAGATGGATGGTTTCGGATGTCGGCAGCGACACGTTGATCTCCGCGCAGTGCTGGACGGCACGCTTCAAGTCCGCCTTGGCCCTGGGCACTACCCTTCGGTTGGAACCGAGTTTGTCGTGCCGACGGTTCCTTCCATTTGGACGGTCACGGCTGATTTTGCGATCGTGGATCTTCCCCGAGGTCTGAGCTACGAAATCAACACGGACAACGTGAGGATCGTCGTTACCAGCCCGGTTGGCCTTGAATAAGGCCCCGAAGACGACATCCCGGCAACGTTGGCACTGTCATCAGCCTATCCAAACCCGTTTAACCCGAGTACCACGTTCGGCCTCGACATCCCCCAAACGGTTTTTTTTACCGTGGACGTGTTCGATATGCTGGGTGTCGCGTGGCCGTCCTCCACGATGGTGATCTGGCAGCCGGCACGCATACACTGCGTTTCGAGGCTGACGACCTTCCGAGCGGGATGTACGTGGTGCGGGCAACCGGTTGAATCGATGGACGCAGGCTTCGTGTGATACTGAAAATCAAACACAAAGGTCTTCGGGCCTTTTGGGGAGAGAGGTGACGCACGGAAGATCAACCCAGATCGGCAACGGCGCCTTGATCGCATTATGAACGGACTCGATCTAGCTCAGACTCCCACGGACATGGACCTTCCCGGCTGGCGGCTCCACCCGCTCAAAGGCGAGTTCAAGGGGTTTCATTCCGTCAGGATTTCGGGTAACTGGCGAATCGTTTTCCGATTCACCGGCAACAACACGACCGACGTCGAATTGGTCGATTATCACTGAAGGAGGAGCACTCATGTCGAAGAACAACCCACCACACCCCGGCGATTACCTGCTCGAGGACTGCATCAAGCCGCTCGGCCTGAGCGTCAGTGAGGCCGCGACTGGGCTTGGAGTCAGTCGCTCGACGCTTTCCCGTCTCATCAATCACAAGAGAGGTGTATCGCCGGATATGGCCGTTCGGCTTTCCATGGCGTTCGGTAGCACGCCCGTGATGTGGTTGCGTCTGCAGAATGCGTTCGACCTCGCGCAGACACGAAAAAAGGAGGTCAATCTTCGCGTGCAGCGGTTCCAGCCGGTGTAGGGGCGAGATATATCTCGCCCGGAATTATTGGCTGGGCTTTTCGAGGCCATTCGCTTGGAACGGGGCGACCCACGTCTGTGTTAGCACCCAATTCCGCCCTCCATATTTTCGCCCTTCGATGGACGAGCAGATCACGATTCGCGGCGCGCGCGAACACAACCTCAAGAACATCGATGTCGACATCCCGCGCGACCAGTTGGTCGTCATAACTGGGCTGAGTGGCAGCGGGAAGTCGAGCCTGGCCTTCGATACGATCTACGCCGAAGGCCAGCGGCGGTACATGGAGTCGATGAGCGCGTATGCGAGACAGTTTCTGGGCGTCATGGAGCGCCCCGACGTGGACTTCATAGACGGCCTCTCGCCGGTCATCGCCATCGAGCAAAAAACGGTGAGCCGCAACCCCCGCTCCACGGTCGGCACGGTGACGGAGATCTATGATTTCCTCCGCCTGCTCTTCGCCCGCGCCGCCGACGCTTATTCGTACGTCTCCGGCCGTCCGATGCGTCGCCAGAGCGACGACGAGATCATCAACACATTGGTTGAGTGGCCGGAAGGAACAAAGGTGCTGCTCCTCGCGCCGGTTGTACGTGGCCGAAAGGGCCACTACCGCGACCTGTTTGAGCAAATAGCCAAGCAGGGCTTCGAGCGCGTTCGCGTGGACGGAGAGGTGAAGGAGATCGAGAAGGGGATGCAACTCGACCGCTACAAAATCCATGATGTCGAGGTTGTCGTGGATCGGCTGGTGATCAAGGAAGGCGTTCGCTCGCGCGTTGCGCAATCGGTAGAGCTGGCGCTGGGCATGGGCGGCGGGACGATCATCGCGCACGTGATTTCCGACGGCGGAACACCAGAAACGCTTGCAGACGGGGCGGATGGCAATCCGCCCGTACGGGCGAATAATGATTCGCCCATGCATGTCGGAGATTATGTGTTGTCCCGGCACCTCACCGCGCCCGAGGACAGGCTTTCGTACGAGGATCCTTCCCCCAACACCTTCTCCTTCAACTCACCGTACGGCGCATGCCCGGAGTGCAACGGCCTCGGGGTGAAGAAGGAAATCGACCCCGAGCTGGTCATTCCCAACCCGTCGAAGACCATCAACGAGGGCGCCATCGCACCCCTCGGCAAACCGCGCGACGTGTGGGCGTTTTCGCAACTCAACGCCGTCGCCGAGGTCTACGATTTCGACTTCGACACGCCGTGGAACGGGCTCGCCGACGCGCACAAGGCCGTCATTCTGGAGGGTGCGGGCGACGAGCAGTTCGCCATCGTGTACCGCTACAAGGGCCGTGAGGTGCAGTACCAGCACCGCTACAGCGGCGTGTATCAGCACATCTGGCACACGTACGAGAACACGTCCTCCAACACGCAGCGTAGATGGGCGGAGGCCTTCATGCGGATGCGCGATTGCCAGGATTGCGAGGGTGGGCGGCTCAAAACTGAGTCCCTCAGCTACCGCGTCGGCAATACGAAAACCTACGCGGGCGACTCGTCCATCGCCGATCTCGTCCAGATGGATTTGCGCAGCCTCAAGCGGTTTTTCGACGAACTGAAACTGGAAGGCCGCCAGGCCGTCATCGGCGCACCCATCGTCAAGGAGATACGCGAGCGGCTGGACTTCCTCCTGAACGTAGGCCTCGACTACCTCTCGCTGGACCGCTCGGCGAGAACGCTCTCAGGCGGGGAAAGCCAGCGTATCCGCCTCGCCACGCAGATCGGCACTCAGCTTACCGGTGTGCTCTACGTCCTGGACGAGCCGTCCATCGGCCTCCATCCGCGTGACAACCACAAGCTCATCAACTCACTCTTCGACCTTCGCGATCTGGGTAACTCCGTGCTCGTGGTGGAGCACGACCGTGATATGATCCAGGCGGCAGATTTTGTGGTGGACCTGGGCCCCGGCGCAGGTGAACACGGCGGCTACATTCTGGGCGCCGGGCCACCGGAATCATTGGTCAACGGGGGTGTGGACTCGATATCTAGTGTCCCTACGGATAACGGGAGGCCCATCGAAAGCCTCACAGCGGCCTACCTCTCCCGCCGGCGGCAGATTCCGGTTCCGGGAGAGCGCCGCGCAGGCAACGGAAGGTCGCTCGTTCTGAAAGGTGCGCGGGGGCACAACCTCAAGGATGTGGAGATGGAGCTGCTCCTAGGCACCTTCACCGTGATGACAGGCGTGTCGGGTTCTGGGAAGTCGACGCTCATCAACCAAACGCTATACCGGATCCTCGCGCACCACTTCCACAAGGCCGTCGCCGTGCCGCTGCCGTACGGCGACATCGAGGGGCTGGAGCACATCGACAAGGTCATCGCCATCGACCAGTCACCCATCGGGCGCACGCCCCGCTCCAACCCGGCTACCTACACGGGACTCTTCGGGCAGATCCGGGATATTTTCGCGCGGCTTCCGGAGGCGGGCATCCGGGGTTACAAGCCGGGCCGGTTCTCATTCAACGTGAAGGGCGGGCGGTGCGAGAGCTGCAAGGGCGCGGGCATCGTGAAGATCGAGATGAACTTCCTGCCCGATGTGTATGTGGAGTGCGAGGTCTGCAGGGGCAGGCGCTACAACCCGGAGACGCTGGAGGTGAAGTACAAGGGCAAAAGCATAGCCGAGGTACTGGATATGTCCGTTTCGGAGGCGCTGGCCTTCCTTGGACCCGTGCCTGGCATCGCGCGGAAGCTGCGAACACTGGACGCCGTGGGCCTGGGCTACATCCGTCTCGGCCAGCAGGCCACGACGCTCTCCGGTGGCGAGGCGCAGCGTGTGAAGCTCTCAAAAGAACTCTCCCGGCCTGGTACCGGAAAGACCCTCTACATCCTCGACGAGCCTACGACGGGCCTTCATTTCGAGGACATCCTGCATCTGCTCAATGTCCTCCATGCACTGGTGGACAAGGGCAACACGGTCCTCGTCATCGAGCACAACATGGACGTGGCCAAGCAGGCCGACCACATCATCGACCTCGGCCTGGACGGTGGCGCCGACGGCGGAGAAATCCTGTTCGCAGGAACGCCCGAAGAGCTGGCAAAGGCCGACACGGCGACGTCCGCATTCATGCGCGAAGAACTCGAACGGTCACGAGAAGCGGTCACGGACATCCGACCCAGTCAACTCGATCTTGACGAGATGCGAGGTGACGAGGATGAGCCGGAGGAAGAGATCACCGAGGAGTTGGAGGACGAAGCAGCAGAAGCCGACGCGTAGCTTGAGTTGTGCTACGCAAACAGGGCTGATCGTCTAGGATAAAGGACGGATAATTGGTGAATAGGATTGATCCAGTTAGATTTGACTGCTGGAACGTCGGTTGCTACCTGAAGGGGAAAAGGCGCGGCTTCATCCACCGAAGCCCATCCTTCTCCATTCACAAACCGGAGCGAGCCATGCGTACTCATCATTGGCCCCCCCTCGCCCTTCTCGTCGCATTCGGTCTCGGTGCAACCGGCTGCATGTCGGCGTACGGCGCATCGTACAGGAGCGCATCCTACGGCCACGTATCAACCAGGTCCGTCCACTATGACCACGACCGCTACTCCACTACTCGCGAATACCGCAGCATTCGCCGTGACGCGGATCGCTACGCAGACTTTCTGGATCACGAGCTTCATCTGAGCCGCCGCCAGGAGCGGAACATCGAACGCCTTCTTCGCGACCGTACCCGCGAGTTGCTTCGCCACACACGGCCGCGCGATCATCACCACGTGTATCCGTTCCCGCGCAACAATCGCGCGCAGAGCGTGCGCCAGTGGTGGAACCGTACGGACAGCTACATCGAGCGTACGCTGAATCCACATCAGCGCCACGAGTACCGCCACCTGGCTCGTTCGTTTGAACATCACAGTGGGTACGATTGGGATGGCGGCCGGGGACGTGTACGTGGCCGCTGATAAGATCAGCGTCTTCTTCAATCCGTCGAGGTCGGGGCTGCACAAAATCTGTGCAGCCCCGTTTTGGTTAGAGCACGTCAGGCAGCCGCTCGCCTGCCGTGACGGCGACCCCCAATCGGTTTTCAGCCGGTGGCACGGGGCAACTATACAGGGGGTTGTACACGCAGTACGGGTGGTAGGCCAGGTTGAAATCGAGCGTGAAGATCCCCGTCGCGTCTTCGGTCAGATCGAGGTAGCGGCCACCGCCGTAGGTTGTTCGGCCGGAGGATTGGTCGGTGAACGGGAGGAACAGATGGCCGGGCGTCGCATCCTCTCCGACAGGTTTGAAGACCGTCAGCGTGTGTCCTCGCCCTCCTGCATCGAAGCGGAACGTGCCGTACGGAATGAACGGCCGCGCCTCGCCGGTGGAGGTGACCATACGGATGGTATCGCGTGCGAGAATGGGCCGAAGGTGCAGCCGGAAGGCCAGGGTGGAGTCGTACGGGAAGTAGGTGAGGCCCTGAAAGGCGTCGCGATCGGTCTCGATTAAGGGAGAGTCCGTCGAGCGGAAAAGGCTGTCGCGGGCCGCCGTGAGTTTCTGGTATTCAGTTCGTAGCGAGGTGTAATTCGCAGGTTCAGCCGGTGAGCTTCCGGAGATACATCCCGCAAAGAGAAGCAGGCAACCAGCAAATCCAGGGACCAGCCTTTGCCCTTGAATTTTCAGCTTGAACGATTGTAGACTCAGCAACACAGCTAGCGGAATTCTGTTGGCCGGAATTTATGACATCGACTCAGCTCATGGTATTTTAAACCCTTGGTGCCGTTTTTGCACACAGTCCGTATTCCGCGTATGAAGGTGTCTTTGATTCTTCTTGGGGGCGTTGTCGCTATCGCCCTGGTTGCTGCGCTTCCTTTTTTGGCTATGTCGAATTCGGGCGGCGCGCCTACTGGGTTCTCCGGGCCCGAGCAAATTTGTAACGCATGCCATACATCGGGGTTGCCTGAGGATAATCCGCCCAATACGGGTACGGGCTCAGTGACAGTCACGGCACCCGATACATTTGAAGCGGGTGAAAGTGTTTCGATTACCGTCGAAGTGGACAATACTACCCCGCCGGTTGGGCCGAACCCGCGTCAGGGCTTTATGATCTCGGCTCGGAATGACACACTTGAGCACGTTGGAGAATTCGATTTGGAAGGGTCGCCGCTTGTGGGGTTTGGAGGGGGTGGGAATACACCAACTGACTCGCTGTACGTGACGCACACGGCCTCCAGCAACGAGATGATGTCGTGGGTTTTTTCATGGATCGCCCCAACCGTCGATCCACCTGAGACAGTGACATTTTATGTGGCCGCGAATGGATCGAATGCTGACGGCATGCCAGATGAAGGCGACAAAATTTACACAACCACCCATTCCATGACACGCATAACTGTCGCCAACGAGCCGGATGCTACACCATCCGTACTCTCTCTTGATGCCGTGGCCCCCAATCCGTTCAGACACGACGCCGAAGTCAGCTACACGCTTGACCGCCCGGCTACCGTACGCGTCGTACTTCGCGACGGGAGGGGCCGGACGGTTAGAGAGCTGGAAAATGGGCCGAAGGAAGCGGGAAATCATCGGCTTCGGATCTCCGCGGACGGCCTGTCTCCAGGGGTCTATTTCCTGACGGTATACGGGCCTGACGGGGCGAGGACACGGCCGTTGACCCTATCCAACTAGGCATAGTTGCGATAAAAAGGCCAAGGTCATTTGTAATCAAGTAGTCCGCTGCCATTTGGCTCCAGCATGTTCGTCCCCGAGTACAACAAGCCCGAAGCTCCCGGCGTCCACATGGGCTTCGACAATACGGTGTCGGTTTACCACATCGTGGAGGAGGAGGACACGTTTGAGGTGGCTGCCCAGGCCGTATTCGATCTTCTCAAGGATGCGCAAGAACGCTTCCCCGACTGGTCGCGCGTTTTCTTTCTCGACATTGCCGGACATGAGGGAGAGGCCGCGGGATTTTCGCCCGACTTCTACGAGTTCCAGCAGGAGTTCCTCTTCTCGGTCGTCACGCCGTTCGTGAGCGCCTTCGAGACGCCGCTTACAGGGGGGCTCGTGAACCCGGATTCGCAGCGCAACGACCTGCCTGATCGGTTGAATATCGGAGGCGATGTTCGGCCTAACAGCGGAACGGTGGTACCGAATGCGTCCGGTTAGAGGTGAACGGGTAGGGCGTGCTCGCTGAGCGCGCCGCAGATGAGACGGGCGGAACGGCGGAAGCGGGAAAGTTCCACGACCAACCGATATCTTCGGGCCGGTTTCAATCCCAGGCTCAGATGGTTTTTCGTTCGCACTTCGCCTACTCCCTGCTCTTTCTCGGGTTTACTGCACACGCCCAGGATCCCCCCGAGCTAACCGTAGACATGATCATGCAGAACCCCGAAACGTGGATCGGGGCCTGGCCGACGGATGTGTTCTGGACCGACGACGGGGAGCACGTCTACTTCCGGTGGAACCCGCAAGGGCAGTTTGAATCTGACTCGCTCTTTAAGGCGCCTGTGGATGGGGGGGAGGCCGTCCAATTAATGCCGGAGGAGCGCCGAAACCTGCTGCCGCACTTTCAGGGGTGGCATGCCGACCGGCTGGCGTACGACCGCAGGTTCAACCAGCGGGTTTTTGAACGGGATGGCGACCTGTATATTTACGATCTCGGCTCGCGCGAGACCTTCAGGCTAACGCGAACCTCAGCGCAGGAGTCGAGCCCGCGATTTAGCCCGGGCGGGTATCGCATTATTTACCGCGAAGGCGACAACCTCTTTGTCCGCGACGCCAACGGCATCGAGCAGCTCACGGACATCCGCGAGGGCTCGGAACCAGATGAGAGCGAACCATCCGAGCAGGATGCCTTCCTCGAAGCTCAGCAAACTCGTTTCTTCGATGTCCTGCGCGAGCGTGCTCGCGGCGACTCTCTCCGCGAAGAAGCGCAGGAGCGCGTGGAGGAAGCGGAGGATTTGCCTCCCACGTACTACGTCGGCGAAAAGAACGTAGGGCAATTGCAGATTTCGCCTGTTGGACGGTGGGTCACGTTCGTGCTAGGGGAGGATGCCGACGCCACCCGCACACAGTTGGCCAACTACGTCACAAGCTCCGGCTATGCGGAAGACATCTCAGCGCGGCCCAAGGTAGGCAGCCCATCCGGCGAACAAACATTGTACGTGCAGGATCTCGAGCGCGACACCACCTACGCCGTCGATCTGACCACACTGCCCGGAGCCTTCGACGCAGCCGAGTTCCAGCGCGAGCAGGGGATGGAAGCTGACTCAACACGGAAGCTGTATTCGTATGGTCCGTACTGGAGTCCGGACGGCCGTTTTGCTGTGCTGGACGTCCGCTCGTCCGACAACAAGCACCGCTGGATTGCCCGGCTGAATCCCGAAGACGGAACCGTCTCCAATCTCGACCACCAACACGACGATGCATGGATTGCCGGGCCGGGTATTTCGTGGTCGGGAGGACAATCTGACGTGGGGTGGATGGCGGATAACCATCAATTCTGGTTTCAGAGCGAGCGTAGTGGCTACAGTCATCTGTACGCCGTAGATGTATCCAGCGGTGAGGTTGTTCAACTCACGGATGGTGCGTTTGAAATCTTCAACCCACAACTCTCAAATGACGGACAGACGTGGTTCTTCCAATCGTCGGAGGGCTCGCCGCACCAACGGCACGTGTACCGCATGTATGCGGATGGGGGACCCCGGACAAGGCTCACGCGCCTTCCGGGCCGTAACGACTTTGCGCTTTCGCCGGATGAGGAATGGCTGGGCTTGATGTACTCGCAGAGCAACCGGCCGCCTGAAGTGGTCCTCGAACCCGCCGAACCGATGGCGCAGGATGGCCGGCAGGCGCCGATTCGCTACCTCACTGCATCTCCAACAGAGGACTGGCTGGCCTACCCGTGGCGCGATCCGGAGATCATCCACATAACCGCAAGTGACGGGGTGGATGTGCCGGCCCGCATCTACCGGCCCGAGAATCCGAACGGAGCCGCTGTGCTCTTTGTCCACGGCGCGGGCTATCTGCAGAACGTGCATCGCTGGTGGAGCGGCTATTACCGCGAGTACCAGTTCCACAATTTGCTGGCAGACCGCGGCTATGTAGTGCTCGATCTCGATTACCGGGCCTCCGCCGGCTATGGCCGTGATTGGCGCACCGCCGTTTACCGGCACATGGGCGGCCGCGATCTGCAAGATTACGTGGATGCTTCCGACTATGTAGGCGAAGAGTTCGGCATCGATCCTGAGCGGGTGGCCATCTACGGCGGCTCGTACGGCGGGTTCATTGCGCTGATGGCGCTGTTCACGGAGCCCGACCATTTCGGCGGAGGTGCAGCCCTTCGGTCGGTGACGGATTGGGCGCACTACAACCACGGCTACACGGCCAACATCCTCAATACGCCCGCCGCGGATTCGCTTGCCTATGCGCGCTCCTCGCCCATAGAGTTTGCCGATGGATTGGAGGATCCTCTCCTCATGGCTCATGGCCTGATCGACGACAACGTGCAGGCGCAGGACATCTTCCGCCTCTCGCAGCGCCTCATCGAACTACGCAAAGAGAATTGGGAGCTGGCCATCTACCCGGTGGAACCGCACAGCTTCCGCGAGCCCACCTCCTGGGCCGACGAGTACCGGCGCATTCTTGCGCTAATTGAGCGGAGTGTAGGGCCCGATAGTAATCCGTAGGGACGAGATATATCTCGTCCGCATGTGGTTACGCCGCCATAGCCAGCGTGCTCCGCACGGGGAGCTCATGAGCACAGACATCCATGACGGGAGCCGAGCCCAGTTCGCGTTTCATCTCGGCAATTGCCCGTTCGCACGCCCGCTTTGAGGGGAAGCGCTTCGAGTTGTACAATTGCTGCCCGGACGCGGTAGTGAGCCACCAGAAGTAGTGGCCGTCGGCCGAGCGGCCGATCCCGATGCAGGTCTTGCTGATCATGGTTCCAGGAGGTTGGTTCTGTGGGTTCCTGATTGTGTAGCCATGTTACGTGTGGGATGTGACAAACGCATGTCACAGGTTTGATATAAACTGTCTGGCGTATCATCAGAAAGAACTCTCCATGACCGAATTGCCCGAATACCTCCACATCGTTGGCCTCGACATAGAAACCGTGCCGCTGCTAGTTGAGAACTTCACCGAAGGCCAGATGCGCCGCTACGAACTCGACGTGGCCCGAAAGCACGACCGCATCAAGGGCACGCCGGATGAGGGCATGACGGACGAGGAAATCTCGAACCTCATTCGGGCCACACACCCGATGCTCGGCTGGGTGTGCTGCATCAGCGTGGTCCGCGCAGACCTGGACGGCAACCGTCAGCCAGGCCGGAGCTACGCCTGCGCTTCCGTGGAGGAGGAGGGCGCCATGCTCGGTGAGTTCTGGGAGGCCATCGAGCTCCTTGAGAGCTCGGCCGCCGACGAGTATGCCGAGCAGATTCGTGGCAAGCGCATCTACAACGATCCCGGCCCGGTTCAGTGGGTGACGCTCAACGGCAAGGACTTCGACATTCCGTTCCTCCTTGCCCGGAGTGCGAAGTACGGGATTGATCTACCGTCCTCTGGGCTGCGAAGCACCTACGCCTTCAGCCACGACCCACACTGCGACCTGAAGATGCTGTTCGGGAAGGGCGTTTATTTTCGTTTGGCCGACCTGTGCGATCATCTGGGTATCGAGCACACCAAGGACGACATGGACGGGAGTCAGGTCGCGGAATACATCGAGGCAGGAAAACTCCAAGATGTGATTGCCTATTGCCAAAGTGACGTAGAGCGCACGTTGGACTGTTATTTCGCGGCCCGCGGAGTGATTCCGGCACGTGGGGCAAAGTGGTAGCACTTGGGTCTACGTGTAAAGGAACGGTAACGCTGTATTTGTACTGGCACAGTTACCGGTGCGTGCCATACATTGCACGCTCACCCTTTCGAGCAAACTCAAGTCTCGAGCCGCCACGGGGTGTTCTGCGGGTTGAGCGATTCCCGGCGGTCGAGGCGAGTTTCCCACGAACCCATACGACCCATGAACAGTGTTACGAAACGCCTCGGCTTCCTGCTACTCATCTGCGTTTCGACGTTAGCGAGCGCACCGGCATTTGCCCAGGGTGTCACGACCGCCAGCCTCCGCGGCTTCGTCTCCGATGCGGCAGGGCAGCCCCTGCCAGGCGCCAACGTCACCGCGGTGCATGAACCCAGCGGCACAACGTACGGGGCGGCCACGCGCACCGGAGGCATCTTCACGATCCTGAATATGCGCGTCGGAGGGCCCTATACGATCACGGCGAGCTTCATCAGCTTCGAGCCGCAGATCGAAGAGGGAGTCTTCCTCAGCCTCGGACAGACGCTTCAGCAAGACTTTCAACTCGCCGAGCAGGCCGTAGAACTCGAAGGCGTGGTGATAACGGCAGCGGAGGATGAGGTGCTCAACGCCGGCCGAACGGGCGCTGCCACCTTCGTCAATGCGGAGCAGGTGGCCCTACTGCCCTCGGTGAGCCGCTCCACGCGCGACCTCACGCGCCTCGACCCCCGCTCCGATGGCAACTTCAGCTTCGGGGGCCGCAACTGGCTCTACAACAACATCTCGCTCGACGGCTCCTACTTCAACAACCCGTTCGGCCTCGACGACCCCGCGCCCGGCGGGCAGGCTGCCTCCGAACCGGTCCCGTACGACGCCATCGAGCAGGTGCAGGTATCCATCGCGCCATTCGACGTGCGCGAGGGTGGATTCACGGGCGCCAACATCAACCAGGTCACCAAGAGCGGCACGAACGTATTTCAGGCCTCGGTTTATTCGTTCTACCGCGATGAAAATCTGATCGGCAACAGCGTCAGGGGCAATGACGTAATCGCCAACCCGGACCTGAGCTTCAATCAATCGGGTTTCTCGCTCGGTGGCCCGATCATTCGCGACAAACTCCACTTCTTCGTTAACGGCGAACTCTCCCGCCGCGACGATCCAGGATCCAATTTCGTCGCCAACACGGGCGGAATAGTTGGCTTCGGCGAAAGCCGGGTGGACGCTGACGTGATGGACGCCATCAGTGCGCGCTTGATGGATGTGTATGGCTACGACACCGGCCCGTACGAAGGCTACATCCACGAGACGAACAGCGACAAGCTCATCGTGAAGCTGGACTGGAACGTCAACCCCTCCAACAACCTCAGCTTCCGCTGGAGCTACCTCGACGCGAGCCGCAACCTAGGCCCCCATCCATTCGTGCTCTCATTCGCCAACACAGGGCGCGGGCCGAACGAGAGCAGCCTCCCGTTCCGGAACTCGGGGTATACGATCAACAACAAGTTGAACTCGTTCGCGTTGGAACTCAACAGCCGGGGCAGCGGCTTCGCTAACCGGTTCTTCGCGAGTTACAATCGCTTTCGCGACTTCCGTGAGCCATTCAGTGCGCCGTTCCCAACGATTGAAATAGGTGAGGCCGGTGTAACCTACACCACTGCCGGCCACGAGCCGTTCTCGATCCACAACATCCTGGATCAGGACGTATTGCAACTGACCAACAACTTTTCGTTATTCACCGGCCGCCACATCCTCACGGCGGGCGCCAACTTCGAATGGTTCTCGTTCTTCAACTCGTTCAACATTTTCCGTCACGGAGTCTTCTTCCTGCCGGACGAGTTCGGAATTGGCTCTACGTTCGAGTCGCTCGACGATTTCTTGGACCGGACGGATCCCGACCTGCCGCTCTGTGATCCGTTCGTCTTCGATCCGAAGTGTCGAGTGAATTTTAACGGGATGGTTACGCCAGAATCGACGCCGTTCAAAGGCGAGCAAATAGACGTTGGCCAGGTCGGGTTCTACCTCCAGGACGAGTTCATTGTATCGCCGCAATTCAATGTCACGCTCGGGCTGCGCGCGGATTTCCCGATGTACTTCACCGACCCCGTCGCCAATCCCTTCTCTACCGGGCTGACCGCGCTCGATGAGAACGGCAACGCAGAAACCGTGGACCAGGCCAACTTGCCCGGCGCTACACCACTGTTCTCCCCGCGCTTCGGCTTCAACTACGACGTTTTCGGCGACCGCTCGACGCAATTACGGGGAGGGACGGGCATCTTTACCGGCCGGATACCGTTCGTGTGGTTCGGCAACGTCGTGTCCAACCCCGGCGCCAACCCCAACCTCTTCTCTCCGTTTGCCCCGATTGAGGTACCCCCCGATCACCGGACGTCCGACGATTCGATCCTGCAGCAGTCCTTTGACGTCAATGCAATGGTCGAGGATTTCAAATGGCCGCAGGTTTGGACGACGGATCTCGCCGTGGATCAGCAACTGCCGGGTGGATTGCTCGGCACGCTAGAGGTCATCTACGGCAAGGACATCAACGCCATCTTCATGCGCAATGCCGACCTCGTGGCGCCCGTGCGCACACTGGCCGATGGCCGTCCATATTACGGTGGGTTCGGTTTGAACGAGCTCAACAGTGATGGCGGCGCGGGCATCTACGTCATCGACAACACGAGTGAGGGCTATAACTTCAACGTCACGGCCCAGTTGCGGAAACTCTTCGACTTCGGGCTCGATGCGTCGCTGGCTTACAGCTACACCGAGGCAGAAAACCAGCTCCAGTCCACCGAGATAGCGAGCGTGCTCTGGCAGGGCAACCCCGTGCAGGGCAACCCGAACCTGCCTCTGGTCAGCCCGTCTCAGTTCGGCCAGCGCCACCGCATCATCGGCACGGCGACGTACCGGCGGGAGTGGGGTGGGCGCTTCGCTACGAGCTTCGGTCTGTTCTTCCAGGTGGCCGAGGGCAACCAGTTCCTCGTCACCGGCGGCAACCGCTATTCGTTCGTCTACTCGGGCGACGTCAACGGCGACGGCTCGGCGGGCAACGACCTGATCTTTATTCCGCGTAGCGCAGACGAGATCAACCTCGCCGACCCGTCGGAGTGGGAGGCCCTGAACGCATTCATCGAGCAGGACGACTATCTCAGCCAGCACCGGGGTGAGATCGCCGAGCGCTTCGGCGCCGTGAACCCGTGGTACTCTAACATTGACCTGCGCATCTTACAAGACGTCGGATTCATGGTGGGCGGACAGCCCAACAAGCTCCAGATCAGCCTCGACATCCTGAACGTGGCCAACCTGTTCAACTCGGACTGGGGGGTACGGAGCGTCGCCAACCCGGCTGCCACCTCTCCGCTCACGCTGACTGGGTTCGACAAGGGCGGCGAGCCGGTGTTCGACTTCACCGGCCCGGCCTCGACGTTTGTGGACAACCCGAGTGAGTTCTCGCGCTGGCGGGCACAGGTCGGCCTCCGCTACATCTTTGGTGGCTGATTTCTCTGCCGCGAGCGGCATGGCCGAGGCTCACTTCTGAAGACGATGGGCGGCGCTGCGAATGAGCTTCGCAGCGCCGCGATGAGTCTAGAGCCGGTCTGAATCCAAAATCGGTTGACTAAAACGACCTCTGGCATCAGTTCGGCATGACGCGAGTCAAGATCTGCTGCATCTGTTCTATTGAAGAGGCACGAATAGCCGCCCGGCTGGGGGCCTCGGCGCTGGGATTGGTCTCCAAAATGCCGAGCGGGCCTGGTGTTATACCTGAGGCTCTCATCACTGAGATCGCTGCCGCTGTGCCTTCTTCGGTCGATACGTTTCTTCTCACGAGTCGAACCGATTCCGAGGGGATCATTGCTCAGCAACATCGCTGTCGCGTGAGCACCATCCAACTTTGTGATCGCGTATCTCCCTTAGTGCACGCGGATTTGCGGAGGACGCTTCCTGACGTCACTTTAGTACAAGTCATACACATCACCGGTGAGGAGTCGGTTGTCGAAGCGCTGCAAGTTGCCAATCAAGTCGACATGCTTCTACTTGATTCCGGGAATCCATCTCTCTCGGTCAAAGAACTGGGCGGTACTGGCCGCACGCACAACTGGTCCCTAAGCGCCCGAATTGTTGAAGAGTCGTCTGTGCCAGTCTTTCTTGCCGGCGGGCTGAACCATTCGAACGTGGACGAGGCAATTCGTACGGTACACCCCTTCGGAGTCGATCTTTGCAGCGGAGTTCGCACCGCTGGAGCGCTCGACGAGGAGAGGCTCCATGCGTTCATGGAAGCTGTGGAAGCTGCCAGTTAGTGCGTGAAGAAGAGTAATTCCATCAACATAAGAGGTGCCATTCCCGCGTGCGTGTGGTACCGAGTGCGGGGATTCAGATCTCCGCGCTCATCAGCCAAACGCGGAGCCGGCTCGCGCCTCTTCGTACGAAGCATCCATAAAAACAGGTACTCGGATAATTAGTTGTACCTATCGTGCTCGTATGTTTGCCGATCAGTACTGCTGACCCCGATATTGACTGCAAGGCCGGTTGCGGCCTCGGCTCACTTTCTCCCCTTCCCCTTCTCCGCCATAATGGCCCGTAAGTATTGTTGTCAGGCCGCGTTGTGCGTTGCTGCGATGCTGCTGCTGATCCCGTCTTCCGGGTCGGCCCAGCCTTTTGAGGAAGCCGTCCACGATGTAGGCAACTTGGGCCTTACGGTCACAAACGCGGGGTTTGTAGGCCGAGCGGGTGTCCGCAACGACCCCAGTGGCGATCCCTCGTTCGAGTACCCGTTGGATTCGGGAATCGAGCACCTCTTCGAGGCCGGGCTCTGGGTGGGCGCGCTCCGGTCGGATGGATTACGAACCGTCCGTACCGCGGCCATCACCACCAGCGGAGGCTACTCGGCCGGAGCAACGGGCTACGAGGTGGTTCAGGCAAGCCTGTTCGAGCGCCGGTCATCGCTTCCCGAATCGCCCTCGTTCACGCCGCTTGCGATCAGCCAGCAGGATTTCGTTGCGGCGTTCGTGGACACAGCCACGGTGGTGCCCGGCACGCTAACCCCCACACCCGATCCGCAGGGACAGTTGGGAATGCACGTAGAGAGCCGCTCCTACGCCTGGAGCTTCCCGTTCACGGAGTACTTCGTCATCCTCGAGTACGAGATCACGAACATCTCCAGCGCCGCGTGGGACTCTGTGTATGTGGGCATCTGGGAAGACATGGTGGTGCGCAACGTGATCACCACGACAGAAGTGGGCGGCAACTTTTTCAACAAGGGCGGAAGGGGATTCCTTGGGTATCCCATTTACGATGTAGATGGAACGTTGCTCGATGCTGCGCCCGACTCCCAGTTTGTGTCGTACGCGTGGAATCTGGGCGGGCAAGAGGAGAGCCTGAATACCTATGGAGCCATTGCTTTCCTGGGGGCCGAGTGGGAGGACCCCGTTCGTGGACGCCGCTTCTTCCATCCGTTCTTGCAAGACGAATACGTCGCCGACGGTTATGCAGCCCCTCGTGTCAACCCGCGGTACTGGCTCTTTAGCAACGGAATCGACCAACTCGCCCGCCCGGCAGACGACGACGAGCGCTACCGGCGTATGGCGACGGCCCTGCCGCTGGATGAGCCGGTTCCCGGCGATCCCAGAACACTCCGTGAGCGCCTCGCCGAGGGCGGCCTGACCTCGCAGGGCAACTGGATTGGGATGTTCCCGATTGGTCCGATCCCGCGCGTGGAGCCAGGCGAGTCCATCACGGTGAACTTTGCGATGGTAGCGGCCCTCAAGCCGGAAGGGTTTCAGGACATTGCCTCGCGCGCGATTGATAACGATGACTCCCGGACCTTCCTACGAAACAACGTCTTTTGGGCGATGCGCACGTACGCGGGCGAGGACCTCAACTACAACGGGAGCCTCGATGCGGGCGAAGACATCAATGGAAACGGCAGGCTTGATTTCGCCGATGTCGTAGCTCTCTTTGTAAACCTGGATTCAGCGGAAGTCATGGACAATCAAAGATATTTCGACTTCAATGGCAACGGCCGAGTTGATATGCAGGATGTCGCGGTCCTGTTTGATGCCCTGGTGGGGCCAACCGGGTAGGAATCCTTGCGGCTTGACTTCGAATGCTAACATTGCATCCGCTGTACAAGAGTATTGCATGACGCGATATTAAACGCGGGTTTTGCCCGTCCGGACGGTTAAAAGCCTAATAGTGGGCGAGGCTGCCTTCAATCCTGGCACGATTCATTGCCGCACTGAAGACAAGTAGCGCGAGTGGAACGAGTAGCGCAGCAAATAACGCAAGCACGATTAATTGAGGAGCTACTTCAGAAAGCGATCCGCCGCGAAGGATTGCTATGCGTATGGCCTCTATAGCATGGGTCTGCGGCAGCAATCTGGCAACTCCCTGCAGCCATTCAGGCAACACCCCGACCGGATACATGGTTCCGCTAAGCATACCTGAGGCAAGCACAAGAAGGGCCGTAAACGGATCTCCCTGCTTGAAGACGAGTGTAAAGCTCGCGGCCAGAATACCTATGCTTCCCATCACTATCACCATTAAAACGACGGTAAGCAGAGCGCTTAGAATATTCGCGTCGTTAAACCGAAGGCAAAGTATTATAAATCCCCCAACAAGATAGACTATCATGTTGATAGTAGCTCTCATGAACGGATATAGCGCC